>NZ_JAELTN010000137.1 GCF_016428855.1 Pedobacter sp. ASV28
GCTACTGGAAGCAACAAGGTGTACGATGCGACCAGCAATGCTACGGTGACCCTTAGCAGCAATGCCCTTTCTGGCGATAACATTACCCTAGCCTATACCTCCGCTACGTTCAACAGCAAGACCGTAGCCAACGGCAAGCCTGTTTCGGTTTCGGGCATCAGCCTTTCGGGAACAGACGCGACCAACTATACATTTAACACCACGGCAAGTACCACTGCCGACATTACGCCATTTGCCCTGATGGTTTCCGCTACTGGAAGCAACAAGGTGTACGATGCGACCAGCAATGCTACGGTGAACCTTAGCAGCAATGCCCTTTCTGGCGATAACATTACCCTAGCCTATACCTCCGCTACGTTCAACAGCAAGACCGTAGCCAACGGCAAGCCTGTTTCGGTTTCGGGCATCAGCCTTTCGGGAAC
>NZ_JAELTN010000138.1 GCF_016428855.1 Pedobacter sp. ASV28
CGCATACCCTGAGCCTTTGCGACCCACCGGACGCTGGAGCGTTCCTGCAACAAACTGCCACTGGTCCCCAATACTCGACCGCACAGTGTGGCGGCGCATGTTCTCCGACACCTCCTACCGCAAGACCGCGCGACGTTCCTGGTACCGATCGGACCGCACCGCCCGCCGCGCAATGCTGCGGTCTCTGACCCGTGACGCCCTGTTCGGCGGCGAGGTCGACGAGGACGTGATCGACAATCGCGTCGCCGGGCTGCACGCGGTGTACAGCGGCGGGTGGTGGGACTGACTCGCGGCGTGCCGTTACCGGTCCGCGAGCGACTCGGCCGCCGGCTGAGTTCAAACGCGATGAGACTCCCGTACGGTAACGTGAGCAGCTGGCAGCATCCGCAACGTAGACCCAGATAAGTACCTTGGAG
>NZ_JAELTN010000139.1 GCF_016428855.1 Pedobacter sp. ASV28
GTGTTCGCCCTGGCCGCGCCCTTCGGCATGGCCAACGGCACGGCGCTGAAGCAGCGCCTGGACGAGATGGGTGCCAAGGGCCACCTGCTGCGTGGCGCCCTGGTGCTGCGCGGCAATACCGAAGGCGTGCAGCTGTACGAAAAGAGCGGCGACCAGCAGGGCGCCATCGAGTACCGCCTCGAATCCGTGTCCAACAACGCCAGCCTCGCGCAGCGCCTGGAGCAGTTCAACCGCAACGCGGCCGAAGGCTTTTTCGCCTTCGGCGATGTGGTCACCGACGATGGCCAGTTCCATTCCATCTCGGTGCGCAACGTCAAGCGCATGGTGCATCCGCTGGCCGGTGCCTCCTTCCCCTGAGCAGGGCACAGGCATGCGCGGCCGGCGCATAATCCGGCCATTTTCCGCAGCAAGGG
>NZ_JAELTN010000140.1 GCF_016428855.1 Pedobacter sp. ASV28
CCTCGGGCCACAGTGGAAATTGGTCGATGGGTGCTTCAGGCGCCCATGGACGTTGCAGCGGATCCAGCAGCGGTTCACTGCCGGTGATGGTGGCAAACGCGTGGGCACTCAACAGCGAGGCGGCGAGCAGGCCGATCCATCGGACGCGAGGCATGGCGGATGTTCCATTGGGAAAATGGTGAGTCTGTCAGGCGCTGCGGCGTATAAGGGGTGAGGGATATGGCGAAGTGATGATGATGGAGGCGTTGCGAGCGTGGGGACTGGGGTCAGCTTGGACGTCCAAATATCGGTACGTCGCCTTAGGTTGAACGTCCATTCCGGTAAGCGCTGAATATTCCACTGGGGCTGTCCATGGGTACCGGCAGACGCTTACGGCTATATTCTGGAAAGGTCCACTCTCGACC
>NZ_JAELTN010000141.1 GCF_016428855.1 Pedobacter sp. ASV28
CCCCCCCCCCCCCCCCCCCCCCCCCCCCCCCCCCCACACCACCCCCACCCCCCCCCCCCCCCCCCGCCCCCCCGCCGCGTCTCCCCCCCAAAAGACTGCATACCATTTTTTTTCTCTGTTATCTGGGGCTCGGTGATGTTTAATAGAGCCATATATGGGATAAAAGGATTAAGCCGCTGGCGGGGACGCCAACGGTAGCAACAGGACAAATAATACCATTGTTTTTTGGTTTTCCTTGCTCCTGTTGGGCGCAGGCTCTAAAACACATCTGAAGCTTCCTAAGATCTAGCCATAGATGATAAGTCGGGTGTGGGAGTAGCATTAAGGGGGGGGGGGGGGGGGGGGGGGGGGGGGGGGGGGGGGGGGAGCGGCGGGGGGGGGGGTAGGGGGGGTGGGTGGGGGT
>NZ_JAELTN010000142.1 GCF_016428855.1 Pedobacter sp. ASV28
CCCCCCCCCCCCCCCCCCCCCCCCCCCCCCCCCCCCCCCCCCCCCCCCCCCCCCCCCCCCCCCCCCCCCCCCCCCCCCTGTTTACAAGCCTAAGACGGCATACGAGATGGTAACGCAGGTCTCGTGGGCTCGGAGATGTGTATAAGAGACAGGACCGGCCCTCATTATAGTTTTTGCCCATGTTGGCAATATTGTTCGCTCCACTAGCCATTCGATTGGAAAATAGGGATTGCACTTATTACCTCGTTTGCCTGTCTCTTATACACATCTGACGCTGCCGACGATCGAGCCATAGTGTAGATCTCGGTGGGGGGCGGGGGGTGGATTGGGGGGGGGGGGGGGGGGGGGGGGGGGGGGGGGGGGGGGGGGGGGGGGGGGGGGGGGGGGGGGGGGGGGGGGGGG
>NZ_JAELTN010000143.1 GCF_016428855.1 Pedobacter sp. ASV28
CCCCCCCCCCCCCCCCCCCCCCCCCCCCCCCCCCCCCCCCCCCCCCCCCCCCCCCCCCCCCCCCCCCCCCCCCCCCCTATCATCCTCCGCCCACCACCCAGATCTACACTATGGCTCGATCGTCGGCAGCGTCAGATGTGTATAAGAGACAGAACTTGAACTAATTACTGAATATGGGAAGAAAGTGTATTTATTTGTTAACGATGACAACAGAGAAAGATTTCATGTTCAAATCAAGGACACCTTTGATCCTGTCTCTTATACACATCTCCGAGCCCACGAGACCTGCGTTACCATCTCGTATGCCGTCATATGCTTGAAAAAATGGGGGGGGGGGGGGGGGGGGGGGGGGGGGGGGGGGGGGGGGGGGGGGGGGGGGGGGGGGGGGGGGGGGGGGGGGGGG
>NZ_JAELTN010000144.1 GCF_016428855.1 Pedobacter sp. ASV28
CCCCCCCCCCCCCCCCCCCCCCCCCCCCCCCCCCCCCCCCCCCCCCCCCCCCCCCCCCCCCCCCCCCCCCCCCCCCCTCACTCACCCCCCCACCCCCGAGCTCTACACTATGGCTCGATCGTCGGCAGCGTCAGATGTGTATAAGAGACAGAAAGGATTTTAACATTAATATCTATCTTCGAGCGAAGATAAGAAATTATGCAGCAATATGTATCAGGGGGAAAAATGGCTGGAAAAAAATTCATGGTTTGCTGTCTCTTATACACATCTCCGAGCCCACGAGACCTGCGTTACCATCTCGTATGCCGTCTTGTGCTGGAAAAGGGGGGGGGGGGGGGGGGGGGGGGGGGGGGGGGGGGGGGGGGGGGGGGGGGGGGGGGGGGGGGGGGGGGGGGGGGGGGG
>NZ_JAELTN010000014.1 GCF_016428855.1 Pedobacter sp. ASV28
CCCCCCCCCCCCCCCCCCCCCCCCCCCCCCCCCCCCCCCCCCCCCCCCCCTCCCCACCACCCGCCCCCCACCCAGACCTACACTATGGCTCGATCGTCGGCAGCGTCAGATGTGTATAAGAGACAGGATGGCGTCTACTTAATAAGCTCAAAAAGCTAACGTAGACTTTATTTGATAAATCATGCCACAAGACATCCACAAAAATCTTTCCTCCTCCTTTCTTTCTATCTTAAAATGGAGTGCCACTATACTGAGTATTGGTGTAGCTATAGGCTGCTCTTGCGCGTTATTTCTATACTTGTTAGATCAGGTCACCGGTTACAGAGAAAACCATAAATGGATCATTTCCCTTTTACCTCTAGCCGGGTTGAGTATCGGCCTGGCCTACCATTATTGGGGAAAGGAAATTACCAAAGGCAATAATCTTTTGCTTACAGCATATGAAAATCCAAAAAAAGTAATCCCCTTTAGAATGGCGCCATTTATTTTAATAGGCACCCTTATAACCCATTTATTTGGTGGTTCTGCAGGACGCGAAGGCACAGCCATACAAATGGGTGGAGCTATAGCAGACCAGTGTACCAAATATTTCAAGCTGACACAGCACAGCAGAAGAACACTAATCATCATGGGCATTAGCGCTGGTTTCTCTGCTGTTTTTGGCACCCCCCTTGCCGGAGCCTTATTTGCAATCGAGGTTTTGGCTTTCAAAAAAATTGATCTTAAAGCAGTCATAGGTAGCATTTTGGTGGCCTATATTGCTCATTATACCTGTATATCATTAGGTATTCACCATACTCCTTACCTGGTTAGCTCTAACCAAGTGCTTAACTTTAAAAGTTTGAGCTGGAGTGCTTGTACTGGATTAATATTTGGCATAACCGCTCTATTGTTTAGTCGCCTACTACATTTTTGGAACAAAATTTTCTCCAGTACGATTAAATATCCACCTTTTAGGCCATTACTTGGCGGAATATTTATTGTCATAGCCGTGTGGTTGCTCGGCACGAAGTACATAGGCTTGGGCATCCCAACCATAGAAGCTGCCTTTAAAACCCAGCTGAATAGTTACGATTTTCTCCTTAAGATCATACTAACCACCTTTACGCTAGGTGTCGGCTTTAAAGGCGGAGAGGTTACTCCCCTGTTCTTTATTGGGGCAACATTGGGCAATGTACTGATATGGATTGTTCCATTGCCCCTAGATTTACTTGCTGCGATGGGGTTTGTGGCCGTTTTTGCCGGAGCAACACATGCACCTATTGCCTGTACTGTTATGGCCGTAGAATTATTTGGAATTAAGGTCATGCCATTCATAGCGGTTTCATGCTGTATATCTTACTTTTTTTCAGGAACCCACGGCATTTATGCAGACCAATTCATTAGCCGGCCAAAACTCTATTTTCACAAGAAAGTTTTAAGAAGGTATAAAAAAGAAGTTAAACATTAGCTATGTATAATTTCATATACTTTATGCATATAGACGGCCTCATCCATGGCATGGATAAAATCATATAGTTCTGCCCTACTAAACTTCAGGCATAAATCTGGAAAGGGCGTAGAAAGCATAACAATACGATTACCATCTGGACCAAACTCATGATACTTATCAAAATTGAGTTGCTTTGCCACGTTCACAAACTCAAAAAACTGCGTATATGAAAAGCTTAAAAGCACTCCCGGCTTCCATATGTTGATCATCCTACAATGATTACACTGGGTAATCTGAATATCTCCTGAATTGGCTATAATGGTTTTTTCGCACATGATTTTAAAACTGGATTTCACAAATATCTCATTATTTAGAATAATTCCAAATAACAAGAGCTATTATTTATATTTTGTTATCAACATGTGACAAATTAATTCAGCACATCAATTCAACTCTTTAAAAAAATCCGACTAATAACTAACTTAGAAGTTAATTAAATTGAATTCAATGAAAACAACTGGATATTCTGGTACACCCTTGGCAAAAAAATTGGGCATAAAGGAGCATTTTAAATTATTATTAATCAACACCCCCGCTCATTACTTTGACTTATTAGTGGACCTTCCCAAAATTCTAGAAATAAACGAATCATCACCTCAAGACCTCATACACTATTTCACCAAGCAGCTTTCAGAATTAGATCGTGAGTTACCCTTCTTAAAGAGCCAAATAAAAGACAATGGAATGATATGGATTTCTTGGCCCAAGAAATCGGCCAAGGTGCCAACAGACCTAACTGAAGACTTAATTCGAGAAATTGCAATCAAAAATGGCCTTATAGATGTTAAAGTATGTGCAGTAGATGAAATATGGTCTGGTTTAAAACTGGTAATTCCAGTTAAGAACAGAAGAATATAAGCACCTCTACTGTCGGCATTTATACATTTAATCTAATAACAGAACCATGAAGACAGACAGCATTGTAATAGAGAGGACACTTCATGCACCCATAGCTAAAGTTTGGAGCGCTATTACCAACAAAGACGAAATGAAGGAATGGTATTTCGATCTAGAAGAGTTCAAACCAAAAGTGGGCTTTAAATTCGATTTTATAGGTGGGGATAAAGATCAAGCACAATACTTACATCTTTGCGAGGTTCAAGAAGCTGAAGCAGAGACTAAACTATCCTATACTTGGCGATATGACAATTATCCTGGAAATTCATTAGTTACTTGGGAACTAATGGACAAGGGAGAAAAAACCATACTTAGGCTTACCCATGCTGACGTACATACGCTCGCGGAAGGAGGACCAGATTTCGCTAGAGAAAATTTTGTAAAAGGCTGGACCTATATTATACATACTAGCCTAAGAAAATATCTAGAGGCCAATAACATAGAGAAATGATCAGATCAAAGCCTTACAAATTCTTTTGATCAAACCAGGTCCTTCATAAATAAAACCCGTATATAATTGAACCAATGAAGCGCCTGCATCTAATTTTTCTTTCGCATCTTCTGGTGTATGTATACCACCTACCCCTATAATTGGAAATGATTTGCCAGATTTTTGTGCCAAATAACGAATGACTTCAGTTGAACGCTTGGTCAATGGCTTGCCACTCAAACCTCCCATTTCACTTTTCAATTTTTCCTCTGCATATAGACCATTTCTGTCAATGGTGGTATTGGTCGCTATTACTCCGGCAATATGGGTTTCCTTTACAATCTCAACAATATCGTCTAATTGTTCGTTGGTCAGATCTGGAGCAATCTTCAATAAAATGGGTTTAGATCTATTGTCTTTGTTATTACGTTTCTGTAAAGTATTCAGCAATTCTTTAAGGGGTTCCTTTTCTTGCAAGGCACGTAAACCAGGTGTATTGGGCGAACTTACATTTACCACAAAATAATCGACCACGTCAAACAAACAATCAAAACACTTCACATAATCGCAAATGGCATCTTCATTCGGCGTATTCTTGTTTTTACCAATATTTCCACCTACAATAATACCCGGTTCCCTATTCTTCAACAGGCGAAGCCGCTCTGCCATTACATCTACCCCCTTATTGTTAAAGCCCATCCTGTTAATAATCGCATGGTCATCCTGTAAACGGAACATTCTTGGTCTGTCGTTACCAGGTTGTGGCAAAGGCGTTACCGTACCCACTTCAATAAAGCCAAAGCCCAGATTACTTAAAGCCTCTACATATTCGCCATTTTTATCAAAGCCTGCAGCCAAACCCACCGGATTTTTAAACTTTAGGCCAAAAACTTCGCGTTCTAATCCTTTATAACTGATATCATAATTTCCACGCAATATGGTTTTTCCCAAAGGGAAGAAATCATGGAACCATTTTAAGCGTTTAACCACAAAATGATGAACATTTTCTGGATCAAATTTGAAAAATATGGGTTTTACAAGGCGATACATAGTGCGAAGATAGGAAAAAAGTCAAATCTATTAAAAGACCAAATCGTTTTGTTCCTTTTCCTAAGTAAAGACCAAGATGTCACCCTTCAAACTTCATCATCTCCACTTTTTTTTGAAGATGATGAAGGATAGAGTTTTGTACAGCGTTTCAAAAACATTCTTTTAATAAGCTGCCGTAAATCTTTGTTTTGGGTGTTTATTTTGTTCTATTTCATCAACTACGGCTACTGCCAAATCTTGAACCGAAAGTATGCTTCTGCCTTCTTCGTTAAAAACCGGATTTTCTAATCCCAGACGATATTTTCCTGTACGCCCAGTGGTAATCCCTTGGTGCATTTCAATAGCGGGGCTAAAGAAAGTCCAATCCAGGTCCTTTTCTTTCTTGAGCAGGTCCAGATAATCTCTAGCTGCAGTTGCTCCAGGTTTAATCTCTGCTGGAAAATTTGGACCATCTACCAGTTGCTGCCCATCTATGAACAAGCTACCTGCCCCACCAATTACCACCAAGCGTTTAACGCCAGCCTCCTTCACAGCCTTTTGTATGGATTCTGATCCTTTAATAAAATCGTTGTAGATGTTAGGATTGGTCCAACCAGCATTGAATGCACTCAACACTACATCAGCACCTTTTAAAGCGGCTGTTAAAGCAGTCTCGTCAGTCACATCTACACTTTGAGAAATTACATTTTCTTTCTGCGCTACTTTAGTGGCATCTCTTGCTATTGCTAAAACTTCATGTCCCCTATTAGCTAATTCTTCTACTAGATTTTGGCCAACAAAACCTGTGGCACCAATTACTACTACTTTCATGTTTTATTTTTTTTAATTTATCATTCTCTAAATTGTAACTTAATTTATTACAGTTTTGTTTAAAAAAATATCAAATACCTAAGTAAAACGATGGCTAAAATCGGCCAAGGTCTGTTTATTAAGTTGGGATATTAAAATCTGTTCTGTTTCATCATATAGATCATTCAAATGCGAGTTGATGTGCTTCCCTACTGTACATGATGGATTAGGCTCATTTTTTTGGCTACCTAATAAATGCGATTGTCTTACGCTTTCATAAAGGGCTCCAAGCGTAATCTCTTCTGCCGGCTTCGCTAATGTTGCTCCGCCATTTTTTCCCTCTTTACTAGCTACAAAACCTTTTTTCCTTAAATTAATCAATTCCTTTCTTACCAAAACAGGATTAATGTTAATGCTTCCCGCCATATACTCCGACGACAGCAATTCACCTTTTGCCTTATCAAGCAAAACCAAAATATGTAGAGAAATGGCAAATTTTCCGTTGTTCATTCTGTAATATTAATTATTACAGTACAAATATAATGCATTATTTTCCATTCTGCCAAATGTGTTGCAAAATTTTGTTAAAAAAGTTGGCACATGGACAAAATCAGCTATTTAAAACTATCTTTGCAATGAACGCCAAAATCTATTTTATCTTGAAGAAGTTTTTTAAAATCCTTGCCATAAGCGTCATATCGCTTCTAGCTTTATTGTTCATCATCCCCTACCTCATTCCACAAACCATCAACAAACAGATTACCCAAACCATTAACCAGAACATTAAAGGTAAAGTAAGCTTTAAAGGTACGGGACTGTCTTTTTTCAGCCATTTTCCCTCTCTTACCCTAAATCTGGAAGAGTTTCTATTAAAAGGTTCTGCGCCTTTTAAAAATGACACCTTGATCTACACCAAACAATTATCCCTTGGAATTAATCTACTTTCGTTATTTAGTAATCAGATCAAAGTTGATGAATTTTACCTGGACAATGCCAAGATCAATATCCTTTCCGATGAACAGGGACATGCCAACTATAATGTGTACGATAGTAAACCGAATGGTAAACAAGCCAGCGACACTAGCAACACGGCCATAAAAATAGAAGGTATATATATTAAAAATAGCGATTTGGTATATAATGATAAATCAATACCCATGCAGATTAATGCAAAAGGAGTCAATTATTCGGGCACTGGAGATCTGAGCCATGCCATTTTTGATTTAAAATCAAAGCTATCCATTGCCGATGCCGATATCTATTACAACAACATACCTTACCTATTAAACAAAAAACTAAATGCCAAACTGATTACCAAAGTTAATACCAACTCTTTAGATCTTGTATTTGATGAAAATGATCTTAAAATCAATTCTCTACCTATCCGTTTTGTGGGCCGTTTTTCTTTCTTGAAAGATGGTTACGATATGGATTTTAAGACCGACGCCAAAGAAACCGATCTGCACAATATCTTTACTGCGCTCCCACCTGAAATTGCGGAAAGGTTAGAACGTACCAACATTAAAGGCTATGCAGAGATTGACGCCTCATTGGTTGGAAAGTACATTGCCCAAAGTAACACCATGCCTACCTTAAACTTTAACATGAAGGTAAGAAAGGGCGAAATTACGAATCCAAATGCACCAGAATCGATTAAAAATCTTTTCCTAAACCTACAAACAAGACTTCCAAGTTTGAATCCAGATAGCCTGTATCTTAACATGGATAGCCTGTTCTTCAACATTGGCAACGATTATCTATCCTCAGTCACCAAAATACAGGGCCTAAAAGAACCTGAAATCTATACCAAAACCCGTTCAAATATCGATTTAGAAAAATGGGCCAAAGTAGTCAACTTAGATAGTCTAGATCTTAAGGGACGATTGTTTATGGCCATTCATGCCGATGGTAAATACAGCAAAAAAGTGGTTAAAAGTGGCATAAGAAAAATAGATACTGTAATTGCTACCGTACCAAAATTCGAGGCCAAAATCAAACTTACCGATGGTTATTTCAAATATGCCCCATTGCCTTCTCCCATCGACAAAATTGCTTTTGATTTTACGGGTTCAAACACCAACGGCGATTACAAAAACACTAAACTGGAAATCATCAATATTGACATAAATGCCATGTCAAACTATATTAAAGGTTATTTTAAGCTACAAACTGTTAACAATATTACGGTAGACCTGGGATTAAAAACAGCTATCAACTTTTCGGAGATCAAAAACTTCTATCCGATCAAAGGCCTGGTGTTAAATGGTAAACTTTCTGTAGACCTAAATAGCAAAGGCTCATATGATAAAACCAAGAAATTATTTCCAGTTACCCATACCCTGATCAAACTGGATCATGGTTATATCAAGACCAGTCATTTTAGCGAAGCTTTAGAAAAAATTGATATTGATGCTGCGCTTACCAATACTGATGGCACACTGAAAGGCACTTTATTAAACGTAAAACCCATTTCATTTGAAATGGCGGGACAACCATTCATGCTGAAAGCCAATGTGAGTAATCTTGAAAATGTATCTTATCATATTAGTTCGAAAGGCACCTTGGACATTGGCAAGCTCTATAAAGTCTTTGCTATCCCTGGCTATCAGGTTAATGGTCTCATCTACACTAATGTTTCGTTTAAAGGTTTACAAAGTGATGCTATGGCAGGTAGGTATGGTAGACTACAGAATAACGGCATGATGAACATCAAGGAATTGAATGTACGGACAGATATGTTCCCTCATCCATTTCTAATCAGGAATGGAAAGTTCTCTTTTACTTCTTCTGCCATGAAATTTGAAGAGTTCAATGCTTCTTATGGCGGGTCTGACTTTAAATTGAATGGAAATTTAGGGAATTATATCAATTATGTCTTTGATGAAAAGGCCAAACTTACCGGAAGTTTTATGCTCCACAGCAACAAGATCGTTGCCGATGAATTTATGGCCTACGCTGGCGAGACCAGTACGCCTACAAACAGCACCAGCAAAGGCGTTATCCTTATCCCGAACAACCTCAACATCAGTTTCAGTGCCAATGCCAACAATGTTGCTTATAATGGACTGGACCTGAAGAATGCCAAAGGAACGCTTACCGTAAACAACGGCCAATTGACCTTATCACAAACTGGATTTGACGTGGTTGGTGCTAAAGTAGCTATGGATGCCACCTACAAGAGTTTAAGCCCTACCTCGGCCAATTTCGATTTCAAGCTAAGCGCCAAAGAGTTTGATATTGCCAGGGCCTACAAAGAGATTAAATTATTTAGGGAAATGGCTACTTCTGCCGCCAAGATTAAAGGTATTGTAGGCTTAGATTACCAATTAGCAGGCCGCTTGAATGAAGAAATGTATCCTGTTTTCCCCTCTATTAAAGGAGGCGGCACATTAACGCTAAAAGAAGTCAAGCTAGCAGGCTTTAAAATGATGAATGCGGTAAGCAAGGCTACAGACAGGGATACCTTAACCAATCCCAACCTTAAGGATGTGGTAGTTAAAACCACCATTAAAAACAACATCATTACCATTGAGCGTACCAAAATGAAAATTGCCGGATTTAGACCGCGTTTTGAAGGTCAAGTGAGTTTCGATGGCCGGTTAAACCTTAGTGGCAGATTGGGTCTTCCGCCCTTTGGTATCATTGGTATTCCCTTAAGTGTTACAGGAACACAGGAAAAACCAATAGTAAAACTAAAACGAAACAAAGAAGGCAAACTAGAAGAAACAGAGGATTCAGAAAGCAAATAATTGACATCGAAATTATCCTTAGGATAACGGCCTTCTATCAATGTCCTACTTTATTGGCCCTTGGCCCATTACAGTAGGGCATTTTTTCTTAAAAAATCATTCCCAAACAGAATACTCAAAATCGTAAAGCCGAATCCCAATTCGTCAATCAAATTACGTACTTTTGTGCCCAAATGATTTCTATAAACGATTTAACTTTTTTAATTGGCTCAAGGGCCTTATATGATGAAGCTGATTGGCACATCAAGCCAGGCGATAAAGTGGGATTGATTGGTGCCAATGGAACCGGAAAATCTACCTTACTCAAAATAATTGTTGGCGAATATGCCCCTACATCGGGTAGTATTTCGATGGCCAAAGACCTAAAAATCGGCTATCTGAACCAAGATTTACTTTCTTATGATTCACACCATAGCATTTTACATGTGGCCATGGAGGCTTTCGAACGCCAGAACAAATTACATGATGAGATTGAAGACCTGCTCAAAAAAATCGAAACTGATTACAGTGAAGAGATCTTAAATAAACTAAGTGACAAACAACAAGAATTTGAAGCTTTAGATGGCTATAATATCGAGTATCGTGCCAATGAGATCCTAGCAGGTTTAGGATTTAGCACCAACGATCAGCAAAGGCCATTGAATACCTTCTCTGGAGGTTGGCGCATGCGGGTAATGTTGGCTAAAATTTTACTACAAAACCCTGATATCCTTTTACTCGATGAGCCTACCAACCACATGGACTTACCGTCTATTAAATGGTTGGAAACCTATCTGGGTGGTTTCGAAGGAGCCATTGTAATCGTATCGCACGATAGGTATTTTCTAGATAAAATCGTTAACAAAACCGTCGAATCAAGAAAAGGAAAACTGACTACCTATGCTGGCAATTATTCCTTCTACCTGGAAGAAAAAGCATTAAGGTCAGAAATACAACGTGGCGAATTCAAAAATCAGCAGGCCAAGATCAAACAGGAAGAACGTTTGATTGAACGTTTCAGGGCCAAGGCAAGTAAAGCTAAAATGGCACAATCGCGTATGAAGGCCTTAGATAAGATGGAGCGTGTAGAAGATGTTGACGATGATAACCCTACGGTAAACTTTAGCTTTAAATTCAGCAAGCCTTCAGGCCGTCATGTGGTCCGTATTGAACATGCCTATAAAAGTTATCCTAACGTTGATATCCTGAAAAATGCCGAAGGGGTAATAGAAAAAGGAGATAAAATTGCATTGATCGGAGCCAATGGTAAAGGTAAATCTACCTTATTGAGAATTATTGCTGGTACCGAAAAATTTGAAGGCTTCTGTGAAACCGGACATAATGTAACCACTACCTTTTTTGCCCAACATCAATTAGAATCCCTACACTTAGACAATTCTATATTGGAAGAGCTCCAAGCTTTTGCCCCTAAGCATAGCGACACAGAGTTAAGAGGTATACTAGGCTGTTTCTTGTTTACTGGTGATGATGTATTCAAAAAAATTAAGGTATTATCTGGAGGGGAAAAATCAAGAGTGGCCTTGGCCAAATCACTAACGACCGATTCGAACTTTTTAATACTGGATGAGCCTACCAACCACTTAGATATTCAATCGGTTAATATACTGATTCAGGCTTTACAGCAATATGAAGGTACTTTTATTACCGTATCGCACGATAGGTATTTCCTAGATCATGTGGCCAATAAAATTTGGTTCATAGAAGACGAAAAGATTAAGGAATATCCAGGCACCTACGCAGAATACGAAGAATGGGATTCTAAACGTGTTAAGCCCACTCCTAAACCGATCCCTGTAAAACAGGAAGAGAAAAAAGCTAAAGTAGCAAATGAGCCTGCTTCTCCCAATACGCAACAAAGGTTAAAAAAACTAAATGATCAGCTTAAAAAGGTAGAAGAAGAAATTGCTGCCTTTGAACATAGCGTAACTGAAAAAGAAGCAGAATTAACTAAAGAAGAAGTATTTAGCAATCAACAAAAGCTCGATGAGGCCAATAAAAAATATTTGGCCGAAAAAACTTTATTGGATGATGCGCAAAAAAGATGGGAAATACTGGCCTCAGAAATCATGGAACTTGAAGGCTAATCTGGACTTATCGTCATAAAGCACCTTACAATGAATGAAATAAAATGGGGAATTATAGGTTGTGGAGATGTAACCGAAGTTAAAAGTGGTCCTGCCTTTAACAAGGTTCCCCATTCGCAGTTAGTGGCCGTAATGCGACGAGATGCCCACAAGGCAGCAGATTATGCCAAAAGGCACCATGTTCCAAAATGGTATAGCCGGGCAACCGACCTCATTCATGACCCTGAAGTAAACGCCATATACATTGCCACACCGCCCCTACAACATGAAGCTTATACCATTACCGCACTTGCTGCAGGCAAGCCCGTTTATGTAGAAAAGCCCATGGCCATAGATAGTGCCTCGGCCAAAAGAATGACAGAGGCATCCAATCAATACGGTGTAAAGCTAACCATAGCGCATTATCGCAGGGCACAACCCTTATTCTTAAAAATAAAATCGCTGCTAGAAGAAAAGATTATTGGCGATGTTCTTTTTGTTGATCTAAAGATGCTACAGCCCAAGGCCAGTAATATTATTGCCAATACTGCAGAAAATTGGAGGCTAAATCCGGCTATTTCTGGCGGCGGCCTATTTCATGATCTGGCTCCCCATCAGCTCGACCTGATGTTATATTATTTCGGGCAGGTACAACATTTCAATGGTCTTTCCAGTAAACTGGATCCTTTACAAGCAGTAGACGATTTGGTAACGGGCCACATTTTATTTAAAAATGGTACAATATTTAATGGCCTGTGGTGCTTTTCTGCTTCTGCCGACCAACAAACCGATAGTTGCCAAATTTTTGGTTCAAAAGGTAAAATTAGTTTTTCCGTATTTGGACATCACATTAAAATCAGTCAAAACAATCAAGAAGAAATATTAACTTTCAATCCCCTTGAACACGTTCAACAACCTATGATCGAAAAAGTGGTAAGCTATTTTAGAAATGCGGGTAACAATCCCTGTAGTGCAGAAGAAGCTTTACAGAGTATGAAACTTTTGGATGGATTTACCAAACCATATTAAGCATTTTAAATAATACCGTTTCTCTATTAGGTATAAATCATTTGTTTAGCTAATTTAGTTAACTTGTAATTAAAGCTATGATAAAACTTAAAATACTTATTTGTCTTTTATTCCTCTTTCGCTTATCTGGTGCAAATGCCCAAGCCGAATATCAGAACAAAATATATCAGCCATACATTAAAACTGTAGAATGCTACAATACCATTAAGGAGCAATCTTTCCCTATTATTGCCTTAAAAAGTGGCGAAACCTTAACTTTTGGCTTTGATGATTTACGTGGTGGACAGAAAAACTATACTTATACCATAGAACATTGCACGTGGGACTGGAAACCTTCTGGAATTAATCAAATGGATTATCTGGAAAGCTTTAAGGAGGATATCATCTTCAATTACAGGTATTCTTTTAACACCCTGGTAAAATTCACTCACTACCAGCTCACTTTTCCCAATGACCAGATTAAACCTAAAATAGCTGGTAATTATATCCTGAAGGTTTATGAAGACAGTGATCCAAATAAAGTAGTCATTACACAACGTTTTTACATTGTTAGCAACACTGTAAACATTGGTGCCGAGGTGGTACCAAGTACAGAAGTGGCCAGCAGAAATACCAAACAAAAAATTAATTTTAGCATCTTCTATACTACGCCAATTGCCAATCCTTACTTAGAAGTAAAAGCCGTGGTTATGCAGAATGCCATACCACAAACTGCTATCGTAAATACCAAGCCCTCTTTTGTTAAACAAGGTTCATTGGTTTATAATGATATCAATACCAATCTTTTTTGGGGTGGTAACGAATTTAGAAAATTCGATATCAGAAGCTTCAGGTACAAAGCGGAACATGTAGCCGATATTTATCTTGATAGCACCCAAAATGTTATTCTGTCTACAGATCTGGAAAACAGTTCTTCCAGGTATAGTAACCAATTTGATGAAGATGGTAATTTCTTTATTCGAAATATGGATGGCAGGGATAACATTACCGATAGCGATTATGCCTATGTTCTGTTTTCTTTAAGCGCCCAACTTCCCACACCAAAAGGAAATGTGTATGTGTTTGGACGTTTTAACAATTACGCACTTACAGAGGATAACAAACTCACTTACGAATCCTCAAGAAGAAGATTTTATGGTAACATTAAACTAAAACAAGGGTTATATGATTTCAAATATGTTTGGGTAGACGAAAATAATAAATTTGATGATACCGTATTTGAAGGTTCTTTTTTTGAAACCGAAAACAACTATCAAATTTTGGCCTATTATAGAAGACCAGGCAGCAGATATGATGACCTTGTAGGTTTTACCAATATCAATAGTATAAAAAGGTAAGTTAACCCAACCGGCACACAAAGCTTTCGCTAAACTATTTCAATATCCAAACACTTACACTTCCTGCATTACAATAAAAATCAGCAAAACCATCTTCACCTATTACTATTTCTTCTGCCCTGTAATTTAAGCTATCTATAAAAGTTTTACCGGCAAAATGTTGCCCTACTTCCATTTTTTTAGTCCCAGCCTCTCCATTGCTCAATAAAACGGCAAGGCCTGAATTTTCGAATGCTACATCTCCTTCCCTGGTCCAGCCAATGCAATTGGGATGATCGAGATAATCACGTTGTAGGCCATAGGCAAAATATCTTCTTGCCTTCAACAGTAGCATCAACTCTGGCAAAGCAGCTAACGTTACAGGTGTTTCATTATCCTCATAATCTGCTCCGTAGAGATCGGGAAAGAATATACAGGGTATGCCCTGCTCCCTTAACAATATCATGGCATAGGCCAAAGGGCGAAACCAAAAATCGACATAGGATTGTAAGGCTTGCATAGGTTGAGAATCATGGTTATCGACAAAAGTGACAGCCAATAAGGGATTGACCTGAACCAAGGTATCATCAAAAATCTTGCTGAGATTGTAAGTATTTCCTTCTATAGAGGCCAGATAAAACTGGTGGTGCAACATCGAATCGAAAAGCTGCGTCCTTCCCTCTGTAGTTTCAATATAGCCCTGAAGTTCACCAACATTTTCAATGGTCCAGTTTTCCGAAACAAAAAATAGGTTTTCACTACATTCGGCCTTTACAAAGTCTATCCACTCTATTACAAACCCTGGCGAAATGTGTTTCACCGCATCTAATCTGAAACCGTCTATCTTACAAGTATCATAAAACCACTTGGCCCATTTCTTTAACTCCTCTTTTACGGCAAGGTTTCGGAAATCAATGTCATTACACATCAGGTAATCAAAATTACCGTGCTCTGTAGAGGGTACATTTTCCCATTTATCACCATATTGGTTCTGTATGGAATATATCCCCGTTTCCTTCAGGTCTTCAGCCCAATCGGTTCCACTAAAACATTGAAAATCCCAGGTAAAGTCAGAATATGTTCCCTTCCTACCAGGAAAAGTAAACTTTGTCCAAGCAGCAATTTCAAAGATTTCGGAAATGAACTGATTACGGTTTTCAGGATCAACCTTCCTTACGGGTATATTTTCCAATTCATCGCCACCTGCCTTATGATTGAATACCACATCGGCAATCACTTCAATATGATTTTGCTGAAGTGCTTTTATGGCCGTGAGCAATTCTTCTTTGGTGCCATATTTTGTGGCAACGCTGTTCTTTTGATCAAACTCCCCTAAATCATACAGGTCATAGGTATCATAGCCTTGTGCATGTACTCCATCAGCCCCCTTAAAAGCAGGTGGTATCCACAATTTGGTAATTCCCAAATTGGCCAAATTTTCTGCTTCCTTTGCTATTTTTGTCCATAAGTTGTCTTTTTCGTTATAATACCAATGAAAATATTGAACCAGCGTTTGATTTTGCATATTGAAGAATTAGAGGCTTATTTATTGCAACAAAATCTTCGTTCTTAATGTTTGATATTGGTTCAATTTTATTCAATGATTTGGGGAAACTTTTAAAATGAACAACATACCCATTATCAAAAGACAAATTGACTTACCAAGCCAAATAAAAAGTTCTATAAAGCCTTGGTTTATATCCACGAAAGATGAGCTAACTTAATGGGAAACCTAGTAAAAATTTACTTGGAAAAACAACTCACTTATCCACAAAACAGCAACATTGCCTAATAAAAAAGGATATTGAAACTTATATAGCCACCTTAATCATTATTAGCTATTATTCTATAGCCAAAAGCAATTAATAACCCCTACCGTAAATCTCTATTTTTTCAGCGCCTTGCGAACGATTTTCTTGCGTAGAGAAGATAGAAAAATAATTTGAGCTTGGACATTTCATCTCAGTATATC
Organism: Pedobacter sp. ASV28; assembly: GCF_016428855.1. GTDB lineage: Bacteria > Bacteroidota > Bacteroidia > Sphingobacteriales > Sphingobacteriaceae > Pedobacter. The sequence continues at coordinate 14,788 of NZ_JAELTN010000014.1, forward strand.
GCCCATCATGAAAAGGTGCTTCAACCAACGCACCATTCACCATACGATAAATGTAGGTCACTTTCCATTCTGCTCCAACAACCTTCGTATTGGTGGCCTGAACAGGTTTACCTTCGTTTGATACTTGATCAATAGCGTTTACTCGTTTAAACTCTCCCTTGCCAGCAAAAGTGTAACCACCGCACTCAAAATCTCTTTCAAATTTCTTTCCCCCACCCTCAACAGTAAGCCTCAACATACCATTAGAAACGATTTTAACTGACATCCATACCTCTTCTCCAGGATACCAGTAATACCTGGCTTCAGCAGGAGCATTTTCATATAAAGCTGCCTGACCACTCCCTGCATGGGAAGATCTCCTTAAAAATGGTCTAAAAGCCCTCCTATCTGCGGTTACAGCCCCATTCTCCTCACGAATAACTTCCCAAGTTAAACCAATATCGGTTTCCTGTCCGCCCATATTTCCTCCCATATAGATAGAGGGGTTATCTAAAAATTGAGCGGGCTTAGCCGGATTAATCCTAGAAGGATCAAAAACAATGGTGGGCAAAATCACTCGCCCACCAATGCCTCCCCATATGTCTACACTTGAAACCAATTTGCGATAATAAGCACCGGCAAAACAGCTTTTTGAAGCTGCAGGCTGTACCTCTCCTACAAAGAACGTATTATTTGAAGGACTTGGCGATGTGGGTACTACCGTAGTCTTACTGTCCTTCTTTGAACAGGAAAACATCAAACAGCACCATAAAGACAAAATTAGATGACGAATGGACATTGGGTAATGGAGTAAATCAAAAACTAATAATAAAACTTATAAGCATTTTTTTCCGTTGCCGAAGACAGCAAGGCAATCAACAATTGAGGAGAAGCATTTAACGTGTACTCCAATACATTATTTCCTTTTTGCAGGGAGACATTTTTAGCATTTAGCAATACACGACCATTTACATCAGAAACCGTAAAACCAGCTATGCGATTAACCGGCGAATACACATTTACCTTGATGTGTTGATTTGCCGAGCTTGCAATTACGGTAATGTCAGTCTTATTAAGGTCAAACTGAACGGCCACAACAATGGAAGTGGTAAAAGTGCCATCCCTGTCTACACTTTTAAGCTGGTAATAATTTGTTCCATTTACCGGCTTTGTATCCCTATAAGAATAATTTATCAACTCATTAGCATTTCCCTTTGCCCCAATAGTAGCAATACGTTCAAACTTTTTGCCATCTGAAGAACGAAGAATTTCGAAATGTAAGGCATTTTTCTCCATTGAAGTTGCCCAAGTTACATTTACCGCATCGGCATCTTTTCTGGCATTAAACTTACTTAAGGTAATTGGCAACACCTCATTTCTAAGTGCTTGTATAAATGCCCTGTTGGCTACACTGAAACCATCACCCCAACTAATATCTGCATGCGTGTTAATGGTCCCACCCTGTTCATTGATAGTCGCAAAAGCAACGTTTCCTCCATTAACATCCTGTAAAAGTTTTATAGGGTCTACCTTTTGTGCTTTGGTGTAGGTAGATAAGCACAGCATAACCAGTAATATAAAAATATTCTTCATGATCTTAGTTTTTTGATTTGATTAAAATTACTCCAGGCATAGTACGTTCAGTACCGCTATCTGAAGGGCGAACGGTTAATTGATTATTTATACGCAAAGTGGTAGAGCCTCCTCCATCTAAGTTTAATGCAGAAACACAGCCCATATCTTTCATCAAATTGGCCAATTCATTCAAAGTAAGACCCAATACGTTAGGCGTTACTGTGGTATTACCTCCTTCAACCGCTAGCAATATTACTTTGCCAGTAGCGGTGTAACCAATTGCTGATCTTCCCCTCATAGAAGTGTTATCAAGATCGGCAAGCTCTTCAGTTGACGTAACATTTACCACACCATTTTTCACCAGAACAGGCGATCCGCCTACGCCACTTACTACATTCCAAATCGTTCCTCCTGCTGCTGTTGGGATAGGTTGCGGCGCATTATTTACGTTATTTGGAGAGGGTGTTTGATAAGAGTAAACATTGGAACCTACTTTATAGGTCCAAGTAATATCTGGTTGCCAAGTTGGTGACAAACCAAAAGTTCCCCTGGTTGGATAATAGGTACTATTAACGCCATTATAGACATTACGTACAAGAGAAGCCACATTATTTGCAGCGGTAGTACCATTATATTGCAAATGGCTTAATGCCGTAGTATAAAAGAAACCTGCATTTAAACAGGCCAAAACCGTTCCTGTTTCTGCAGAAACAAAACTTTCTGGTGTTTTAAAAGTTGATGAATAGGTAGGTTTAAACTCTACTAACTTTGGATCAAAAACCACAATATAAGCGTTCATTTGCCGTGTCATATAAGGAGTGGTGCAGCGGTAAATCTGTATCCCTGCCGGAAAATTTCTCATTAATTCAGTTTCTTTTTGCCAATAAGATGGTAATGCAACCAATTCGGCATTGCTATCAAAAACAGTGGTATACGATTGGTAGTTAGGATTGGTTAAGTGAACTACGCCTTTTACATTATTTCCTCCCGTATAATTATCATATAAAGATTTAGGACTGGTAATGGCATTCCATACTGGTCTATTAAAATAGTTACCTATACCCAAGCCCAATGCGTGGACAGCTTTATTTGCACCATCGCCAGTAACATCTTCCGTATCTGCCCTAACCAATACCACCTCATTGACCGTAAAATTCCATGCCTTGCCCGGAGCCAAGTCTTCCATATAGCGGGTATCATTTACAGCAATGCTGATTTTAAAATCAGAAGCATCGATATCTGGCGTATAGGTGTTTAGCTCGGTTGCTGAAAGCCTTCGTAAGACAATGGTAGTGCCCGATCTAAGGTTTCTCCACAAATCGATATTATTAAATCTGAATTTAGATCCGCCGTCATCTAGATTGGAACCCCCATTAGCGTAATCTTTAATGATGTATTTTCTGATATCCAAGTGGTCCTGTACCACCAAAAGTTCAGCAACATCATCTACCCCATCTGAAGTACCGCTGTTGAAATAGCGGTTCACTAAGATACTTTGAGCTTTGCCATTATTAAAAAAGCAAATTGCAAAGCAAACAACAAGTAAAATTTTTTTCATAAAGTTTGGTTATTTTGTTAAAAAATTCAAAATCAACGATAAACTTATTAAAATATATAAATAACACGAAATAATTACTAAATTATTTTACTAACTATCGGCAATCACTTAAAAATGAAAGCAATACATTAGGCCACATCAGATATTCAAATCAAACATTAGGGTTAAACTGTCCTTAAAAGAGTTTCATTACTTTCTAATAATTTTAATCAAAAAGCTGGCAGGCAACATAAGCCCGTCTATAAAGAAACGATATATGAATTGCCCAAGCAATATCTTGCAAGCGCTACTTTACATAAATTTAATCTTGAGAACACGCTTAATTTAGTTAATTTAGCCGCATGAGTTTAAACGTTAAAAGCCCTAAAAACTCGTTCACCATTATGAATGAGCTTGTTCTGCCCAACGACACCAACACGTTAAACAACTTAATGGGTGGACGTTTATTACACTGGATGGATATTGCCGCTGCTATTTCTGCTCAAAAACACTGCAACAGGATCGTAGTTACCGCCTCGGTAGATAACGTATCGTTTAAGCAACCCATTAAATTAGGCGATGTAATTACCATAGAGGCAAAAGTAACCCGTTCTTTTCACACTTCTGTAGAGGTACGTTTGGATGTTTGGGCCGAAAATATCCCTTCTGGCAGTAGAGCTAAATCTAATGAAGCTTACTATACCTTTGTAGCACTCGACCAAAATGGGCAAACTATTCCGGTACCTGAACTAAAACCAGAAACAGAAGAAGAAATTGAATTATTTAATGGCGCCTTACGCCGTAGACAATTACGCTTGGTATTGGCAGGCAAAATGCAGCCTGAAGATGCCACAGAACTTAAAGCCTTATTTTTTAAAGATTAAAGTTGCCCATCACAGGCTAGCCTGTATAATTTATCACACATAGGTATAATCATAGTGCTGTTATTACAAAACAAATGGGCTAATTTTCAATAAAGACATTGGCATCTATTTTTATTGGGGCATACTAACCATTCAACTTATTAGAACATAACAGATGAACTTAGATATTCCACATTTCGAACTTCCTTTTTTTACCAACCTACTGATCTTATTAGTTGCCGCCCGATTATTGGGCGAGCTTTTTGAACGGTTCAAGCAGCCCGCAATGATTGGAGAAATTATTGCCGGGATAATTTTGGGGCCCAGCTTACTGAACATCATCCATAGAACTGAGGATATAAAAGTAATTTCCGAGCTCGGTGTTTTCTTATTGGTCATCATTGCCGGACTGGAAATCAACATTGATGATATTTTGGACTCTTTTAAGGGGAAAAATATCATTATTTCTATCATGGCCTTTTTCCTACCTATCCTAAGTGGATTTGCCGTTGGTTATTTCTTTGATAAGGATGTAGCAACCACTGTATTTATTGGTTTATGCGTGGCCATAACTGCTTTGCCCGTCAGTATTAGAATTTTAATGGATTTGGGCAAGATTAATTCCAGTGTGGGCAAGAAAATAATTTCTGTTGCTATTTTTGATGATGTATTGGCCCTCACTATTTTGGGTGTCATTTTACAGGTAAAAGATACCGACCAAACTTTAAATGCCATTATCAAAGTTTCCGCAATATCGCTTTTAAAGCTTTTCATTTTTATCGCTATTTTAATTATCAGCTATTCGCTCATCAGAAAAATTTCAAAGCGGGAAAACTATATTGAAAACAATATCAATAAACTCCTGTCCTTCCTCAAAGGGAAAGAATCGTTATTTGCTTTGTTCTTTGTTTTCGTATTGATCTTTTCAACAATTACGGAGACCCTGGGCTTCCACTTTATTATTGGTGCTTTTTTTGCCTCCATGCTCATCAGCGAAAAAATAATTGGGAAAAGCCATATTGACACGATACACGCCACCACAAATGGGCTGGCCATGGGTTTCTTGGCCCCTATTTTCTTTGCCGGTATAGGCTTAGAATTTAACATTGCAGCAATCAAAAATTATGGATTGCTAATTGCCATACTTGGTGTTTCTTATTTATCAAAGATTTTAGGTGGATTTCTTGGAGGAAAATTTGCCGGATTTAGCAACAAGGTTTCCCTGGTCATGGGAATAGGCCTAAACGCCCGGGGCATTATGGAACTTGTTATTGCCAACATTGCCTATAAGGCTGGCCTTATAGACTTGGAAATATTCTCAATATTGGTCATTATGGGCGTATTAACTACATTAAGCACCCCTTTTATGTTAAAGCAAAGTTTCAATAAATTAGAACGCTAGGGCTGTTAATTACTTACATGCTGTATCGTTGCCGGGTTTACGTACGGTACCAACTTTATATAGTTTTTATTAAAGTATTCCTGATTGCCATTAATTCTTAAGGTCAATTTATGGTTAATAACTTCTGCAATTGCTCCAATAAGAGTACCACTCATTGCACCTGTTGCGGTTAATGCTATGGTCAGCTTGGCCATGTCGGCAAAGTCATTGCCATTTTCATCTACCGACCAAATACCACCTCCTATGCCCAAACCTGTTAGTGCACCGGCACCAGCACCTTTTCCTATGGTCAACCCCCTTTTTTTAATTTTTATCCTGATCAGGTCTGCTGTTCTAAAAATATAATAATTCCCTTTATCATCTTCTATACCAATACCTTCGGCATTTACTTTTTTCAACTGTCCTTTAACCGTCTTATATTGATAGGAAACTACTTTAATCTTATAATCGCCCTGTTGTGCCTTTGTAGCCGTAAAACTAATAATGAGCAGCAATACAAAAACAAAGCGTACCACAATACAGTATAGATTATTTTTTGCCATTTTAATTAAATGCTCCTAATTCTTCATGATGAACATTGTAAATAATTTGCTTTATTTCCATAGCAATTCAAGCACTAAAAACTACCCATTTCAAGAATCTTATCAAATTCTTCGACTTTTAGAGGCATTACCGATAAACGACCCTGACGCACTAACGAGATGTCTTTTAAACTTTCTTCCGCTTTTATTTGCTCTAGTGTTACTGGTTTTTGAAGGGTTTCTACCGGCACCAAATCTACCACTACCCAATTTGGATCTGAAGTAGTGGGATCTTGGTAAAACTCCCTAGCTACTTTGGCCACCCCTACAACGTGCTTGCCTTCATTACTGTGATAAAACAATACCAGATCGCCTTCTTTCATTGCTTTGAGATTATTGCGGGCCTGATAATTGCGCACTCCATCCCAAAAGGTTCTTCCATCCTGATTAAATTTTTCCCAACTGTATTTAAAGGGTTCTGATTTGACAAGCCAATGATTCATATATTAGTTATTTATAGATATTCTAGGGCATATTAGCAATCCTCAAAGGATTGTTGGCAAATGTGGCAAAAAAAATCAGATTTATGAAACAAAGAAAGACTTCCCATTTGATATATGTACGCATGGTAAAATGATAAATTTAACCTCAGCATTTTACAAACTTTCGTAGGCACTTCCCCCCTTATCTTCCATTATTACTAGAGATCAAAACTAATAAAAGAATATGAACACGAAAATACATTAGCGATACAATTTTAGAACATGCGAAAACTTGAAACATTTTGTTTATTTTAGTTATACAGGTTCCATTTTGCAAGTAATCAAGGTTTAACGTAAATCTGCAAACCATGAGATGGATTTATCTAGACAACAAAGAAAAAAGTGAAAATATTAAAATTAACTTGTATTTCCTGGCTCATTTGGCTGACAAGTTGTAGCGACCAGCCAACCAAGCTTTCGGGCAAGACAGAAACAATTGAAGTTTCATACCTAAACTGGGCTTGTGACTGTGCAGACTTTATGGAAACGAAATTTTATACACAGAATGCCAACTATGAAGCTAAAGAGGAAGATTGCATTTTTATTGAACCATCAAAAAAAGGCAATGAAATACCCGATCAATATTATAGGCAAGGACAATTTGAGTATTATTTGAAATTACGTGGGCAATTTTATATTGACAAAGGAGTCCCTAATTCCTATAACCGTAAAACAGCTGAACAACCTAAAAAATCAAAAGTTTTTCGATATGACAGTTTCGAACTTGTAAGGAAGCAATGACCATAAATAAAAAAGCTACAAAATATGGGTTTTGCACCAGCTCCATTGCGCTTCAAGGCCTCCCACAGCTAGTCGCAGAATCTTAACTATAGTTGACTTATTTCTTTAAAGGTCAAGTTAATAATTAGAAAAATTTTGTTTTATCATTACAAGTTTTTTATCTTTATTTAAAATCAACTTATATTCAGCACTTACAAAAATAAAAACTGATGTTTTTCCTGTTGATGATTGGATAAGCGCAACCCTCGAACTTTAATAAACTAAACTATACTGGGTAGGTCAATGTGAAAACATTGGCCTATTTTTTTTATAAAATATAGCTCATAAAAAAAGAGACACCTAATGGCACCTCTTTTTATATCTTTTTAGAGTTGGGACTAAAACTAATTTTCTTGGTGTAACCAAGCTTTCTTTGCCAATAACTCTTCCTCTGTTTCACGTACATCCTCGTCGTCTACACAACAATCGACCGGACATACTGCTGCACATTGAGGTTCGTCATGAAATCCCTTACATTCTGTACATTTATCAGATACGATATAATATACCTCATCTGAAATTGCATCTTGGGCTGCACCGGCATCAATTTGTTGATATCCAAAATCAATAATACCATCTAAGCTGGTGCCATCAGAAAATCTCCAAGCGGTACCGGCGTCATAAATTGCATTATTTGGGCATTCTGGCTCACATGCCCCACAGTTTATACATTCGTCTGTTATTTTAATTGCCATCTTTTCGTCTAAATCTAAATGCTAAGTTTAACTTTGCTGCGCAAATATAATACATAATCCATTTAAAATAGTTCTAAATATGTCATCACTTCATAAAGAACATCTAATTAGCGCATTTAAACAACTTGGTGAGTTCATGGCTAATCCGAATGAAGCGTTCAAAACAGTTGTGAAATCTGCCAACCATCATAATGCCTGGTTTACAGAAGAAGAAGTGAATAAATCATTATTGGCATTGTCCAATATGCTAAATGAAGCCGATTTAAAGCAATGGTTTAGCACCATAGAGATAAGCAAAAGCCCAAAAAAAATTGGTTTAATTCTAGCAGGGAATATCCCTTTAGTAGGGTTCCACGATGTATTATGCGTTTTGGCCACTGGAAATATAGCACAGATCAAACTTTCTTCTTCTGACGATAAGCTATTACCTGCACTGCTTCAACAACTTGTTATTTATGAACCTCTGTTATTGCCACATATCATTTATGCGGAACGTTTAAAGGACTTTGATGCAGTTATTGCAACCGGCAGCAATAATACTTCCAGATATTTTGAATATTATTTTGGAAAAGTGCCCAATATCATCCGTAAGAATAGAAATAGCATTGGCATTTTAACGGGACAAGAATCAGCATTAGAGATCGAAGCGCTTGGCCATGACTTATTCGACTACTTTGGCATGGGCTGCAGGAGTGTCTCCAAACTATATATCCCCCAAGGTTATGACATCAGACAATTTTTCGAACCTTTAGAAAAGTTCCAGCCCATTATTAACCATTTTAAATACAATAATAATTACGATTATAATAAATCCATTTACCTGGTTAACCTACAACCTCATTTCGACAATGGCTTTATGCTGCTTAAAGAGGAAGAAAGTTTTTCTTCTCCATTGGCCGTACTCTATTATGAAACTTATACCGATTTAGCCCACTTGGCCAAAAAGTTGAATGATAAAATAGATGACATCCAATGTATTGTAGCTAAGACTGATCTTAACCTAAAAAAAGCTATACTAGGTTTCGGGGAAAGCCAAAATCCAAAACTTTGGGACTATGCAGATGAGGTAAATACCATTTACTTTTTAAATAACTTGGCGGGTTAGTTAACTCATTTAACTGGCTTATTGTTTAATAGTTGAAAAGCCAGTTGACCGGTCCAAACCGACCGCTTTCAACTTTTTACTTTAACTTTTACTTTTAACTTAATTTTAAACACTATTTTTGGGCTGATGTATATTATTAAAGTTAAAGGCATTGCAAAAATACCCGATTATGTACAATTAAGGGATGAGAAGTTTACACTCCTCGCCTACTTCAGGGTAGATAGACCAGATAAATCTTTGGAGAAGCTGGGCTATGGCGATAAGCAGGAATACATTATGCGCATTATTAACGACCTCCCTTTTGGACAGGTCACCAAACTAGATATTTAACATGGCAGAAAATGTAATTAATCTACAAAACGTCGATGTTTTTCAACAAAAACATTTGGTTTTATCGAACGTTGATCTCAATATAGCCAAAGGCGAGTTTGTTTTTTTAATTGGGCAGACTGGCTCTGGAAAAAGTAGCTTATTAAAAATTATTTATGGAGATCTGCACATTGGCAACGGCAGTGGTAAGGTCGCAGATTTCGACCTCAAAAATTTAAGCGATAGGGACATTCCCTACCTACGAAGAAAATTAGGCATTGTTTTTCAAGACTTTCAACTACTCAGTGACAGAACCATTGAGCAAAACTTAGAATTTGTATTGAAAGCTACAGGATGGAAAGATAAAAACCTGATCAGTGAACGCATTAAGGATGTATTGGAAAAGGTTGGCCTTCGGTCTAAGATCAAAAAAATGCCACATGAACTTTCGGGGGGCGAGCAACAGCGAATTGTCATTGCAAGAGCCCTGTTGAACAACCCAGAAATTATCTTGGCAGATGAACCTACTGGAAATTTAGATCCCGAAACTTCGGAAGAGATTGTGCTTTTATTGAAACAGATTAGCCAAAACGGTACAGCCGTACTTATGGCTACCCACGACTACCATATCATCCGTACCTTTCCTTCACGAATTATTAAATGTGAAAATGGATTGATGCACGAGGATGCGCAAATTGCCTAGTCTATTTCTGACAAAAATTTAATGATCAGTCATTCTGTTAGCTAAATTTTAAATAAAACTGACAGCATGACTGTTTTTTTTCATTGGCAAAGCTTTTGAGCTGAACCCCAAAAACACCAGTACACATGTTTAATAAGAAGAAAAAGGAAGAAGAACCTATTGTAGAAAACAATACGGCTGAAGAAGCTTTACAAAACACGGTCACAGAAGACACTGAAAAAGAAGCGCCAACTGCTACAGCAGAAACTGGTACCGAATTAAGTGTAGAAGAAAAATTGCAACAAGAAATTGCTGCTTTAAATGACAAATATCTACGCTTGTTCGCTGAGTTTGACAATTTTAAACGCCGTACACAAAAAGAACGTATAGAACTTTTACAAACTGCCGGAAAAGATGTAGTGGTTTCTCTTTTACCTGTTTTAGACGATTTTGAACGTGCAATAAAAGCGACAGAAAAAGCGACAGAAATTGAAGCTGTTCGAGAAGGTGTAGTGTTGGTTCAATCTAAGCTGAAAAGCATTCTAAGCCAAAAAGGATTAAAAGAGATTGAAAGTCTAAATACACCTTTCGATACCGATCTACATGAAGCCATTACCCAAATTCCTTCCCCTACCGAAGAGCAAAAAGGAAAGGTAATTGACGAGCTAGAAAAAGGATATACGCTAAATGACAAAGTGGTTCGTTTTGCGAAAGTAGTTGTAGGGGCATAAAAATTTAAGTGTTACAAGGTTGAAAAGTTGAAACATCCTAAATATCAACATGATAACCTTAAAGACAAATAAAAACTGAATGTTTGTTATTGAACACTTAACCTTACAAGGTTTCTTCAATCTTCAAGCATTTCAACGTTTAAAAAAATGAGCAAAAGAGATTATTATGACATACTAGGGGTTGCTAAAAATGCATCAGCTGAGGAAATCAAAAAGGCCTATCGTAAGTTAGCTATCAAATACCACCCTGACAAAAATCCTGACGACAAATCAGCTGAAGATAAGTTTAAAGAAGCAGCAGAGGCTTATGAGGTATTGAGCAGCCCGGAAAAGAAACAACGCTACGACCAATTTGGTCATGCTGGTGTAGGTGGAGCCGCAGGTGGTGGATATGGCGGGGGCGGTATGAACATGGAAGATATCTTCAGTCAGTTCGGAGATATTTTTGGCGGCGGTGGCGGCAGCCCATTCGACAGCTTTTTTGGCGGAGGTCAATCTCGTGGTGGAGGTGGTCGTAGAGTGGCCAAAGGTTCCAATCTACGTATCAAGGTTAAACTAACGCTCGAAGAAATTGCCAATGGTGCGGAGAAAAAAATCAAGGTAAACAAGCAGGTAAGCTGTAAAACCTGTGATGGAACGGGAGCAAAAGACAAATCGTCAGTAAGCACTTGTAAAACCTGTGGCGGTAGCGGTGCCGTACGTAGGGTAACCAATACCATTTTAGGCCAAATGCAGACTACCGCAACCTGTCCTACCTGTCATGGTAGCGGACAACAGATTACGGCCAAATGTAATGTTTGCCATGGTGACGGAACGGTGCGTGGTGAAGAAACCATTTCAATCAACATCCCGGCAGGTGTAAGCGAAGGCATGCAATTGAGCATGGCAGGAAAAGGTAACGCAGCGCCTAATGGTGGTATTCCAGGTGATCTGATTATCCTGATTGAAGAAACTCCCCACGAAACGTTAAAACGTGAGGGAAATAATGTAGTTTACGACCTTCACGTAAGCATTCCTGAGGCAGCTTTGGGCGCAAGTGTCGAAGTACCTACCATTGATGGCAAGGCCAAGATCAAGATCGAACCAGGTACACAGAGTGGCAAATTGCTACGCCTAAAAGGCAAAGGCATCCCAGAAGTAAATTCTTACCATAGGGGTGATCAGATTATACACGTAAACATCTGGACACCAAAAGCGTTGAGTAGTGAAGAAAGGTCATTATTAGAAAAACTTAAAGAGTCGCCTAATTTTAAGCCACAACCTAGTAAAAATGACAAGAGCTTCTTTGATAAGATGAAAGAATATTTCGAATAAACAATACCCAAAAATAGAAAAATGGGGTTTGAAAAAGTTAAAACAATTTTGTCATTCTGACACCAGGACGAATCTATGCTGATAATTACATCTCATAGATTCATTACTAGGCGCTGAACAACAAAAATGCCTTTTCAAGCCCCTTATTTTTTATTTCACATTGTCTTAGCTAGTGCTAAATAGCCAATTAAATTGAAAAAGGTTAAGGTGTATTTCCCATCCAACCTTACAAAGTAATATTTCACTTCATATTACCCCTTACAACCTACCTTCTTTAATCAACCTAAAAAAATCATCTCTATAGGTCTCCCCTATAGGCAGAGACTGCTCTCCAATAAATACAGAATTACCATCGATCATTTTAATATGCTCCGTAGAAACAATGTACGATCGATGTATCCTATAAAATGGCGGTTGGGGTAGCTGCTCTTCAAATTCCCTTAAAGTTTGATAAGTAATAATTCTTTGGGTCGCGGTATAAATAGATACATAATTCTTCAGCCCCTCTATATATAGAATTTCATTGTAGTTCACCTTGATGAATTTATTTTTAGTATCACCTTTAATGAACATAAAGTCGTTGGGCATAGGCACATTAGCTATGATTTCTTCGCTTTCTGGCAAAACCGATGCATGCTGTACACCACCCAACAATAATTGTTGTGCCTTTGATGCCGCTTTATAAAAGCGCTCATAAGAAATAGGTTTAAGCAGATAATCCACTACATCCAGATCAAACCCCTCCAACGCATACTCGGTATAAGCTGTTGTCAAAATTACTTTGCACTTTCCTCCACAAATTTTCAAAAATTGTATCCCAGTCAATTCGGGCATCTGTATATCTAAGAACACCAGGTCTACAGCTCCTTGTTGTACCAAATTTAAAGCTTCGAAGGCATTGGTCGTAGTACCCACAAGTTCCAAAAAAGGTGTTTTCTTGATATAATTTGAAATAATTTCCGAAGCATAGGCTTCATCGTCAACGGCAAGACAGCGGATCATCATCTGATAAGATTGTTTAAATTCTGGTATCTATTTGTGAAATATATTCATTAAAATACAATTTTATTGGAATAATCTTCCATCTTAACTAGAATAACAGGATTTACATAGAAGATTTGTGCTAAATTTTCTTAAACATAAAAGTATTCAACTTCATAGCTTCAGCAGGTACTAGACAAGTGTCAATCTGCCACCAACCTGATTACCAAATCAGGGTATTGCTTCTGCAACTCATTTTTTAAGCCAATCACATGGCCAGCTCCAACCACCACTACGCTTTTCGTATAATTATGCGCTGTAAGCTGGCTCACAATATTTTGAGCCATACGCTCATTTCTTTCATCCCAATACCTAGTAGCCAGTGTACAAGCCTCATTCTGATGAAGAACATACCTAAATGAGTTAAGTTGATGCATTCTTTGTAAGGAAGCTAGCTTATTGGTATGTTTTCCTAAGCGGCCTAAAAGGGCAGGAAGAATGGACCGATTATAATCTTGCTTATTGAGCTTGTTGTTCAACATGTTATCGCCATTACTGGCGCCAACTTTTAAACAGCCCCTCCATGCCAAATGATATTCCTTATTGGTCTGTTGATCGTCCATATTAAATAGCGTACGGATTCCTAAAAGAAGGGCGAGCTTATAGCTAAGGTCTTCATCTTCATTCCTCAACGGCTTTTTGGAACCCTTTATTCCGTATTTTTTAACATAGCGATAGAATTCATAATTGGCGTAGTTGCGCATATAGGCAAATGAAGTAATCAATGTATCCAATTCCTGTTGACTGAGCGTAGCCGTTTCCTTTCTCAATAAGACTTCCAATATCTTAGGGCTAACTTGATGGTACTTTTTTAACGAATCGGATAACTTATAGAATTGCTTATATGCATCAGACCATCCATCCTTAAGGTATGTCCAACTTATTTCATCATTGGGCATTGGACGTTCTATATAGATAGCTTCTGGCCGATATTTCAAAGCGACCTTAAGTAAAGGCTTATAGCTATGCTTTACGATTTTGGGCACCACATGCATGGTCCCTATAATCAGCACTTCTTTTTTAAGATTTTGGGCAAAAGCAGTTGCCGTAGTCAAAAAGACTATGAAGAATAATGACACTCTCATAAGTTATATTATTTTATGTTTTTATCGTTAAAGGGAAGCGTGATTTTCTGTTTCTATATCCATATCAATCTCCATTGTTTTCATTTTATTTTGACAACATATAGGACGGATTAGCAAATGGTTGTTACTTTAATTTTTTGGGCAAATGGATCATTAACGAAGTTTTATAAGTATTTCCATTATTAGAAATCAGAAGCTCATGCTCACCAGGATAGATCAGATCCAATCTCCTGTGAATATTGATCAAGCCTATACCACTGGAATGGTCTTTCTGCGCATGACTGATCTTATTGCTCACTTCAAAATTTAATCGCTGTCCCTGCACTTTTAAACTGATTCTTATCGGATGTTTTTCATCATTAATCACGCCATGCTTAAAGGCATTTTCTACGAAAGGAATTAACACTAATGCCGCTATTTCCTGCTGTTCATCTATGCCGTCCACTTTAAAATCCACATAAAAATTAGGTTCAAACCGCATTTTAAATAGAGCAATGTAATTTTTAAGGTAATCTATCTCTTTGTTAAGCTTCACATTTCCATCGACCCCTTCTGTTAAAGTATAACGCATCAGATCAGACAAACGGATCACCGCATTGGCCAAGCGATCGGATACCGGAATAGCCAAAGAATAGATATAATTTAAGGTATTATACAAAAAATGTGGGTTGATCTGCGACTTTAAAAAAGCCAACTCTGCTTTTACTACTTCGTCTTTCAGTTTTCTGTTGACCTGCTCATTTTTAAAATTTTGCTGCATGCTATATACCGCAGCAGCGATAACAATATATGAGATACCAAAATAGATATTATCGGTGATGTAATAACTGATCGTAGTCCCTTCGAAATAATTATGAAAACCGAATAGCTTCAGATAGAGCACTTCCTCTATCAGATACCTTAATAAGATAAAAGAAGCCATAGCCACTATAACACCTCCTAGCAGCTGAGCTATCTTGCCCCTTTTTAAATATTGGGGATAGACCCACAAATAGCAGATATAAAACTCTACCAATTGTATAAAAGACATTGAAATATCAAAAGCTGCCGAA
This sequence comes from Pedobacter sp. ASV28, assembly GCF_016428855.1. Lineage (GTDB taxonomy): Bacteria > Bacteroidota > Bacteroidia > Sphingobacteriales > Sphingobacteriaceae > Pedobacter. The sequence continues at coordinate 30,001 of NZ_JAELTN010000014.1, forward strand.
CTAAAACTTACCCCTTTTATAAGATAGCCACCATAACGATAAGTCAATATGGCTAGCCAACAGGCAATATGTATAAGTATTGTACGATTTCTATTCATGCCATAAAACTATGAAAAGCTTTTCCAACCCTATAGTTTTTAATGCCAATCCTGCCGAAAATTATCCCAACCCCCCATTTCTGGGGACGAACCCATTTTTAGCCTCCCAAAACGATTGGGATAATATTTTAGGGGCTTCGGATTATTTAATTTCCATAGTGGAGCACATTGCCAACCTTTGAGTAACAAATAAAGAACAATCAATTTAAACACACATGAAAAAGACCTATCCACTACTCGCCATATTAACAATATCTCACTTACTTTTAACAACTTATGCCATTGCCCAAGGCATAAAAAAGAAACAGCTATTGCTTATCGGTACTTTCCATTTCAACAACCCCAATGCTGATGCGGTAAAAACAATAGATTTTGATGTGACTACACCTACTGTTCAAAAAGAGCTAGAGCAAATTACAGATCGAATTAAGGAATTTGCCCCTCATCAAATATTTGTAGAATGGTCACATGATAAACAGTCACAATTAGACAGCCTCTATCATTTATACCAACAAGGCCAATACGAAGCTTATATTAACCAAAAATATAAAAGCCAGGAAAAACGTATGTCATACCTAAGAGACGAGGTCTCGCAATTGGCATTTAGGGCCGCCCACAAAGCAGGTTTGCCACAAGTTAAAGCCATCGACTATTTTCTACCCATGCCTTATGACACTGTAATGAATGCCATTAAAGTAGCCAAACAAACAGAGGTAATGAACGAGATCAACTCTTTTATTTCCACCATGGAAAAAGAGGCCAACAAAAAGAGGAAAACCATGTCCCTTACCAATATTCTGCTCGACCTCAATACCCCAATTTCCAGACAACAAAACAGAAGTATTTATTTAACCACACTTAATAGGGCTGGTAGTATTGACAATTTTGCAGGAGCATTTTCAGTTGCGGCATGGTACCAGAGAAACCTCTATATGTATGCCCTTATGCAAAAACAAATGCAGGCTAAAGATCAAAAAGCAGTGCTAATTCTTGGCGCTGGACATATTGCCATGATTAAAAAATTCATAGAAGATGACGGCAGATATGAGGTTGTTGAGCTTAAAGATGTATTGAATAAAACAAGCAAATAACTTGAATTCCCCAAGCAACGTTCCACACCAGAAAACCGTCTTTTTATTTATCAAACAAACTTTTATATGAAAACCTATTTATTGAGATCTATTTTTATACTTGCCTTATTATCGTGTTGCAAATGGGCAAATGCACAAACCTTTAAACTGAACGGAAAAATTATTGACCAACATACAAAACAACCTTTAGACTATGTTTCTATTGCCTTGATACAATTACCAGACTCTAGCACTACCGCTACACAAGTAAGCAATGAGCAAGGTAACTATGAATTCAAAGTGGTAAAAGCAGGGAAATACCTGATCAAAGCCTTAATGGTGGGTTATGACAAGGCCTCTACTGCTGTCTTTGAAGTGAAGGCAGATCTTTCCCTCCCCGTGCTGGCGCTCGTTAATCGTACCCAGCACCTTAAGGAAGTAAACATCATCTCCAAAATGCCGGTCATCGACCAAAAAGCAGATCGCACCATTGTCAATGTTGAACAGATGAATACTACTGGAGATAATGCACTGGAGGTATTGAGCCAAGCACCAGGCATTACATTAGACAAAGATGATAACATCATACTAAAAGGTAAAAAGGGCATTAATGTAATGATTGATGGAAAAATGAGCTATATGAGTGGTGCCGAACTTACTACTTATCTCAAGTCACTTCCTGGATCGGTACTCAGTAAAATTGAGCTGATCTCCAATCCTCCCGCCTCTTTTGATGCTGCTGGTACAGGTGGCTTTATCAACATCAAACTAAAACGCAATAAAATGCAGGGCATGAATGGAAATGCCAATATTGGTGGCGGATATGGCAAATATGAAAAAGTATACGGCGGGACCAACCTGAACTACAATACAGGTAAAGTAAGCACTTATGTTCGTTTAAATGCAGGTAGATATAATTCATTCAACCGGCTTACATTAGAAAGAACAATAGGTAATGAACAATATAACCAGAGCAATTATTGGCACCCTATTACCCATAGCTTAAACTATTCTACGGGAGCAGATTATTTTATCAATAATGAAAATACCTTGGGCTTTATGTTTAAAGGCTTTAATTCGCCAATGGAAACCGATGTAACCAGCACTTCGCCCAATTATAATGCCCAGGGCATTAAAATGGGATCTGTAAACATGCATAACCCACAAGATAACCACAGTGGCAACCATGCTTTTAATATAAATTATCGCTACAGAATTGACAGTACAGGTAAGGAATTGGGTTTTGATGCCGATTACGTATTCTATAAAACCAATAAAGATGAGGACTTTACCAACACTTATTACGATGCTCAAGACCAATTAAAGAATGGCCCCATCTATCTTCGTAATAAGGGATATAGTAACATTACCATTTATGCCCTAAAATTAGATTACACCTACCCTTTTAACAAAAATCTTAAATTAGAAACTGGCTGGAAAAGCAGTTGGATACAGGCTAAAAGCGATGTACAGTTTGATTCCCTCAAAACAGCAGGATGGATTAACGATCCAAGACGTACCAACCTGTTCAATTATAATGAAAACATCAATGCAGCCTACCTTTCCCTTAACCAAAGTACTAAACAATTAGATATAAAAGTTGGGGCCAGGATAGAACAAACACTAGGCGATGGCCATTCTTCGGGCACTAATACTATCATTGAACGAAAATATTGGAAGATTTTCCCTAACGCATCCATTTTATATAAAGCTACTGCCAACCATCAATTTACCCTCTCCTATAGAAAAAGTATCAATCGTCCTTCATACAGCAGTTTAAATCCCTTTGCCTTCTATACCGATCCGTATACTGCCCTACAGGGAAATCCAATGTTACAGGCTTCTTATGCCAATAATTTCGAATTCAATTACACCCTAAAAAACTTTAGGCTCCTCACGGTGAGCTATGCCACAACCAATGGGGCTGTTGCTGAAGTGATCTATCAGAATAACGTTTCCAAGGAAAGCATCAGCAGGCCAGAAAACCTCAATAAAGAAACGAACCTATACATGGCTACCGGTAGTCCTTTCGATATTAAAAAATGGTGGAATATCAATACTGAAATAGCTGTTTCTTATAATAAAACTTCATCTCCTATCCAAGGTACTGGTTTTAATGCTTCACAGTGGAGCTGGTCGGCCAGTACCACCAATACCTTTACCCTACCCAAAGATTATTCGTTAAATTTTTCTGCTTATTATTATTCCCCTTCAGTGAATGGCTTATTCCGAAATTTAGAAAATTATGCCATAAATGTAGGCGCAAAAAAGACCTTTTGGCATAAAAATGCCACCTTAGCCTTAAGGGTAAATGACATTTTCGCGACCAGCATGTTCAGGGCCACCTTGCGCTATAACAATATCAATACCTATTGGCAAAACGAATGGGAAAATAGAAAGGTAAACCTAAACCTTACCTATAAATTTGGTAACATGAAGCTAAAAACTGCACGTAACCGAAGAACCAGTACGGGAGAAGAAGAACGAAGAGTAGGACAGTAATAACTATCTTGAAGCAGTGTAGCCAAAAAAATCTCATTGAGAATGTTTAAATTCCCATAATTTGAAATTCCTATAATGGGTCTTTAGGACACACTGCTTTTATCCTAAACTTTAGTCAAATGATGATAATTCAGTACTTTTAAACAAGCTCCTTACCAAGGCCAACTTTTTCCTGAAAGAGAAAACCATTGCTGTCTTACCTTGTTCTTTACGTATGGATTGGAAGATTGGCTGCTCTGGCTTTTATTATAAAGAATGGAAGGAAGCTTTCTATCCAAAAGGCTTGGCCCCAAAAGATTGGTTCCATTATTATGCTGAGCATTTTAATACGATAGAAATCAATTCTACCTTTTATAAAATGCCCACTATAAAATCATTGGCAAAATGGCACGAAGAAAGTCCTTCAGCATTTTCGTTCACCATCAAAGCCCCTCGCATTATAACTCACTATCAGCAGCTAAAAGACAGCGAAGAACTACTCATTGATTTTTATAAGACTATACAAAGTGGCCTTCAAGAAAAACTCGCCTGCGTATTGTTTCAATTTCCGCCTTCATTCAGCTATAACACAATGAGACTGGAACTACTTATTAAAATACTTGATCCTTCTTTCGTCAATGTGGTCGAATTTCGACATCCTTCATGGTGGAAAGAAGATCTTTATCATCAACTTACAGCACACGATATTATATTTGCTGGACAGAGTTATCCTAGCGAACTGCCCAGCTTACTGATCAAGAATAATCCTACGGTTTATTATCGTTTTCATGGCAAGCCAATACTTTATAAGTCTGAATATCAAATCAACAGCTTAAAAGCTTTGGTTAGTCAAGTGCCAGATGACACCAAAACTATTTTTGTCTATTTTAACAATACTTGGGGTATGGGTGCACTACATAATGCTAAACAGCTTAAATTACTTACGGGAAACTAGCAGCTTATTATAGCACGATATAATATATATTTTTTAGATAGGCAGATACTGGGCCGGTTTCAACAGGTAGCTCGACTTTATTAACCAATAGTTTTTCTATTTTATAATCGGTATGGTCTATTGCCAAATTTATTTCTAGAGGCGCATGATCACCTACTTTGAGGTAGAAAGATTGATCTATGGATTTGGCAAGGGCCATTAACTCAGCAGAAATAAGCTGATAATAGTCAAATTTCTCATTTCCATAGGAAAATGATGGTCTTATGCCAAAGCCTATTTGTTTTAAACTTCCATTGCTCTCTTTTTGGTAAAGTTTTATTTGAGACGAAGTAAAAGAGCCAGAGACTGCTGGGTTTAAAAGATCTGCACCATTTGGTGATTTTACAACCAAGAACAACTGCGGATAAACAGTGGGAGAACAAGCGCAAAGACGTTCGGTTTCGGCTACTTTTTTGCAGCCAAAGTTGGCCATGAACACTACAAAAAGTACAATTAGAAATTTTCTCATATTTTAGTTTTTTGATAAAGGTTTTATTTTGTCTGCTTCAGAGACCATCATAGCTCCCTGTTTGTAAACCATACGTACAAGATCTTCCATTCGCTACAATTGTTCTAAATTTATACCTGTATTAAGCAATATTTTCAAGAAAGGAGTTTTGTATATTTGATTATAAGCAATAACAAAATGAATAAGGATATTCAAACGTACCACAATGTTATAGCAATGGAAGACTTTAAATTTTGTCAATTGTTAACTCAAGAGATCAATAAACATTTACCTCAAGCGGAAAACAAAATATGGCATGCCCACCCTGTTTGGTTTTTAGATGGCCACCCTATTGTAGGTTACAGCAAGTTGAAAAATAGAGTAAGATTATTATGTTGGAGCGGCCAATCTTTTAAAGAAGCTTTCCTAAAGAAAGAAGGAAGTTATAAAGCAGCAGAAATAAGACAGAATCCATTCAATGGAACTACAAAAATCTGATCAAACGTAAAGGAAACTTAAAGGCTAAACAAATAGCTTATTAATTAAAAAACATTCGACATAGTACTAAAGCAATATTGAGGTGAAAAATATTTTTTTTCTATTAATGGTTACTATTGGCCTACTAAGTGTAGCCAAAGCACAAACAACAGATATTAAGCCTCAGGGAATTTATAAAGAGATTGATATTTCCAAACAGAACAATGTTATTGAAATTTTAAAAGGTGAAAATAAAGAGCTGAAACAGCAGACAGTGGATAATATTTTACAAAATCCAAGCGATTATAACCCTCCTGTCATTTATGCTCTTTCAAGAGAACTATACCTACAAGACAAAAAAGAAGAAGCTACTTATTGGTTCTATTTAGCTCAACTAAAGGCCCGTTATGATGCAAACTTGTGTATGGATAATTCAGCAAAACAAGCTGTCCCTATGTTGAATAATGAATATGGACCAGAAATTAACAAATATGCATTTCAAGATATTAAAACACTTGAAAAGACAATATATAAAGTTGTTAACTTCATGAGAACTAACGAAGATCATTATGATCATAGATGGATAAATCTACATGGTATGGACGCTATTTTGGCTGGAATGGATAGCACATCTGAAAAGAAAGAGTTAAGTCAACCAAAAAAGAAATGGGATGAAATAAAAAAGAAAACTGTTGATGACTATTACAATGGATTTATCGAATATGTTAAAACCTTAAAAAAATAAGGAATATCATGCTTTGTCCAACAAACCACTAGAGCATACCTTTACAAAAAGTTAAATCTATATCCCCAACAATGAATTACCAGGTATTTGAGCCCCACCCAAATCTTAGTTCCTATGTAAAATGCTATTGGAGTTTGGAAAGCCTTAAAACCGAAAATCCACAACGACAAATCATTATCCCAGATGGCTGTATGGAAATGGTTTTTCATTACGGTGACCTATATAGACAATACATCAGCAGCGGCAAAAGTATTATACAACCCCGGTGCTTTGTCATTGGCCAGCTTACCCAGCCACTAGAGATCGAACCTACCGGACAGACTGGCATTTTCTCGGTACGTTTCCATCCCGAAGGATTTACGCCTTTTGCTAGCCTGTCTATCAGGGAAATGGAAAATAGAGCCATTGACCTAGAAAAACTCTTTGGAGCAGATGGACTGGAAATCGACAAAAGAATATTAAGCGCCAACTCCACTGCAGCAAGAATACAAGCCATAGAAACGTTTTTAACTGCCCGTTTGACCACCAGTGAAAGCATCGATCGTATGGTAAAATCTACTGTAGACACCATCTTGACGGCCAATGGACAACTTTCCATAAATGAGCTTTCAGCGCAAGCAAACATCAACCGTAGGCAATTGGAACGCAAGTTTGCTGCACACATTGGATTAAGCCCCAAACAGCTTTCCAAGATCATTAGGTTACAAGCTACACTCAAATTATTACTAGATAATAAATCTAGCAAGCTGACCACCTTGGCCTACCAAGGCGAATATTACGATCAGGCGCATTTTATTAAAGATTTCAAGGAATTTACAGGACAGACTCCAAAAGAATTTTATGGCGATAAGCTTAAAATGTCGGCCCTATTTTACAACGTAGAATAACATTGTCGCATTTTTACAATTTTATCTTTTTATTTAGGCTTCTCTTTGTTATAAAAAACAATATAAATATAACATGGGAACCATCATGATTTTAAAAGCACACTACTTGTCCCTAATTCATGCCGGGAGGGCATGGACAAACCGAGTTTACGAACGCATTAACCAATGCAAAGCCTTCTCTTGAACACCGTTGAAAATGGATACAATATGAAAAATACAAGAGAAAAAGAACAACAACTTATTAATTAATATACAAATGAAAAAGAAATTATTTATCGCTCTGGCATGCATACTAGCTTTTTGCAGCTGGAATACCAAACAAAAAAACGAAATCAAAAAAGCTATCTGGCTTATTGGTACCTGGGAAAATAAGACATCGAGGGGTAGTCTATATGAACAATGGACTAAAGCAACCCCCAATGAACTGCATGGTAAGAGCTATATGCTCAAAGAAAAAGATACCCTGGTATTTGAAACCATCAGGTTGGTACAAGAACAAGGCAGCATGTTCTATATTCCTACCGTTAAAAACCAGAATAACAATCTACCTGTACGCTTCGCCCTCAAAACCGTTTCCGACAGTCAATTGGTCTTCGAAAATCCAAATCATGACTTTCCTCAGGTCATATCATACACTAAAATCAATGCCGATTCGCTAATAGCAAAGATTTCAGGTATAAAAAATGGACAGGAACGGCAACAGACCTTTGCCATGAAACGCTTGAAATAATATTCCAGTCTGTCCAACCCACCCCTAATAATGTCTGTTTTGCCCCCAAATAAAATGCAATGCTGTCTTTAATTTTAATCATTATTTTTTTAAAGTCATGGCAACATCTAATTTCACACTTACTTTATGGTTCAACCAAACGCCTCAACAAGTATTTCAGGCCGTCACCAATGTTCGTGGCTGGTGGTCTGAAGATATGGAGGGCAGCACTGCACAAACTGGAGATGAGTTTATCTACCATTATAAAGACATCCATTATTGCAAAGTAAGGCTTATAGAAGTTATTCCATACCAAAAAGTGGTATGGCTTATTTTAAACAACTATTTTAGTTTTACAGAAGATCGTACCGAATGGAAAGACACCAAGGTTTGTTTCGAGATTTCAGAAATTGACGGCAAGAGCCAGCTCCGCTTCACCCATATGGGTTTGGTACCTGAATATGAATGTTACCAGGTGTGCCAAGATGGCTGGAACAATTTCATTAAAAATAGTCTATATCAGCTTGTCACTACTGGTAAAGGGCAGCCTAATCCCAAAGAAGGTGGGTTCAACGCCGAGCAGGTCAAAAAGTGGAAATTACAATAGAAAGTATATTGGTTGTTACTACAATCAGTTTTTTAAAGCCAGTACCGACACTTTGAACTGGAGTTTCCGCTATTAAAAAATTATGGTAAATTCGGCCTAGGGTACAATATAACAATATGGCTAAAGAAAACATAATAGCAGCCTATGAAGAAATGGCTGAAAAATACAACGAACTCATTGACCATAAACCTCATAACGCTTATTACGACAGACCCAACACGCTTCAGTTACTGCCTGAAGTACATGGAAAAACAATTCTTGATGCGGCATGTGGACCAGGTAAATATGCAGAAATTCTAATGGCCAAAGGAGCCATTGTAAAAGGTTTCGATATTAGTCCTAAAATGATAGAGCTGGCCATTCGTAGAAATAACAACCAGGGAGAATTTTTCGTACATGACCTGTCCAATCGGTTTGATAAGCTAGAAAATAGCTCGTGCGACATTGTGCTTTGTGCCCTGGCACTCCATTACGTTGAAGATTGGACCTTAACGATCCAAGAGTTTTACAGGGTTTTAAAACCTAATGGAATTCTTGTTCTATCAATTGAACATCCATTTTATGAATTCAATTTCTTTAAATCCAACAACTATTTTGGAGTGGAGCATGTAAAATGTACCTGGAGTGGATTTGGAAATCCAATTGAGGTGAATAGCTTTAGAAGACCTTTGGGCCAATGCCTATCTCCATTAACAGATCATGGCTTTTACATCGATAAATTGCTTGAACCTAAACCTACAAAAGAATTTGAGCAGTTAGACCCTAGACATTTTAAGGAACTAAACGAATTTCCTGCCTTTATGTGTATTAGGGCGGTAAAAAGAAATGACTTCACTTAAAAATGAACAGTACTTCATTTTCCTAAAAAACTTCATGACCTCTTTCTGACAATACATAGGCGATAAGTTCATAAAAACTTCATAAACCTCGTCTTATTTTTGGCGCCAGATGAGAGCTATAATTTTCTTTTTACTATCGCTATGTTTCCTGTTACTGAGGGGATATAATCATGTTTACGCACGTGCCCATCATGATCGTATGGTCTACTCGCCGGCACAAGTTCCACAAAAAGAAAAACGTAACAGCTTTGGCCTTGACCATCCCACTTCTCTTCACAAGACCCTACTTACCAAAGAAATCCATTCTACTTATGTAGAAGAAAATGAAGATGAGGATAATATAGCTGCAAGAAAGGACACCATACCCTACCCTATGTCTTTCAGTTATGAAGTATTGGCCAGCCATAGCGCCAATATTAAACATGCCTTGCCCTGTTGCAGGCATTTATCCTATACCTCTACCTACAAATACCTTACCCAGTGCGTCATCAGAATATGATATAATGAATATGGATAACCCACTTGAGGTTTTCCAGAGGAAGGTCATCAGGCCATTTCCACAAATATCAAATTAAAACACTATTGTTTGCCTAGGCAAGCAACTACAGATAAGGTATTTCCAAATAAAAATCGCTTAAAACAAATAGATAACATGAAGAAAACAATGATGCTCATGGGCTTGTGTACATTACTTTACTATACAAGCTGTACCCAAAAAAAAGAAGAAAAAGAAGAACAGACCAATTACACGGCAACCAGCCCGTTAACACTCGACACTTCTTTTACCAAGGAATATGTTTCGCAAATCCGCTCGGTACGCAATATTGAAATAAGAGCGCAAGAGAAAGGCTTTTTGCAAAACATCTATATAGACGAAGGCCAAAGCGTAAAAGCAGGACAATTGCTTTTCAAAATTATGCCTAAAATGTACGAAGCAGAAGTGATGAAGGCAGAGGCAGAAGTAAAAGCTTCTGAAATTGAATTGCAAAATACCCAATTATTGGCTGATAAAAACGTAGTGGCCAAAAATGAACTTGCTATGGCAAAAGCCAAACTGGAGCAAGCTAAAGCAAGTAGAGCACTGGCCAAATTACATTTATCATTTACGGAAATAAGAGCGCCTTTTGACGGTACGATTGACCGCTTGCCTAAAAAACTGGGAAGTTTGATTGACGAAGGTGAACTATTGACCACCCTTTCTGATAACAGCCAAATGTTTGCTTACTTCAATGTCTCAGAACCTGAGTACCTGAATTTCCAACAAGCAAAATCAAGTCATAATAAATCTGTTAGCTTAGTTTTAGCCAATGGCGAAACCCTAAATGGAAAAGGGGCTGTAGAAACTATTGAAGGTGAGTTTAATTCCGAAACGGGCAACATTGCCTTTAGGGCAAAATTCCCAAATCCAAATAAGCTATTAAGAAACGGGGAAACAGGCAAAGTGCAAATGGTAATTCCATTGAAAAATGCTTTAATCATTCCTCAAAAAGCAACTTACGAACTGCAGGATAAAACCTATGTTTTTGTCATTGATAAAAATGGTGTGGCAAAATCTAAAGAAATTAAGATTGGTGGCGAACTACCAGACATTTACATAGTGGCCAGCGGCTTGCAGCCAGGCGATAAAATTGTGCTTGACGGTGTACAAAAAGTGAAAGATGACGATAAAATCAAATTCAGCTTCATAGCGCCTAAAGAAGTATTAAACCAATTACAGTTAAAAGCAGAGTAGGTTCCTTTTCAAGAAAATTATGTTTAGTAAATTCATAAAAAGACCAGTTTTATCGATAGTGATATCGCTGGTAATTGTATTTATGGGCGTGCTGGCGCTTGTTGGCCTACCCGTAACACAACTTCCAAATATTTCGCCGCCAATGGTAAACATTGTGGCAGAGTACCCAGGAGCAAATAACGAGCTATTGATCAAAGCGGTGGTTATTCCTTTAGAAAGAGCCTTAAATGGTATTCCGGGAATGAAATACATGACTTCTGATGCGGGTAACGATGGCGAGTGCTCCGTCCAAATTGTATTTAATTTAGGTACCGATCCAGATCAAGCTACACTTAACGTACAAAATCGTGTAGCCGCAGTAACCAATAAATTACCGCCTTTGGTGATTCGTGAAGGGATCAAAATTAGCCGCGAGCAGCCCAACATGTTAATGTACTTGAACGTTTTCAGTAAGGATCCGCATATGAACGAGAATTTCTTGTACAATTATGCCGACATCAACCTACTGCCAGAACTGAAACGTGTAGATGGGGTTGGCTTTGCCGATATCTTGGGTAACCGTGAATATGCCATGCGTATTTGGTTGAAACCCGATAAAATGCTGGCCTATAAAATCTCTTCCGAAGAAGTCTTAGAAGCACTTAACAATCAAAGTTTAGAGGCATCGCCAGGCAAAACAGGCGAAAGTTCGGGTAAACGCTCAGCCTCTTTTGAATATGTATTGAAATACCCAGGACGTTTCACCAACGAAGACGGCTATCGAAACATTGTGTTACGTGCAAGCGCAAATGGCGAATTATTGAGGTTAAAAGATGTTGCCGACGTTGAATTTGGCAGTTCGATGTACGATTTATATTCACACATTAATGGTAAGCCATCTGCCGCTATCGTGCTAAAGCAATCTTATGGCAGTAATGCGCAGGAGGTAATTGATAATGTGAAGAAACGCATGGAGGAAATCAAAGCCACCTCGTTTCCCAAAGGAATGGATTATGAAATCAGTTATGACGTTTCTAAATTCTTGGATGCTTCCATCGAGAAAGTAATTCACACCTTAATTGAAGCGTTTATATTAGTGGGTTTAGTGGTTTTCATTTTCTTGGGCGATTGGCGTTCAACCTTAATTCCAGCCATTGCCGTACCCGTTTCTTTGATAGGCTCATTTATGTTCATGCAATTTTTCGGCATTACCCTCAACCTCATAACCCTTTTTGCATTGGTATTAGCCATTGGTATTGTGGTGGACGATGCCATTGTAGTAATTGAGGCGGTACATGCCAAGATGGAAGCAGACAAGCGTTTATCGGTACTTAAAGCTACACAGTTGGCTCTGGGCGAAATTGGGGGTGCCATCATAGCCATCACCTTTCTAATGGCTTCGGTATTTATTCCCGTAGCTTTTATGTCTGGTCCGGTGGGGGTATTTTATCGCCAGTTTTCCATTACCATGGCCACTTCTATCATTTTATCAGGAGTTGTAGCATTAACTTTAACGCCAGCTCTGTGCGCCATCATGTTAAAGAAACACAGTGCTAATCACCATAAGAAAAAATCGATTATTGATAAAGGTCTAGATACCTTTAATTCATGGTTCTTTAAGTTAACTGGTCGCTATCAGAAAGTGATGACCAAAGTGGTTACCCGTAGGGCTACAATCTTTGGTGTGCTCGCTATTTTCTGTGTGGCCACTTATTTCTTGAGCAATTCTGTACCATCAGGATTTATTCCCAATGAAGATCAGGGAATGATTTATGCCATTATCCAAACGCCCCCAGGCTCTACCTTAGAGAGAACCAATCAGATTTCTGAAAAATTAGAGAAAATCTGTGAGGAAATTGAAGGGGTAAAATCAGTTTCTGCCTTAGCAGGATATGAAGTTTTAACAGAAGGTACAGGCTCTAACTCAGGTACCTGTTTAATTAACCTAAAAGATTGGAAAGACCGCAAAAATACCGCTCAAGATATCATCAGGGAACTCGAAGAGAGATCTAAAGATATGCCAGGTGCCATGATAGAATTCTTCCAACCGCCCGCGGTTCCTGGTTATGGTGCCGCTGGAGGTTTCGAATTACGTTTGCTGGATAAGGCAGGGAGAAATGATTATGTAGAAATGGAAAAAGTGAGCAAGGATTTTGTGAAAGAACTGAACAAACGTCCCGAACTGCAATCTGTATTTACCTTTTATAGCGCAAGTTTCCCTCAATATATGCTGAATATAGATAATGATAAAGCGCAACAAAAAGGCGTAACGCCAGAAAAAGCATTGGAAACCTTATCAGATCTAATCGGTAGTAACTACGAAACCAATTTCATCAAATTTGGCAGGCAGTATAAAGTTATTGTTCAGGCCTTACCGCAATATAGAGCACTGCCAGCAGATGTGATGAAGCTATATGTAAAAAACAACAAAGATGAAATGGTGCCTTTTTCATCGTTTATGACCATGAAAAAAGTATACGGGCTTTCGGAAATCACTCGTCACAACATGTACAACTCGGCAGAAATCAATGGCTCTGCGGCTAGTGGCTACAGTTCTGGCGAAGCATTGAAAGTGGTAGCAGAGGTTGCTAAAAAAACATTACCGAGGGGTTATGGTATAGACTGGGCAGGTATTTCTAAAGACGAAAGTAATAGAGGTAACGAAGCCATTTATATCTTCTTAATCTGTTTAGGCTTCGTATATCTGGTCCTTGCGGCACAGTATGAAAGTTTCATTTTACCATTAGCGGTAATCATTTCTTTACCAGCAGGGATATTTGGAGCGTTCCTTTTCCTGAAGTTATTTGGACTGGAAAACAACATTTACGCACAAGTTTCAATGGTCATGTTGATTGGTTTACTTGGTAAGAATGCGGTGCTGATTGTAGAGTTTGCGGCACAGAAACATGCAGAAGGCAAATCTATTTTGGCAGCCGCGATGGAAGGTGCCGTAGTCAGGTTCCGCCCTATTCTGATGACCTCATTTGCCTTCATCGCAGGTTTAATTCCTTTGGTTTTTGCAAGTGGTCCAGGTGCAATCGGTAACCGCACTATTGGTTCAGCCGCCGCTGGTGGTATGTTATTGGGAACCTTGTTCGGTGTAGTCATCATCCCAGGCTTGTACTACATCTTTGGCACCATTGCCAGTAAACGTAAATTGATTAAAATCGAAGAAGAACATCCATTAACCGAAGAATTTGAGAACAATGCTTAAGAATCACTATAAATTTTTTGGATTTGCAGCCTTATGCTTGGCTTATACCAGCTGTAAAGTGCCCACTCTTGTCCAAAAAACCGAAAACAAAAATGTTCCAGGGGCTTATGCCAACACCGTTAGCGATACAACTAATACGGGCAAACTAAAATGGAAAGAATATTTTAAAGACAAACATTTAATTGCATTAATTGACACTGCTTTAAAAAACAATCAAGAGCTGAACATCACTTTGCAGGAAATTGAAATCACCAGAAACGAAATTAGGGCCAAGAAAGGTGAAATATTACCAAGTGTTGGGCTAAGGGCTGGTGCAGGGCTAGAAAAAGTAGGCCGTTACACCAGTCAGGGTGCAGGTGATGCTGCGACTGAGATAGACGAAGGCAAAAAAATGCCTGATCCACTACCCGATTATCTGGTAGGCCTTTACGCCAATTGGGAAATAGATGCATGGCATAAGTTACATCATGCAAAAAAAGCTGCAGTTAGTCGTTATTTGGCCACTGTAGAAGGCAAAAACTTTGTAGTAACCAATCTTATTGCAGAAATTGCCAATTCCTATTACGAGCTTTTGGCGCTCGATAACCAACTGGATATGGTGAAAAAAAGCATCCAGCTTCAGACCAATGCACTTGAAATTGTAAAGGTGCAGAAAGAGGCTACCAGGGTTACCGAACTGGCCGTACGAAAATTTGAAGCAGAAGTTTTAAATTCGAGAAGCTTAGAATATGACATCCAACAAAAAATTACCGAAACAGAAAATCGTATCAATTTTCTTTTGGGTAGGTATCCACAGCCTATAGTAAGGGATATGGGCAGTTTCACAGACTTAGTACCTTCTAGCGTTCATGCCGGCCTGCCTTCGCAACTTTTGGCCAACCGTCCTGATGTTAAACAGGCTGAGCTCGAACTGGCCGCCACAAAACTGGATGTAAAAGTAGCCAGGGCGCAGTTCTATCCTTCTTTGGGCATCAGCGCATCATTTGGAATACAAGCTTTTAACCCCTCCTATCTGGTAAAATTCCCCGAATCGATGCTTTATTCGCTGGCAGGAGATATAGCTGCACCCTTGATCAACAGAAATGCCATAAAGGCCAGCTATCTTAACGCCAATGCCAAACAGTTACAAGCTGTATATAACTATGAACGCACCATTTTAAATGCCTATATAGAAGTGAGCAACCAACTGTCCAATATCAGCAACCTTGAAAAAAGCTACGGACTAAAATCCAGTCAGGTGAAAGCACTTACCCAATCCATTGACATTTCCAACGACCTTTTTCGCTCGGCAAGGGCAGATTATCTGGAGGTATTGATGACACAACGTGATGCTTTGGAATCAAAACTAGAGTTGATAGAAACCAAAAAGCAACAATTGGCAGCTGTGATCAAAATCTATCAGGCGTTAGGTGGCGGATGGAACTAATTAGTTAATTAATTAGGTGGATTATTTACTAGTGGAAGTCCCGGGAAACCGGGGCTTTTTTTGTTTAAGAACAAACCATTTCATCAGCCGAAAAATTTAAGAGAATATATCATTACTTCTCTGTTTTGCTAAGTATGAATATGGTAGAGATAATGCACAAACTGCCTACCCAATCAATAGCATGAAACGCACCTTTAGCCAAACTACCGATAATATAGCTGCCGAAAGCGGCTCTGCCGATGCCAATAAACTTGATTTTTGCCTACCAATTAGTTTTATAGCAGTTAAATAAGTATAAAATACAATTAGCGTACCAAATACAATAATAAATATTGCAGCTATAAAACTATAACTGTCCCAAATTCCTTCAACTTTCCAAGGAGCCTTAATGAATGAAAATGCCCCCCAATTAACATCGCCCATCCTACCACAATGGTAGATTTGTACTTGTTCAATAGGCCTACCGGTTGCAAAGTATAAATGGCTAAAGCAAAAGCTGAGGCTATGCCCATAAAGAAAGCTGTTCTAGAATAGATAAGGTACCTATATCTCCATGTTTGACCAACAAAAACGTACCTAACACCGCTAGACCAATGGCCAATATTTCTAGCCAACGTGGCCATCTTCTGTTTTTAAATGCCAGATAGGTTGCAATAACTACAGGGTCCTGTATATTACAACATTGTAGCTGCATTAGCATACTTAATGGCAGCAAAATAGGTATATTGTACCGCTATCATCCCCGTAATTCCGAAAATTACCAATTGCAACGCATTCCGTTTATGCTTCCAAATTGAGAAGGTCTCATGTCTATTGGTCACATAGGAAAACAATAAAAGAGGTGATAAGCAAAGAAAACCTGCGCACCGCACTAAAAAAACAAAATGGATATGCATACCGATTATATCAAAAGCATAAATAAAGTACTGATCTACATCGACGAAAATCTGGGAAACGAATTATCATTGGAGCTTATTTCGAAAATTGCCTGTTATTCTCCATTTCATCTGCACCGTCTTTTTAAGGCCATCACCAATGAAAATCTAAATGCCTACATCATAAGAAAACGGATAGAAAAGGCATCTTCATTGTTAGTTCATCAAAGAATGCTAACTGTTACCCAACTTGCACTACAATGTGGCTTCAATAGCAATTCTTCCTTTACCCGTGCTTTTAAAAAACATTACGGACAAAGTCCTGCTGCCTTTCGGCAGTCATACCCCAAGCATTTTAGCAAGATAGGTAAAGTAAATAGCAAGAATGGACAAGTCGATTTTATGTCAGAGGCCTACATTTGCAACATTAACCACCTTAAAAACTGGATAACAATGAATGCAAAAGTAGAAATTAGAGAAGTACCTACATTAAACATAGCTTATCTTACACATATTGGTATAGATGCCCTAGATCAGACCTTTGAAAGGCTCATTAAATGGGCCGTACCAAGAGGACTGTTCGAAAATAACGGTGCTAAATTGGTCAGGGTTTATCACGATAGCTTTAAAGTAACTGAAGCAGATAAGGTAAGGATGAGCTTAGGAATCATTTTAAAAGAACCTATACAGGTAGATGGAGGAATTGGGCTCACCACCATTAAGAAGGGGAAATACCTTTCAGGACATTTTATCATCGAACCGAAGGATTTCGAACCATCATGGAGCAGCCTTTTCATTTGGATGAACGAGAAAGGCTATAAAAAAGCTGATGGAAATCCATTTGAAATACTACACAATGACTTCAATGAGCACCCCGAAAAAAAGTGTATCGTAGATCTATATATTCCTATTGAATAAGAAAAAACTATATATTACATAAATTTTTATAGCCCTGAACTATGGTTGGGCTTATCGCCAACCATATAAATCTTAAAAAGATGACCGTAGAACAATCTATTAATCGACTCGAGTTTTTAACAAGCCACATTCCCCGTCTACTTTCAGAAATTGAGGAAGCAAACCTTTCTTTGAAAATCTCTCCTAAAAAATGGAGTAAAAAAGAAATTATAGGTCATTTAATAGATAGCGCTACCAATAATCACCAGAGGTTTATCCGCGGACAATTTGAATTAAATCCGGAAATAAGCTATAATCAAGACAAATGGAATGAGTTTAATTTTTACAATGACATATCGGGTAAGCAGATAATATCCTTTTGGAAATTTTACAACCAGCAGCTTATGGAAATTGTGAAACGAATTCCAAAGGAAAATTTGAGTAAAGAAGTAAGAATTGAAGACAAAAGCCTAACATTAGCATTTCTGTTTATTGATTATGTAAAGCATTTAGAACATCATTTAAAACAGATTGTGGAGTATTAAAATAGTTAGCGACATCAAGTTTTACAGATATAACTGCCTGACATATATTCAATAACCTCAAGCACAGATTTCTCCTCATGTTGGAATAACAAAACACTCGTATAGCCAATTGAAAATGCTCCCAATAAAAACACTGAACAAGAGATTCTAATCATAAGAAATTTCAGAAGCTAAAAAGAATTAAGATAGAAGCAGTTTACTAAACCCGACTGGCAGCGTTATCCAAATGAAATTGGATTAAGCCAAAGGCAAGACCATAGGTCGCCAAATGTACCTTGCCTTGTTTTTCTAAAAGTAACATACTTAAGTTTTTTAGCCTATTTTATGATAGCACACAGAAAGCGGCTTAAAATTCATAAAAAAAGTAACAAAACCACATTTTTTGTATCTTATAGGCAAACTAAAATTATTTATATGTTAAGTGTTAGAAATATTGTCAAACAATATGCTACGCATCTTGCCCTAGATCAGGTTAGTCTCGAAATTGAAAGGGGAAAGATTTTTGGGCTTTTAGGACCAAATGGTGCTGGCAAAACATCATTGATCAGAATCATTACCCAAATTACGGCACCCGACAGCGGAGAGGTTTATTTTAATGGCGAAAAACTAAATAGCAATCACATTGCCCAAATTGGCTATCTGCCCGAAGAACGTGGCTTATACAAAAAAATGGAAATTGGCGAGCAGGTGCTTTACCTGTCCAAACTCAAAGGCCTGAATACCGCCGAGGCCACTAAACGCATCAAATACTGGTTCGAAAAACTGGAAATGAAAGACTGGTGGAGCAAAAAGGTTGAAGACCTGAGCAAGGGCATGCAGCAAAAAGTACAATTTGTGGCCACCGTACTGCACCAACCAGAACTTATTATATTAGATGAGCCTTTTTCGGGCTTCGATCCTGTAAATGCCGATATCATCAAGAACGAAATTTTAGAACTCAACCAACAAGGTGCTACCTTTATTTTCTCTACCCACCGTATGGAAAGCGTAGAAGAGCTCTGTGACAACATTGCACTGATCAACAAATCTAAGAAGATATTGGATGGCAGTGTAGATGAAATTAGGGCCTCCTACCGTAACAATACCTATTGGATCGAATACGAAGGTGATTATCCGGTTGCCTCTAATGATATTTACGACGTGCTGCAAACGGAAAAAGTAAAGGCCAATACGCTGATCAAAGTACAGCTAAAAACAGGCAAAACTGCCAATGAAGCACTGGCTAGCCTATTGCCTTATGTTCATCTGCACCGCCTAGATGAAGTAATACCTACTATGAATGATATTTTTATTGAAAAAGTGAAAGGACAACACCATGAATAAGATTTTACTCATTATACAAAGAGAATATTTTTCGAGGGTTAAAAAGAAATCGTTCATTATCATGACCTTTTTAACCCCATTATTAATTGCAGGCGTATATGGATTGATCGGCTATTTTACCTATAAAGGCATTAAAGACACCTTCGACAAGGTAGCCGTAGTGAGCCAGAACAAAACGCTAAGCGAAAGACTTCTTTCAGACAAAAATATATCTTATACCTATCTGGATGAAAGTCTTGATGAAGCTAAAAAGAACATCAAAAAGTCTGATTACGACTATGTGCTGTATCTACCCGAATTTAGTTTAGATGATCCTAAGGGCATTGCACTGTTTGGTAGTAAACAAGCAGGCATGTCATTAAACAGGCGAATTTCTGGAGATATTGAAGAACTGATCCGTAATCAAAAACTCAAAGAATCGGGCATTTCACAAAGTGACCTCGACAAGCTGAAAACCTCAGTAGATATTGCCATCAAAAAAATTGCCGAAACGGGAACCGAACAAGAATCGAGTGCCGGGGCAAGTACTTTTATTGCCTTTGCCGCAGGTATCCTCATGTTTATGTTTATTATGCTCTATGGTATACAGGTAATGCGGGGCGTTATTGAAGAAAAAACCAGTCGCATTATCGAGGTGATGATTTCTTCGGTTAAACCTTTCCAGTTGATGATGGGCAAGATTATAGGCATAGCTATGGTAGGCCTAACACAGTTCGTCCTATGGATCGTACTCACTTTTGCCATCAGTACAGTTGCAGTTAGTGTATTTGTCAACAAAGATGAGGTCAAAAAAATAAGTACTTCTACGCAGGTACAGCCTCAATTGACTGATGCCACCCAGGCAAGTGCTACGGCTGCAGCAGGACCAATTGGCGATATCCAAAAAAGCTTAGCAGGATTAGATATTGGCAAAATTGTTACCATATTCCTATTCTTCTTCCTAGCAGGCTATCTTTTCTATAGTGCTTTATATGCGGCCATAGGCTCGGCGGTAGATAATGAAACCGAAACCCAGCAATTTATGATGCCCGTTATGTTACCCTTACTATTAGGCTATGCCCTTTCGCTTAGCGTAGTGACCAATGATCCTTATGGCAATACTGCCTTTTGGTTATCTATGATCCCTTTCACCTCACCTATTGCCATGGTGGTACGCCTACCTTATGGTGTTCCCAATTGGGAACTGGCCTTATCTATGATCATATTGGTACTTGGTTTTATTGGCACCGTTTGGACGGCCAGCAGAATTTATAGGGTAGGAATTTTAATGTATGGCAAGAAAACCACCTTTAAAGAAATGTTCAAATGGTTCACTTATAAGAACTAAATTTCTGTAAAACTACTTATAAGCCGCTTAAAGATGGATAAGAAATTTAACGAGCTACCTTTGGCGAGGATGCCAAAGGTAGCCATTAGACCGGAGAGCGGCGTCCCCGCTGCTCCCATTTTTTTGATTTGAATTTAAACGGCTTCTATTCAACTTTAGGCATAGTAAATATTTAGGTAGATAAAAGACGAACAACACCATGAAAATCGCTGCTATAGATTTGGGTACAAACACCTTTCATCTCATTATTGCTGAAAAAAGGGATAGTGAGATGAATATCATCTACAAGACCAATCAGCCCGTCAAATTGGGTGAAGATATTACCAAAGAAAACCGTATTATCCCAGTGGCATTTGAGCGTGGCATAAATTGCTTGAAAGATTTTAAAACCAGACTTGATGCCTATAAAGTAACCCGTCTTAAGGCTGTAGCTACATCTGGCGTACGCAGTGCCAGTAATGGACAGCAATTTATAGATAAGGTAAAAACAGAAACAGGTATAACCATTGATATTATAGACGGCCAAGAAGAAGCGAAGCTGATCTATGAAGGAGTAAAATATAGTGGCGCCATACAAGGAAAATCTGTAATAATGGATATTGGTGGCGGAAGTACAGAATTTATATTTTGTGATGAGCACCAACTCTACTGGAAAAAAAGCTTCGATATTGGGGCAGCAAGACTGATGCAAAAATTCTTCCATACAGACCCTATAAGTATTACAGACCAGCAAAGTATTAAATCCCACTTACAGGAAACCTTATCTGAATTGATCACATTTGGAAATGACTTTGGTGCCCAAACCCTAATTGGCTCTGCCGGTGCTTTCGAAACCTATTCGGCCATGTTAAATCCATCCATTGACATCCATAAAATCTCCAAAGGAGAAATCGACATTATAAGTTATCACCGGTTATCAAAACAACTCATTAACTCAACTCACGAAGAACGCAGCAAAATGCCTAATCTTATTCCATTAAGGGTTGACATGATTGTAATGGCCAGTTTAATTACAAATTATGTATTGCAAGAGCTAAACGTTGAGAAAATAACACTGTCTACTTATGATTTAAAAATGGGAGTTTTACAAAGTTTGAGGTATTAGAATTGTATTTTTTCACTGCCTTAGATATTTTAGAAGATTTTAGACGAAATGCTTAAGTATACTTAGGTTTCTAAGGAGGTAAAAAATTATAAGGTAAAACTTACAGGTCTCCTACTTAAACCTAATCGCTTTCAAAGGACTGATCCTACTCACCAACATGGAAGGAATGATCAATACCATTGTACAAATTACTATAGTGGCGATATTGAGCAATAATACATCCGTAAAATGAACTTCCACCGGGACATAAGCTAAATAATAATTGGTTTGGTCCAATTTAAACAGGTGAGTGTATTCTTGTAAAAAGGCAAGCCCCAGGCCCAAGATATTGCCCAGAAGTAAGCCAATTCCCACCAGATATACCGCATTATAAAGGAAAATCTTCATCATGCTGCTGTTCTTCATCCCCATGGCTTTTAGAATACCGATCATATTGGTCCGTTCCAAGATCATGATCAATAAGGCTGTAATCATATTGATCACACCTACAATGAGCATGAGTATCAACAGCACCTTTGTATTTACATCCAGCAATGACAACCAGGTAAAAATTTCTGGCGTACTCTCTACTACCGATCTCGATCTCAGTTTAAGCTCCAGGTTATTGTAAACTTCATCGGCTACCACCTTCAACTTCTTAAAATCTTTAATACGGACTTCAATTCCCCCCATTTGGTTGGGTTCCCAATTATTTAATCGCCTGATCAGGTTAAGGTCACCTATGGCAAAACTCTTGTCTATATTTTCTATACCAATGGAATAAATACCCACAATGGTAAGCTTACGTTTTCTGGGCGGATCTTGAACAAAATGCATGATAAAACTGTCTCCCTTCTTAAGCATCAACCGTTTGGCCGTATACTCCGAAATCAATATCTGCTGCATCGCCTTGGCACTGTCAGCAAAATCAATAACCTTTCCACTTATTAAATGCTTCTTAATATAGCTCCAATCGTAGCTTTGCTCAATTCCCTTAAAATTAATGCCCTCTACTTCGCCATTGGCCACAATGATGGCTGGTTTTGTAGCAAAAGGATAATAGGAAGCCAGCTCTTTATTTCCCTTTAAGTTATTGATCGTTGTATCATTGGGCACAAAAGGCGATTTTTCAAAAGAACCATTTAGATCATACCTATAGATTTGGATATCGCCAATAAATCCCCTCACCTTATCTTGTATTTCCGTTTTAAACCCTTTAATAATGGCGATAGAAAGTATCATCACAGCCAAGCTGAGCATCACTCCAGCAATGGCAATACGAACAATGAGCTTGGAAAAGGTCCGTTCAGATTTTAGGGATATTCTACCCGATATGAAATATTCTACATTCAATTTTTCGCAATAAATTGTACCTTAGCAAAAATGCTGATTCAAATTCGAATTAGTGGACAAATGTTAAAAAAACCTGAAAATGAACAAATCTATTTTACTGTTAAAGGTACTATTAGCCGTATTTACCTTTAGTGCCTGCGGACAGGCCACTAAAACAGCAAAAAAAAAGCCTGTAACCAAGGTATCAAGCCCAAAGACTACTAAATTTTTAACGGGTGCCGAACAAACAGAGCTATACCTGCCTTTATTAAAAGGAAAAAGAGTAGGTATGGTGGTTAATCCCACTTCTATTATGGGCCAAACCACTACTGTAGACAGCCTATTGAAAAGAGGCGTAAACATTGTCAAGATTTTTGGTCCAGAGCATGGCTTTAGGGGTAATGCAAGTGCAGGTATCCATGTTGATGATGATGTTGATCAAAAAACAGGTATTAAAGCCATTTCCTTATATGGCAAACACAGCACACCAACCAAGGAAGATTTAGCAGACATAGACGTAATGATTTTTGACATACAAGATGTAGGTGTACGTTTCTATACCTATATCAACACGCTACAGCATGTTATGGAGGCCTGTGCATTATATGAAAAAGAAGTCATGATCTTTGACCGCCCCAATCCAAATGGCTTTGTAATTGATGGGCCTATACTAGACCCTCAATATAAATCTGGCGTGGGCATACAGCCCATTCCCGTTGCCCACGGGCTTACCGTTGGCGAATATGCCCACATGCTAAATGGCGAAGGATGGCTAAAGGACAAGTTGAAGTGCAAGATTACGGTCATCAAAAATGCTAATTATACACATGATATGCCTTATGTACTACCAGTTAGCCCTTCTCCAAATCTCAATACTGCACAATCTATCTTATTATATCCCAGCACCTGTCTATTTGAAGGTATTTACATAAACCACGGTAGAGGCACCAAGTTTCCCTTTACCATATTGGGTGCACCTTATTACAAAGGGATCTACGATTTTTCATTCACACCTACAGGCATAAAGGGAATGGCCGAAACACCTATATTCAAAGATGAAGTATGCTATGGCGTTGACCTAAGAAACTATGACACTTCTATATTTAGGAAAACCAGACAAATCAATATCCAATGGATAATGGAGCTCTATAAAGCTTCTCCCCGCAAAGCTGACTTCTTCAATTCGAAATTGAGCAATCAAATGCTCACCATAGAAAAATTAATCGGTGTGGGCACCTTTAGACAACAAATTATTGATGGAAAAAGTGAGGCTGAAATTAGGGCAAGCTGGGAACCAGGCCTAAGCAAATACAAGCAAATAAGAAAGAAATACTTGCTTTATCCTTAGTTGACGTTTCGGGCTACGAATTAAGGTTACAGGGCAATACCCCCACTAAATGTTATGTCCTTAGTTAGAACAATGATAAAGGAACAAAGAGCAAAGATAAAAGACTTTATATATAGCGAAGTTTTTCTTTACTCCTTGTTCCTTTATCTTTACCCCTTTTTTACTCTTTACTTTTTATATCAAATCGTAATTCGTAAATCTACAATCGTAAATTTTATCACCAGGCCTGATCACCTACCAAAGGCACGAACCTAAACGTATCCAGCTCTATTCTATCGTATTCGTTCTCACTCACCCTGATGACGGTAATCATTTTCTGTGATTTTTCATCACCTACTGGAATAACCAAAATACCCCCTATCCTTAATTGTTTAAGTAATAACTCGGGTACGAAAGGTGCACCAGCAGTCACTATAATCTTATTATAGGGGGCATGTTGCTCTATGCCTTTTGAGCCATCGCCCAAAAAGAAATGAGCATGATAGCCCATTCCAGGCAATACTTTAATGGTTCTGGCGTAAATATTAGACTGACGCTCAATGGTAAATACTTCTGCACCCAATTCCATCAAAATACAGGTCTGGTAGCCAGAACCCGTACCAATTTCCAATACCTTATCTCCTTTTTGAATGTGCAGTAGTTCTGTTTGATAAGCTACCGTATAAGGCTGCGATATCGTTTGCCCATCGCCAATGGGAAAGGCAATATCCCGGTAAGCTTGATTCCAAAATGTTTCATCGAAGAAAAAATGACGGGGTACCTTAGCAATGGCCCTTAAGACTTTGGCATCTGATATTCCCCTTTCCTTTAAGATCTCTACAAGTTTTTTTCTTGCTCCTTTTTCTCTATAATTATCTACAAACTTATATGCCATTTGCCCCAAAAATAGCTTTAAACTCTTTATTTAACCAAATAAACCGCTTCTAAAATTGTAAATATTTATCCACAGCCAGCACTTTGGTCAAGCTAAAAAACTACAATTCAACAAGATCTAGAAAATGTTCTAAAATAGGAGAATATTCAAGAGGAATAATTCGGTGTAGGACAACAAACCCAAATATAGAGCTATAGACTTGGCTTCCCCACCAACCTAAATATTTTACATTTATCGAAATTAAAACCGTTTCTTAATTTATTAGGCTTTTTAAACAGCTCGAAGTAACAAATAATTCATATTTTTGGACTAAACTTATATAGCGCATGAACAAAAACTTATTGTTTATTTTTCTTTTATTCATTAGCACTTCTGCTTTTTCACAACTCGATGGTAATTATAATTACAGCATTGGGATAAAAGCTTTTAATATAGGACAATTGCCAAAGATATTAAACCAGTCCAATACCGATGACTATACCCAAACCTGGTTTAATGGAGGTATTATTAGGTTTAATGACAACCAGATGAGTTTTAGGTTAAGTGGGCATTATTTGTTCAAGAGAGATCTTAAATTTAGCAACCAGTGCGACAATTGCGAAAGCGCAAATGGTAATTTAACAGATTACGCTATTAAGATCGGTTTCGAGAAAAATTTCAACTATTCTATTATCCAACCTTATTTTGCTGTTGATTTAGGTTTTCGTGCCAATAGTTTCCACGGCGAAATCACCTCTACCAATACCCTAAATACCAATGCCACCTATTCGGCAATTACCAATAAGAACGGCGCTACCCTTTCACCTGTATTGGGTTTTAAAATCAATGTATTAAAACAGTTGAGCATCTTTGCAGAATCGAGCATTGATTTTTATTATGCCTATGAGCGTCAGGAAACCATACTACGTGATGCTGCCAACACAAGAACCTTTGCCAAATATAACAAACTAGAATCTCTGCTAAATCCGGTTTCAATAGGCATACAAATCCACTTGATTGGGAAGAATTAATAAGGATCTACATCTATCTGTGTAATTACACTCTTAAATTCTTTCTGGGCATTAAACTCTTTGATGGTAGTAGATAGTACAGTCTTTACTTTTTGAATGGCTACCGTACGCTCAATTTTAATGATAATCTGTTTGATGTAATAGTTCCTTATCCTCGCTACCAAAGGTTGTTCTGGTCCGAGTATCCTATGTCCTAACTGTGCCCTTAAATGATTGGCCAAAGTTTGTGATGCCTTATTAAGAATATTGGCATCTTTATGTTTCACATTCACAAAAATCAACCGGGTAAAAGGAGGATAGTGGAATTGGCGGCGTTCCTCTAGTTCGTCGGCATACATTTGCTCATAATCATTCGCAATTACCTGCTTAATAATACGGTGGTCATCGGCATAGGCCTGAATACAAACTTTACCTTGCTTATCTCTTCGGCCAGCTCTACCAGCCACTTGTGCCAATAATTGATAACTACGTTCAAACGCCCTAAAATCGGGAAAATTTAATAGAGTATCTGCATTGATCACCCCTATCAGGCTTACATTGTCAAAATCTAAGCCTTTGGCCACCATCTGCGTACCGATAAGAATATCATGTTTTTTTTCCTGAAAATCGGCAATGATCTGCTGCATCCCATTCTTGGTACGCGTACTATCCAAATCCAGTCTCGAAATTCTGGCTTCAGGAAAAATCAAGCTCAGTTCTTCTTCAATTCGCTCTGTTCCAAAACCCTTTTGCTCAATATGCACTGAGCCACAGGCAGGGCAAATGTTAATGCTGCTCTGGTGGTAACCACAATAATGGCAGTGCAGTTTACCACTTGACTTATGAAAAGTAAGGCTAACATCACAATTCACACATTTTGGGGCATAACCACAAGTAGCACAAATCAGAATGGTAGCATAACCCCTACGGTTCTGGAACAAGATAACCTGTTCTTTATTTTCCAATGCCATTGCAATATCATCTACCAGTACACTGGTAAAATAGGAAACCATTTTTTTTCTTTTTGTTTCTTCTGCAATACTAATCACTTCTTGTAAGGGTAATTGAACGCCTCCAAAACGTTCTTTCAATACCACAAATCCATACTTGTCTATCTGAGCATTATAATAGCTCTCCATAGAAGGCGTGGCCGAACCCAGCACCACTTTGGCCTGATGAAGAAAGGCTAAAAAAACAGCCGCATCTCTAGCTTGGTAACGCGGTGCAGGATCATATTGCTTATAAGAATTTTCGTGTTCTTCGTCAACAACTACCAATCTTAGATCTGAAAAAGGCAATAAAACTGCAGATCTGGCTCCCAAAATTACTTGATAGGCCCCATTCAATACCTTATTCCAAATCTCTACACGTTCATTATCATTGAATTTAGAATGGTAAACACCTATTTTATCGCCAAAATAGAGTTTTACTCTTTCTACAATCTGGGTGGTCAGTGCAATTTCAGGCAATAGAAACAAAACTTGACCTCCATTAGCAATGGCTTCTTCTATCAATTTGATGTATAATTGTGTTTTACCCGAAGCAGTAACGCCATGAAGAAGTACCACATCTTTGGTTTCAAATTGAGTGCTGATTTGATGCAGTGCATTTTGTTGTTCGCTACTTAGATCAAAAGCGATTTCGAATTCATCGTGGTTAGTATGCAATCTGCTTACTTGGCGCTTTTCCACTACAAATATCTCTTTATCCGTAAGCGATTTTAGGGCACCTTGTCCACAGCCACTTTCCTCTAGCAGCTGGTTTTTGGCCATAAAATCTCCATTTCTGGTGCATTTTAAATAAGCCAAAAGTGCATCCAATTGCTTTGGCGCCCTTTCCAACTGCTCAAATAGCAATTTCAAATTTTCTTCATCCCTATAAAAAGGATTTAGCCTTACAAATGATTTAAGCAAAGGCCTATATTTATCTACTACCTCCTCTGCGGCAACGATAATCTCCTTAGCAATCAATGAATTGATGATGGGGTATACCGTTTTCTGCCCCAACAGCTCCGCAACTTCATTAATCGTTATGCGATGCTGCTTAACCAGCACATTCACAATGAGATCTTCCTTATCTGTAAGTACTACCCCTTCTGGTTGCTCTTCTCTTAAAATCAAGATGGTTTCGCTCGCCAACTTTAATCCGGTAGGCAGTGCGGCAGCCATCACCTCTCCTTCATTACAAAGGTAATAGCTGGTCATCCAGTCCCAAAATTCAAATTGTTTTTGGTTAACAACCGGATATTCATCTACAACATCAATAATGTATTTTGCCTGATAATGCTCGGGTGGTTCATTGCCCATACCCTTAATCAGAGCGGTATAGATCTTATGCTTACCAAACTGTACCACTACCCTTTTGCCCACGGCAATTCTATCGTTAAGCTCAAACGGAACACGATAGGTGTAGTTGATCGCTAACGATAATGGAAGAATAACCTCTACAAACAAGGTTTCTCTTTCAGAAAAATCTGATTCGGCAAATTGCATTATTTATCTTTTAGGGCAGCAAAAAATAAGCAGCACCATCCTATAATAAAACATAGCCCGCCTATCGGGGTAATTGGTCCTATATAACTGGTAAAAGTTAAGTGATAGGCGTCTTTTAGCGACAATAAATATAACGAACCAGAAAACAAGATAATCCCCAAACTAAAAAACAAAAATGAAAGGCTGATGAGCTTGTTCTTATAACGTGCAAAAGTTGAAAGATATAATATAGCGAAGGTATGGTAAAACTGGTATTCAACTCCTTTTTGCCAGGTAAGCAATTGATCGGGCGAAATAATCTGCTTGAGGCCATGGGCTCCAAAAGCGCCTAATATTACCGCTAATGCCCCAAAAAAAGCAGCTGTTAGGATAATTCGTTTATTCATGAGTAACGGCTTTTAATCTTGCTAAATTAATAAAATGACCTTACAATATCGCTAATCATAAAATTAAATTAAATTTGTTCTTCATAGGCATGAAAAGAATATATTTTACACTTAGCATATTGATCATAGGTACCGCTGTAATGGCCTATCTATATTTTTCGAACTTAAATACAGAGAACAACAGCAATGATCATCCACTGAATATTGTATCCAAAAACTCGGGTATCGTTTTTACCTTCGAAAATGACAAATCTTTTTTTGAAATCTTAAACGGACAGCGCATTCTCGGTCAGCTATTGGGTGCAAAAAAAACCAAGACCTTAATTGCCCTGCAACAAAACTTAAGCATAAATAAGCCTATAAACCAACTTGTAGATGGAGAAAATATCTACATTGGTTTTTTACCGGGAAAAAATAATCAGGTCGATTTTATCATAAGCACACAAGCTAAATTCGAGATCGATCAGAATAGATTAATACAGTTGGGCAACAACAAAGAGTTTAAGATAGAAAAGAACGGTGCATACAGCAAGCTTACTTTCCCCGATAGTAGTTTCTGCTACCTGATCACAGATAAAAAAACGATGATCGTTTCCAATTCCCCTGATGCATTGGTCAACCTGATTGACAATCACACCAAGAATGACTTTGCTGCTTACATTAAACAGAACAACCGCTTTGGCAAAAACACACTTGCCAATATTTATATTGACTATAATAAAATCCCTAAATTATTAAAGAGCATACTGAACAGCAATATTAACGGAGAGTTGAATATCTTTAACCGACAAAACACCTATGCATCATTTAATTATAATTTCAGTAGCGAAAAATTATTGTTGAACGGCTATACCGATATACAAGACAAAAACAATTATTATAGGTTATATTTAGACCAAAAGGAACAAAAAATATTTATCGACCAAGCTTTCCCAGAACAAACTGCCAATTATACCATTTTTGCAATAACAGATAAAGAAAAATGGAACAGTGCCTTTAAAAACTGGCAGCAAGATCATAAAGAAGCTGAAAAAATAGCGAAAACGCTAAAAGAACTGAATGAAAAATACAGAATTGATATCTATCAAACTTTCCCTAAATATTTCAATAAGCAACTCGCCACTTTTCAATTAAGCTCAGGCGAGAAATTTGGTCTGCTTGCACTAGAAAATGGCGACAAATTGGGGCAGCTCTTATTGGATCTTAGTACTGAATATGAGCCAGAAATAAGGATTTTCAAAGAAGCTGACCTCTTGTACTACTTCTTTGGAGAACCATTTAAAAAATTTGAAAGACCCTTCTATACCATCATAGATAATTACTTTGTCATCGCCAATAATGCCAGTAGCATAAAAGTGTTCCTTAACAGCTATAGAAACAACAAACTATTGGTAAACAATGCAGTATATATGCAGTTTAAGGATCAAATTTCCAGTTCTGCCACATTATCTATTTATGTAAACCACAAAAACTCTAACGACATCTTTGGCAGAAACCTTAGAGCAGCATATTACAAGCAGTATAAATCTGAAGACGGCCTCAAATCATACAATGCCTTCGGTTATCAACTTTCTTCCGATAATGGACGTTTTCTGAGCAATATTTTACTTTTAAAGCAACAAAAAGAAATTAAATTGGACAGTTTAACAAATTAGGATGTGGTAAATTGACTTCAAAACGGTTATCTTTATCAACAAGTAATGGTATGAAAAGAAAGCTGATTTGCTCCTTATTGATCTTATTTGTCGCGATGGGTACCCATGCCCAACAATATGCATTATTTAACACTAAGACCTTATTCGATACATTCGAAAATCCTGCACAAAAGGCTTTTACCTTGGATTCCTCCCGACAATATGCTTCAAATTTTCTATTGCCCTATCTAGATCTGAGTGGCCTTAACAAAGGAAATTCAGATGAAGCACTCAGAAAATTGATCAATACTGGCTATAGCCATACCCGAAGCGGCCCATTAGACAAAACCACCAGAGAAAGCATTAATATTTATCTCTTGAGCTTTAGAATGTTCAAATACCACAAATATCATAGTGAAATGGGCTTTTCCTGGCAAATTCGTTCGGAAACAGAAATCAATTATTCGGAAAATGAAAGTCTTGGTTTTTTTGACACCTTTAAACGTTTTAGCAGTATACCCAGAATAAATGTTTTTAACAACAACAATAAGCTGCAGACCTATCACCAGATCAGTTTTAACTATCGTGAAAACTACAATAAGCGTTGGGCATTTGGCACTAAACTAAGTTTGTTGAGCGGTATAGGTTATAGTGAATTCCATGCGGATCAATCTTCAGTGTCCATTGATCCGGCCAATAACAAGATGAATATCCAATTAGCCGGCAATTTCAAACTAAATTATCCAGAAGACAATAAAATCAGCTTCTCAAAATTATTACCTTTTAAAAACCTGGGCCTATCTATAACCTTGGGCACCACCCATACTACAAAATCGGGCATATTGCTTATGGCCAATGTTAAAGATCTAGGTTTCATAAGATGGGGCAAGAAAAAATCATTTTCTGGCAGTTTCGATATCAGTCGTGAAATTTCAGATATTACAGGCCCTGATGCAGAGAATAAAATGTATAAGGCAATGAACAAAATTGCAGAAGATAGTGGCGAACAAAAAGCTTTCTACACACCTATAAATACCCGTGCCGACTTTTTAATCTCCAAAACATTTGGTCCTTATACACCAAGCCTAATCCTTACCAAAAATGTATTCAACAAATTTGGTGAAGCGGCTTTTGTCAACACTATAAAATCGGGTCTGCTTTCTTTTAGTGCCGTTCCCAGTTATAACTTAGATCAAACATTTAGATTAGGGATACAGGGAATGATCCAAACGCCCAATTTTGAAATGTTCTTAGGTACCAATGATGTAATACAAAGCTATTACGCCAGTAAAGAAATTATAAAAAATAATGAAGCACAGGCTAC
Organism: Pedobacter sp. ASV28; assembly: GCF_016428855.1. Taxonomy (GTDB): domain Bacteria; phylum Bacteroidota; class Bacteroidia; order Sphingobacteriales; family Sphingobacteriaceae; genus Pedobacter. Next base: position 62,137 of record NZ_JAELTN010000014.1, read on the forward strand.
CGGCTATAACAGAGGTTCTGTTTATATGGGCATAGCCTTTAAAATAGGCTATATAGTAGAACATCCCCAAAACATGAGCTGGATGCCAGGTGTAGGCAAGTATAAAGACCGAAAAAGCTTTTTCGGTAGTCTTTTTGGCATATTCAAGAAAAAAAACAACTAAACCTTTTTCTTTGGGGTAGTTAGCACAAAATCTTTGAGGTAAAAGGGTTCGAAATAAGCTACATCTTCAAATTTTCCTTTCAAAAAAGCCTCGTAGGCTAAATTGCTCATATTAGCTGCCGTATTAAAATTGAGATCAGAAAAATGTGCATTTGGATTGACAATAACTTCTTTGCACTTCTCCGTTCCATCGCCTATAAATGCCACATAATTATTCTGTAGCTCTAGTACAAAACTTTTATCGTTGATAATCTTTGCATGAGTATATTCTACTTCGGCCAATTTATGATCATATACCGCTGTAAACACTTCCATTCTACGGGCATCTATCATAGGGCATACTAAACCTCCAAAGTTTGGATGCTGTAACAAGTAACCATTTGCCATCATTTCCAAGGTATTGATTGCTATAAGTGGTTTATCTAGAGCAAAACAAAGACCTTTTGCCGTAGATACGCCTATACGCAGTCCCGTATAGGAGCCAGGCCCTTTACTTACCGCAATAGCATCGAGCTGCTTATAAGAAATACCTGTCAACTTCATTACCTCATCTATAAATAGCGTAAGGCTAGCTGCATGGATATGAGATGCTTTTTCTTCTTTCACAGCAATGGTTTTTCCATTTACCGATATGGCAACTGCGCACACCTGCGTGGCGGTTTCAATTTGAAGTATTGTAGACATTTAGAAGTTGAAAATTTACGGTGCAAAGTTATAAGTTAAATTCATTTCGAACTCATAACTTTATACTTTTTAAGGTACCGGATCATGACCATGTCTGCCCCAGGGATGGCAGCTCGCAATACGTTTTACCGTTAGCCAGCCACCCTTAAATGGACCATGCTTTTTAATGGCCTCTATTCCATATTGCGAACAGGTAGGCGTAAAACGGCAACTTGCTCCCAATAAAGGCGACAACAGCAATTGATAAAGCCTAATTAGCCATAAAAATAGCCAAGAAAACAGAATCTTAATTAGTTTCATGGGCTTTAATCTGCGCAATTAGTTTCTTCAATAATAGCACAAGCTTCTTCTCAAAGAAAACGTAGGGATAAATTTCCTTCCCTACATATTGTAGCCCCAACAATAAAAGTTGATTTTTATTGGGCAATAATGCATAGAGCTCGGCAGCTTTATATAGCCTATAAACTTCTCGGGTGCGTCGTTTGACCAAATTTCTATCTACAGCATGCTTATAACGTCTTTTGGCCACATTTATAACCACTTGAACTGGTTGAGAGTGCACATCTGGCACAAAAAGGAAGGTAGCCCGAAAAGGGTACAACAAAAAAGAAGAGCCATTTTTAAATAGCAAGTCTAAAGACTTTTTGCTACATAAACGCTCTTCTTTTTTAAATGTGTTCATTTTTTGATTGCTATTTTGCAGAATGACTGCTCTGCCTCACCTACAAGGTGGCGCAATCAAAAATTATGATTTATGACGACGCTCGTCAGAAACTGTTAATCTTTTTCTTCCTTTTGAACGGCGAGAAGCTAATACCCTTCTACCGTTTGCTGTAGCCATTCTTTCGCGGAAGCCATGTTTATTTCTTCTCTTTCTTTGCGAAGGTTGGAATGTTCTTTTCATAACTGTATAATATCTTAACTAGAGTTTTTAAATAAGAGGTGCAAATATAAAGTGATTATTCCACAATTGCAACAGGTATTTATTTTTATTTTTAGAAAAACAAAGATAGTCATACTTAGCCTATTTTCGATTTTCCATTCCACCTATTTGATAAGTAGTCAAAAAAGAATTACCTTTATAAAACAACCTATCGTTCGTTAGAAGGTTATTTTCTCTATTCCAAACTACAAATTTTTCCATTTTTACAATTATGCGCAAACATTTTTTTGAGCAAACCAATTTTTATATAGTTACTGGCGGACCGGGTGTTGGCAAGACCACGTTACTCACTTATTTAAAATCACATTTTCTTATTGTACCCGAAGTGGCAAGAAAAATCATTAAACAACAAATAAAAATTAATGGAGAAGCTTTACCTTGGAGAAACAAAGAAAATTACAGCAAGATAATGCTAGACCAATCGATCGATAGCTATATGAAAACAGCTAAACAGGCGCCACAAAAAAACTGTCTTTTTGATCGAGGTATTTTAGACACACATTGTTATGCCAAAATGAACAACATTGCAATAGACACCGAAATGGAAGAAACGGCTAAAACATATTTATACAATAAAAAGGTTTTTATACTTCCACCATGGCAGAAAATATACCAAACCGACGAGGAACGAAAGCAGACATGGGAAGAAGCTGTATGTACCTTCCATAAAATGAAAGACACCTATGAATTATATGGCTACCAACTTATAGAAGTGCCCAAAGCAAGCATAATGGAACGAGCGAAATTTATCATTACAGAAATTAAAAAGCATTAGTTGCTCAGCAAATCAGCCTGACAGACCTAACGATCTACCAAGCTGATTATTTATTATTATGCAGCACCTCTAATTACCCTCAATATGATTGCTATGATAGCAATGACTAATAAAGCGTGGATAATGCCTCCTGTATAGTAGCCTCCTAAAAAACTAATTGCCCAAATAATGACTAAAATTACTGCAATTACATAAAGTAAATTTCCCATGATCCTGATGTTTAAGTTAAGTATCTGTTAATTGATTTGATTTATAACTTAAACAAGGGGTGTTTAAAATTGTTCTTATTTTCTGCAGATAATTATCTTATATAAGATAAGTTTACTCCTTTCTATATTCCCAAAGCAGCCCTTAATTTTACATAACCAGTTTTACTTACCGGTAACCAAATACCCGATTTGAGCAGAACAACATAACTTTCTTTCTCTTTTAATTCAATTTTGGTGACCTGTGCCAAATTAATGATATAGGAACGATGGATGCGAATGAACTGTGCAGGATCTAAAGTTTGCTCAAAAAAGCTCATGGTCTTGTTTTTTTGAAAATTTCCATCAGTAGTACTCAGCTTCACATAGTCATCATCTGCTTCAATATAATGTATGGAATCAACGGGAATAATCTTGATCACGCCTGCATTCTTAACCACTACCCTATTGTTTTGTGCGGGCGAAAGAGAGGCTGTTTCCAAAAGCGCCTTGCTTTCATCGCCTTTGGCCAATTTAGCTGGTAATTTCTGCATGGCCTGTTCAAAACGGTTCTGTTCAATAGGTTTTAAAAGATAGTCTACTGCATTTACCTCAAAGGCTTTGATGGCATATTCATCAAATGCAGTAGTAAAAATTACGGCTGGACGTTTCTCTACCAACTCCAACATCTCAAACCCACTAATTTTAGGCATTTGAATATCCAGGAAGATAAGATCAGGTTGGTGCTGTGCAATAGCTTTTAATCCTTCAAAACCATCAAAACACTCAGCTACGATCTCGATATTCGGAAAAGCTTTTAAATAGTGCTTTACTATATCTCTGGCAAGAGCCTCGTCATCAATTAATATGGTTTTGATCATCTTTTTGAGGTATTTTTAACGTAGTAATATACAAATTATCGTGCTGTGTTTCGGTCTGCAGCAAATTGTTGTCTGCAAAAAGCAAATACAAACGTCTTCTTATGGCCGACAGTCCAAACCCAGTACCTTTACTGGCTTTCATTTCAGGATCATACGGGTTGGTTACACAAATGGTAAGCACCCTATTTTCTAATTTTACATGAATGGTAATGGTAATTGCTTTTGAAGTATTATATAAACCAAATTTAATGGCATTTTCAACTATAGGCTGCAATAATGTACCTGGTAGGCAAAGCCCCAAAGTATCTTCTGCAATATTTACATCGATATTTAACCGATGGCTAAAGCGAACTTTTTCAATGTCCAAATATAGCTGGATATATTCCATTTCGTCTGCAACATTTACCCAAATTTCATCGTCGCGTTTTAAAGTACCTCGTAAAAAAGCGGCCAGTTTAGTAATCATTGTTCCTGCTTCGGTAGGATTTACAATAGTCAGGGCATAAACAGAGTTCAGGCTATTAAACAAAAAATGCGGTTGTAACTGGTGACGAAGCTTGTTCAGTTCTGCCTCTTTAGCCAGATTTTGTGTAGCCAACATTCGACTTTGCATTTCCGATTGTTCTTCCAACCTGTACCATAAAATATTGGCTAGGGCACACCAGGCCAAACATATAAATGCAATAGCCGATTTAAAAATATCTGACAGGTCTAAAAAATTAAGGTAACTACCTTGATTGATAAACAATAAACTAAGCGACTGTCTGGATATCCAAACAATAATAAAAGATAAAACTACCGTCAATAATAATACATATAGTAGTTTTTCATTTTTTGGCTGATAGTAGCCCAGCATATTACTCACTACGATACATCCCAATGCCAATAGGCCATTGCTCACCATGCTATCTGCTAGTGCTATTGGCCAAGAAAAATTAAAAAAGAAATAAAGTATAGCAGCACAGACAGCCATCCAGCATATCAATATCACACTGGATATCTGTCGTATCTGCTTTTTTGATAATGGGGTTGTGGTCACAACGTTTGATTTAGGTGAGCGATCGATTAATAATTCTTAATTTCTACTCCTCCAAATAAAACCACCCCTCTTAATATCACTAATTTATTTTGGTCCTGCTCAATGGGCTGAATAGCCCTTTTATCGTCCACACCTCCAAAAATGGCAGTCACTTCCGATTTGATTTGCCAAGTTGGTGGAATAATGACCTTAAGGCCTCCAAAAATAGCGGTTACATCAATCACAATTTCACCTTGGAAATCTGCCTGTGTAAGGTTAAGGTCGCCCCCACCAAATATGGCTGTAATTTCCCCACCTTTTAAATTCTTCGAAAAAATAGTCTGCTGACTTCCGCCAAATACATTTACAGAGTCTATATAATCATGGTTGCTATAAGTTTTATCATGATTAGGAGCTGCAGGTTCGTTTGGATTTGGTGAGGAAAAGGAATCCAATCTTTCAAATCGTCTATTGAATCTGTCGTTTCTTCTTTTCCATCTTTCCTTATGGAAGTTATTTGTTCCTTTGGGCTTTAATATAAGATATAATCCCAACACTACCAGCATTAACGGCAACACTATGTTGGACATATCGTAGTCCCTAAATATATCCCGCAAGGTAAAATAGCTGCCTATCAATACCATAATAAACCATCCGCTATTTCTAAAGTTATGTCTGGCTCCTACAAATAGACCTATAGCAATAAGCAAAGTACTCCATTTAAAGATCCAGTGAGGCAAATGAAGTCCAAAATTGTTTAGCAATAAAAGCGAGCCTATTCCAATGATAAAAAGGCCGGCCCAAACTTTTCCTGAGCGGTTGATCATCTCTTTTTTATTAATATTTTCCATGTCCTTCGTTTTTAATATGCCTAAAAGTATAGCTAACCTTTAGGCTGTACAACGAAAGACAGCTGTTCAGCATTCAATTATCGGTAAAAAGCATTAATTTATCGGTAAAATAATTCGTTATTTTGAAAGTTCAATTCATTTAATATCGTTCATCAACATGTACAGATCAATCGTTGCTATCCTATTTCTATTGCCATTTGTTGCAGAAGCTCAAGATCTGAGCCAATATTACAAAATCTACGACGCCAAAAAACAGAAGACCATTTCGTTGGATGACATTGTTCTTGACATGAAAAATGTAGATGTATTATTTTTTGGTGAGGAACACAACGACTCTATAGGCCATTATTTAGAAGCCAGCCTTTTAAAACAACTGTCCATGAGCTACGAGAACAAAATGGCTTTAACATTAGAAATGTTCCATACCGATGTACAACCCGTTATTAATGAGTATTTATTGGGCATCATCAATGAAAAAAACTTTATAAAGGAAAGCAGGGCCTGGAACAACTATAAAGACTACCGGCCAATGATAGAATTTGCCAAAAGTGAAAAATTAGATGTTGTTGGCGGCAATGCCGCTACACGATACAGTAATGCCGTAACTAAAAATGGACTGGAGGTACTCAGATTATTACCTGCGGGCTCTAAACAGCTTTTAGCCCCTCTTCCCATTGATACTTTGACCGGACGGTATTATGAAAAGTTTTTAGCCCTTCTAGGTGGACATGGTATGGGCAACATGAAAGTTTATCAAACACAAAATTTTTGGGATGCTACCATGGCCTGGTCTATTGCCAAGTATGCAAAGGCCAACAAAGGCAAAAAGATTTTCCAGGTAAATGGCCGTTTTCACAGTGATGAAAGATTAGGCACTTATGCACAACTCAAAAAATATGCTCCCAAACTGAAAATACTTAACATTTCATCTTTTTCCGCAGATGATTTTGACCAGCCGGATTGGGGAAAATATAAAGAACTGGGCGATTACATTATCATCACAGACCCTAAAGTGAAGAGGAGCTTTTAATTATTTTTTACAGAAAAGCACGTTTAATATCAAAATAGTCATTTTTATAAATTTCTATTTTGGACACTTACGTTAATCATATAACCCGTTAATTCTTCCTTATAAAACATTGGAAAAGTAGCTTCAATAGTCTCTAATCAAACAATAACACCCTAAAATATTTTTTCAAAAACACAGATCAAAACAAAATATTTTTTCAAAAAATTAATTAAAAATAAAACAATATTTTGATTACCAATAAATTATAATTACATTTGAGCTCAATTAAAATACTTTATAATGCAACAAGGAACAGTAAAATTTTTCAATGAAACTAAAGGTTTTGGATTTATCGTACCATCGAATGGTGATAGCGAAATCTTTGTTCATTCATCAGGTTTATTGGATAACATTCGCGAGAATGATACCGTAACCTACGACGTCGAGCAAGGTAAAAAAGGCTTGAATGCAATTAATGTTAAGATCAGCTAATTAGATTCCTTCATAAATTGGTAAAAACATCCATCCTAATAGATGGATGTTTTTTTTTAAAGTAATGGCGACATCAACCTAGCCAGCTGTTCTAAAAATTTAAGATATCCTCTTCTATTCTGCCACCTGAAAGGGTCAATTTTTTCAGCGTTGGACAGGTCAATTTCAAATTGTTCGGCCATTCCCATAACAAAGTCCTTATCATATACAATGGCATTCACCTCAAAATTCAGGTCAAAACTTCTGAAATCCATATTTGCCGTGCCAATCATGCCTACCTCCCGATCAATAAACAGAGTCTTTGCATGTATAAATCCCTTTTGATATTTATAGATTTCTACCCCACAGTCCAACAAATCGCTATAATAAGAACTGGCCGCTGCATTGACCAATTTAGAATCAGAAATACCTGGCACCAATATCCTTACCCTTACACCGCTCAATGCAGCAATACTTAGGGCATCAAGCAGGCCATCACCAGGAATAAAATATGGGCTGGTTATGCAAATTTCTTTTTTAGCCGAATAAATGGCCTGTAAAATAGTAAACAAGATAACTGAATTTCTACTGTCAGGGCCACTGGCTGCAATCTGTAGCATTTTTCCTGGGTTTTGCTGTTCCGGTCTTCGGGGAAAGAAATCTGCCGAGAGTTCCACTTTTTCCCCACTACAAAATTGCCAATCACAAAGAAAAACATATTGAAGGTACCAAGCACCAGTTCCTGTAATCTTCAAGTGGGTATCTCTCCAATATAAATCATTATTCTTATTCCCATTTATATATTTATCGCTCACATTTATCCCCCCTACAAATGCTACCTGACCATCTATTACAATGATTTTTCTATGGTTTCGGTAATTGAGCCTATTTGCCAGCGCTACGAATTTGATCTTTAGGAAAGGCATAGCCTCTACCCCAGCCTGTTTTAACCGTTTTACTAATTTTCCTCTGATATCGCTACTGCCAAAATCATCGTATATAAACCTTACCGACACTCCTTCACCAACTTTTTGTATCAATACCTGTTCTATTTGTCTGCCTATGTCATCATCTTCATAAATGTAATATTCAAAGTGAATGGTCTTCTTTGCCTCTTTTAATGCCCCCAGTACTGCTGGAAACTTTTCTTCCCCATTATTCAATAGCTGGAGTTCATTATGGTAGGTAATTGGGCTAAAACTCTCCTTCAGCAACATTTTGGCAATATTCTGATGATTATTCAACGCTTCATTTCCTTTTTCAAAAGCCTCCTTAGAATAATTGCTTAGAATGTTCGTTAATCTGTTGGCCATATCTTCATCTTCAAATAGCTTTTTGGAATACATATTGTTCTTCCTATAATTAATGCCAAATGAGAAATAAATAAAAATCCCTACAAATGGCAGAAAAACAATCATGAGCAGATAGGCCAAAGTCTTGGTGGTAGTACGGGTATCATACACCACTCTTAAGCATACCGCTATCACAATAAGTACATAGACGATTTCACCTAGTAACAACCAATTCATTTCATATAGTAGCTATAAACATCATTAGATTATTAGATTAAATGTACGATCTTTCTCCTTCAAATGTCTAAACAAAAAAGAATACCTTGAAAAGCTATTGCACAATGACACCTTAAGCAAACAGCTGCAAGCCCCTCAAATTGATCATTTTAATCAGTTCTACTTACCCAATCAAGGGCTTCACCGAGCTTGTTCACGGCAAATCTTTAGCTTTGCCTGCTGTAATGTAATGGAAGCCGTCTGTAAAATTCTTTACCGCTTTCTGATCGGCAACAATGGCTATTTTTTTGCATTGGCTAAAGTGCTTTATACCTGCCAGCATATCTTGAAACCACGCACCTGCCGTGAAGTTTTCAACCTTGGTTTCCAACACGAGCATATAGTAAATTTCACTATACTTTTCAGCGAGAGACTGTAAGCCGAGCAATAATACTTTCTTAAGATCTTCTGCGTTAACCTGACCACTGGCCTTTACACCAAAAACATGAATTGGTAAGTTTTCTATAATTGTTAACATAAAAAACATCTAGCGATATGGATAACAACCCTATTTAACTAAGGTTTCATTTCTCTGATGTAAAAAATCATCAAGACAATAAAAATCAAGTTAGTTTTTTCCATTTTCAAAAACCAAACAATTGATTTTGTGTTATAATTAAAATTATAGACATGGGACAACGCTACACTCGTTTTTGTTCTTGTGTATTGGCATTCCTGCTGATACTTGGGAGCCTAAATCTGGATGCCCAGGAAAAAAAAACAGAAATTTTAAGTGCTGCAGAAAGCGATCCCATAAAAATGGGATGGATGAAGGGGTCTCCGCCTCCCGCAGATCGGACGCTATACTTTGAGGATGGAAGCTTTTTCCAATTCCCTGCCCTTAGATGGAGCACTTCGCACATGCGACAATTTATGCCCACAACTAATGTTTCCCGTGGCTTGGGCAATGCAAATCCAATGGCTATCAATTTGATAAAAGAGATTGATCAGGTGAAGTTCATCCCTTTAGGAGAAAAAAAGCCTATTACTTGGGAAGAGTCTCTAAAAAAGGTTTATGCAGATGGTATTATTGTCATGCATCACGGAAAAATTGTATATGAAAAATATTTTGGTGCATTAAAACAAGATGGGCAGCATGCAGCCATGTCAGTTACCAAATCCATTACCGGAACCTTAGGTATCATGCTGGCTAGAGAAGGTTTAATAGATACCAGTAAGTTGGTTTCACATTACATCCCTGAGCTTAAAAACTCAGCTTTTGGCGATGCCACTGTTAGACAAGTAATGGATATGACTACTGCGTTGAAATTCAGTGAAGATTATGCTGATCCAAATGCAGAAATCTGGCAATTTTCGGCTGCAGGAAATCCATTGCCAAAGCCAAAAGATTATAATGGGCCTAAGACCTACTATGAATACCTTCCCACTGTTAAAAAAAATGGGGTACACGGCGAAGCATTTGGCTATAAGACCGTAAACTCCGATGTTTTGGGCTGGATTATTACACGTGTTACGAAGCAGCCATTAGCTGAAGTTTTATCTGAGAAAATATGGCGCAAAATGGGCATGGAGCAAGATGCCTATTATTCTGTTGATGCGATAGGCACTGCATTTGCTGGTGGGGGATTTAATATGGGTTTAAGGGATATGGCACGTTTTGGGCAACTTATTTTGAACCATGGAATAGGCAATGGAAAACAGATCATTCCAAAATCGGCCATAGATGACATTCAAAAAGGAGGCAATAAAAGTGCATTTGAAAAAGCTAACTACTCTCTACTTAAAGGTTGGAGCTACAGAGATATGTGGTGGATAAGCCATAATGAGCATGGTGCTTTTTGCGCACGGGGGGTGCATGGTCAAGTCATCTACATCGATCCAAAAGCAGATATGGTCATTGTGAGGTTTGCTTCAAACCCTATAGCCAGTAATTCGGCCAACGATCCCTATTCGCTTCCTGCTTACCATGCCATCGCTAAGTTTCTCTTAACAAAAAAATAATCGCTCTTAACCCAAAACATTCATTATGAAAAAAACAGCCCTTATGGTACTTCTGGTTATTTCTATTAGTCTACCCACTTTTTCGCAAGGTCATTACTCTGGTTCATCGTTTAATCCAGGCGACTACTTTGCACCTCATCCAGGTTGGATCATTCCAGTTTGGTACGGGTATGCAAATATGGATTACCATAATGCTGCAGGAAATAAATCGGATGTGCTTATTAACCCTGCACCAGGAAATCCTACCTCCCTTAACATTAAACAAAACGTGGTTACCAATTCTTTTATTTTAATGGCTATTTATGGTGGCAAAGGTAAAATATTGGGCGCCAATTGGGGAATGATGATTATTCCCACACTGAATAGTCCAACTGCCAGTATTGCTTTAGATTATTATTCTAGTCAAACGGGTTCTGGCAATTATGTATTTACCAATAAAAGCCTAGGATTCGGCGATATGTATATACAACCTGTATGGCTATCGTGGACTAAAGGTAAATTTAGCTACGCCCTTAATTATAGTGCCTGGGCTCCTACAGGCCGATATAAACCGCACGACCTAGACAATGGAGGGCATGGCTATTGGTCTCACAACATTAGAGTAGCGGGAAATGTAAAAACAGATTCCAAGGTGAGTGTTACTCTCGCCGCCACAATGGAAATCAACCAATGGCAAAAAGATACAGACTTCAAAGAAGGAAGCCACTTGACATTTGATCTGGGAAGTTCGTATTTATTAAATAATAGAGGAGATATGGTCGGATTATTTAGTCATTATACCAGTCAGATTAGTGATGATAAAGGCACTAATGGCGGTTTTGTTTCCGATCGCATAGCAGGCATAGGTGGTTTTGTTTCTTATTGGATCACGCCAATGAAAGTTGGGGTGATGGCTAGGATCACTCAAAACTTTGCAGCAAAAAACAGGTTTGCTGGTACTGCTGTTCAGGCTGGAGTAAACATTTTAATTCCTAATGGATCACATTAAAACTTTTTAAGGAGTTAAAAGGTATATGCCCTTGGCTTGTTGTTGCCATCAGATTTTTTGTCGATTTTAGTAGCATAAAAATATGCTTACCTCCAAACTTGCCACTTACCGTCGAAAAAAAGGACTAACCCAAGAACAACTATCTGAATTGTCTGGGGTAACCACAAGAACAATCCAACGTATTGAAAAAGGGGCTGTTGTTCCGCATATGCATACCTTAAAGATACTGGCCAACTGCCTAGATATAGAAGCCAAACTGTTAATGGATGTACCGGAAAGTAATGCTGTACCTAAAGAAACGACAAAACAATTGCCCATAGTCCCTCTTTTTCACCTGCTTGCCCTTTTAGGACTTGGGTTTCCCATATTAAATATCATATTACCCTTTATCTTGTGGATCCTTAAAAAGGATGAAAACATTGATTTCGATAAACAGGGCAAGCAGGTGCTCAACTTTCATATTACCTTTACCATCCTGTTTTTTCCATCCATTGTTTTGATGGTTTATTTTTTCCCGGTAGGTTTCCCCTTAACCCTTCTAATCTATGCTTTTATGGTCATCGTTACCCTGGTCAACTTATTCCGGTCTATCAACCAACCTGAGGTAAAATACCCCTTCTCTTATCCCTTCTTAAAGATGCAATAGAAGTAATAGTCAAAAACAAGCCTTAAGACAACTTAAGGCCAATTTGTCGTGCAGTTGACGCAAAGATGTCGTTGTTTATCTTTTAATTTCATCAGAGATTTGATAAAAAACAAATCATGAAAAAATTAATGACGACCTTATTTTGTAGTATTTACTTCATTTCATCTGCGCAGCAGGTCACTACAGTTAAACAGCTGAATGGCCAAACTATTTCTATGGCAACATTAACAGATCGGTTAGCCCATATTGTGGACAGTTCAAAAATTATAGGTCTACAAGTAGCCATCATCAACAACAACCAAACTGTCTGGACAGGAAACTTCGGTTCTAGAAATATGGAAAAGGAATTGAAAATTGAAGACAATACCGTTATGTATGCTGCATCATTTACTAAAACGATAAGTGCCTACTTATTTCTTCGCCTGGTAGAAAAAGGCATATTTAAACTGGATATACCTGTTCAACATTACCTAAAAAAACCGATAGGCCAATATACCAAATGGAAAGATCTAGGCAATGATCCTGTTAGTTTTAATAAAATAACTTCAAGAATGCTTTTAAGCCATAGTTCAGGCATGCCTATATTACGAGGCTTATACCAAGGGAAAGTCGATCTGATTGTCAGACCTGGCGAAAAATTTTACTATTCTAATGAAGGACTAAATCTGCTTGGCTTTATGATGGAAGAATATACGGGCAAACGATTAGAGCAACTGGCCAAAGAAGAGGTTTTTATACCATTGCATATGGACCATACTTCTATGATTTGGAATCCAGCATTTGAAAGTAACTTCTCTTTGGCCTATTATAAAGATGGAAAAATTTATGGGGCTGAAAAAAGACTTGAAAGCCGGGCAGCTGGTTCAATGGTCACCACTGCTTTTGATTATGCAAAGTTTGTGGTCAATTTGATGTTGAAAAAAGGCTTGTCGAAAGAATTATACACGCAAATGCTTTCTTCTCAAATCGATGTGAAAAGTAAACGCGGATTTGGTCCTTTAAGGGATAGCCTAACGCTTGAAAATGATAAAATCCATTTGGCTTGGGGACTGGGTGTTGGAGTATTCCAAAGCCAAGTAGGCCGTGCATTTTTTCATACTGGTCATGGTGAGGCAAACCAAAACTACTTTGTCGCTTTTCCCCAAAAGGGCATTGCAGTGGTACTGTTAAGTAACAGTGAGAACTTTGAAGGTGTTTCAAATTTAATTTTAAGCACTTGTATTAGAGATAAATATTCACCTTTACGTTGGTTAGGCCATTTAGATAATTAAAAATAAACAGGGGCAAATGATGATTAGCGCTATTTGCCCATTAAGTGTATACCTTATGTTACACATTACTCTTGCACAAACAAGGTATTAAATTCGATTGTTTAGCCTTATGGATGAGTTAAGATGTTGGAAGAAAACCCGTAAATTAACTAATCAATACGTACACAGTTCATTTACCTTGATAGTATTTTTAACGAAAAATATTAGCCAATAGCTGATATATAGGGCATCGCTTTAAGAAAAAAATATTAATAAGACTAACACAAATAGGTTATAATGCTTAAATCGTACAAGCTTTCCCCTTAATTTAAAATATAGCCATTTGGCGATAAAAAATCGATAGCACAACATTCTTAAACTTAGGTTTACGCGATTACCATAGTACCCAATTCTAAATTAGACTCGCTCTCATGGAAATATGTCTTACAGCAAAAAAAGATTTCAAAGGAATCGACATCACTAAATTCCTACTTGCCATTTTGGTTGTCGCTGGGCACACCCATCCTTTTAAAGACATCAAAAATCCTATATTTAATCAGCTATGGAATTCAATATTGCTTTTAGTTGTTCCTTATTTTTTTATGGCAGCTGGTTTTTGCCTCTTCTCAAAAGTGTATCAAAAAACAGATAAAACATATCAATTAACCACCCTATGGTTTTACTTGAAAAGAATTGTTAGGTTATATGTATACTGGACCATCATATTTCTACCCATCACCATTTGGAGATATGCAACCGACAAATTGATATTTGAAAAAGATATTATATTGTTCATAAGAGGTACCTTTTTCTTTGGTGAAAATTATTACTCTTGGCCGCTTTGGTTTTTACTATCGATGATATATGCTATAGCCTTTATCTATTTTTTAACATTCATCAATCAGCAGGTGAGCACCATATTCTTGATTTCGATATTCGTTTTCATAACAGCTATGTTATTTAATTATTTAGTGACTGGAGAAAGTGAAAACAAGTATTTATTAACGGTGGGTAAAGATGTAAAATATCTATTTTTAACTGGCCGATTATTTACAGGCATGTTCTATCTTATGGTTGGAGGTTTGATCTCCATTAACAAGATAAGACCATCTGGTGCAATGCTGTTTTTTTTGGTAATAGTTGGCACAATTTTCCAGTTTTTAAAAATTGAGATTATTTCGCCATTACTATTTTCCTTGTTACCCATAACCTTATTTTATTTAACCCTAAACCTCAAATTGGAGGGGTTGAAAAACAATCTCTTTTTAAGAAAATGCAGTACGGTGTTGTATTTTACACATATGATCGTATTCTTTTTATATACCCTAATATTTAAAGAATTTACCTATTTCGGTTGGGACGCTTTTTTGGTATCGGTTATTATACCTATCATGATTACACCATTGGTTATACGTTATGAAGAAAGATTGCCGATTTTAAAAAGCCTGTTCGGGTAATCTTAAGAATTTAACCCTATTGCACTTGAACCTGTGACCAAGAGCTTATGAGATTACTTTGCTTTAACACCCAATAAACAATATCGCGGTTTGCATTCCAGAAACAAAAATATTATCTTAGTATGCCAATGGCCGGTTCAATAGTCCTAAACACTCTTTAAAAACAAAATCGCCTATGCCTTGGGATCCCCAGATCTACGAAGAGTTTAAAAATGTTCGCTATCAACCCTTTTATGATCTAATGGCAATGATTAGATCTGATCACCATCAGCACGCCATTGATTTGGGATGTGGAACAGGAGAACAGACTGCTATCCTTTCCGAAAAGTTTGGTAAGACCAATTTTATCGGTGTCGATTCATCTGTAGAGATGCTCGAGCATTCTAGCAGGCTAGCACACGCAAGGCTACACTTTATTCATGCCACTACCGAAGATATACTCCGTACCGGAGAGCAATGGGACCTCATATTCAGCAATGCGGCACTACAATGGTCAGACCATCACCATATCCTTTTCCCTTTGTTGCTGCAACGGCTAAACACTGGTGGAGAATTTGCCGTTCAAATGCCTGTACAGCCTGAAAACATCCTCAACAGACTGCTTTTTGAACTGATACAGGAAGAACCATTCTACAGCCAGCTTAAGGGTTGGAAAAGAGAATCGCCCCTATTGAGCATTGATGAATATACTCAGCTCCTTTTCGATGGTGGCCTCGAAAATCTGTCCATCATTCAAAAAGTCTACCCCATTATTGCACCCGACCATGAAACCCTTTATAATTTTATCGCAGGTTCTGCACTCATCCCCTACATGGATCGTCTTGATGAAGAACAGCGCAAAAAGTTTGCCTATACCTTCAAACAAAGGATAGCTGCACATTTTACCAAACTGCCTGCCATTTATGCCTTCAAAAGGTTATTGTTGTACGGAAGAAAGCCATGAGCTGCTAAAAGCAGACCGAAGTTTATAACGTGCTGTGGGAAAAGCAGGATACTACGTTGAATGTGCAAGATGTAAAAGGGGCATTACAACAAGGTATTCAACCTATTTTCCATCTCCATTTTTCACGTCTTTCACACATCTGAAACCCAAATTATTAGAGGCGCTGTTAATTTCGCCCTTGCCCCTACTTCCTGCTTTATAACGGTTACAATATTCATCGCTACATAAAAATGAACCTCCTCTTTGTACACGCTTTACCAAACCTGGTTCTTGTGGGTCGTAGCTATCTTTTGGCCCTGTTGGATTTTCTGCTGGACTATTCTGATAATAATCTGGACGATAATAATCGGCACACCATTCCCAAACATTGCCATCCATATCGTATAAACCAAAGGCATTGGCCTTATAAGATTTCACATCAGCTATTCCTTGGTATCCATCCTCCTTGGTATCGCCATTGGGAAAACGTCCTTGAAAGATATTGGCCTGCCATTTACCTGAAGGTTTAAGTTCGACACCCCAATAATAAGGTTGTTGCTCCTTTCCTGCCCTAGCAGCATATTCCCATTCGGCCTCAGTTGGCAAACGCTTTCCAGCCCATTTAGCATATGCCTCAGCATCTATATAACTCACATGAACCACAGGCTTTTTCGCTTCTGCTTTACTATCTGCACCGAAAGGATGTTTCCAACTAGCACCATATACATATTTCCACCATTGCAACGGATCATCTAAGGAAACCGGACGAGAAGGCGGAGCAAAAACAACCGAGCCTGGCACCAATCTCTCTAAAGGTACCCCAGGAAAATCTTTGGGATTGATCTCTCGTTCTGCAACTGTTTTATAGCCCGTGGCATCTACAAACTTCGCAAACTGCTCGTTTGTAACCTCATGCTCATCCATCCAAAAGCTGCGTAGTGTAACTTGATGTAGTGATTGTGCGTCTACAAAACTTCGATCTTCGGAGCCCATGGTAAATGATCCTCCTCTTACCAGAACCATTCCGGCTTTGCTTGCTATCGTCTTTGCCTGCTGCTCAGCTGCCTGATCGACTTGTTGATTACTATTGTGGCAAGCCACAATTAGCACAATGGCCATAAAAGTAAGGAATTTGAAAAAAAATCTCATCTTAATCATTTATGAGGTTAAGTTAACAAACTAAGTACTTAATAATGGCATTTTTGGACGTTAATTGTTCCGAATTGCACAGTTAAAATCGTAAAACTCAATTTTTCGGTAATTGAACCATGATCTAACAAACTTAGGTTCTGAACATTAAAAGAAATACTATTCTTTCAACTTACAGGCATTCCAAAAGACAAATACAATCCTCATTTCAGGTGGTAAAATACCCATTTCCGATTTGCAAAATTAATTTGCACCATCTTTTTCAAACCACAAAACTCTTTTTCGTTACGCATCTGTTGTTATTAATGGGGCCTAGAACATTTATAGCTTAAATAGAAAAGCCCATGGCAACTGCCACGGGCTAAAAATCTATTCAATAGTCAAACCTTTATTTCTTGGCCAGCACCGCTGCACTGTAAGTGGTCGTACCATTCTTGTCAAATTGTGCCAAACGGATATAAACTGCCTGGGAGGTAGAAGTACTTTCCTTAAAGTCTCCTATCCTATCAGTCTCTTTGGCACAGGAAATCGCAATAGACACCGCTATTAACACTATGGCTATCCTGAACAGCCTACTTCTTGTCACAGGCAACAACAATAATCCTAAGATACCAAAACCAGCAAGTATGGCACCACTCCACTCCCTAGAGAAACTATAGGGCAACAGCGTAGCCGAACGCCCATCTTGCGCTTTGGAATCGACAACACCTAGATCTGTCCAAGTCTTTCCGTCATTAGAGCCCTGTACGATGAACTTGGCATTATTGGTCTCGCTAAGGGTTGTCCAGTCTACCTGCAAACGTCCTGATTGAATTTTAGCAGATAAATCACCAAAAGTTACGGGCAGTACATTTACTGTTCCGAAGGCATAATAGAAACGGTAATCAAAGTTTTCACCAATAGGAAGGATTGCTGTGTCAAATACCAACTCAACCTCATCGAAAGATAGGGTACTGGTAAAATATAAGTCTACCGGTTCCTCTCCTGTGAGCAAGGAGATCCCCGCAATACTAGACCCAGGAATATTTTGCCTCAAGTTACCAGCCAAATAGGTACGTATAGAGATATTGTTCTGCAACAATGAGACAGGAATAGTGGCATCCATACGTACCCTAAAACCAGCCTCATAACCAGCTGGAGCAAACAGAGTCCCTCCTGGAAAATTGAGCTTGGCCCGTATAGAATAAGTGGTGTTCGTACATGACAATGTTGTGACGAGTAACCCGCTTACACTGGCATAATTGCCCAGACTAACATCGGCAACATCACTAGCATTAGTGAATGTAGGCGCAAAACAAGCTCCTCCAGAAGGAGAAACATCACTGTAATTGCCAGTTGGGTTTGTAAAATTCGAATGGTAGGTCTGTGCAGCGCCCTGAAGCCAGAACAGTGAGATCACAAATAACAGGATTGTAGGTCTGATCTTTCTGTTGTACAGAAAAGACTGATTAGCCTTAATTTTTAGAAGATTTTGCATAACGTTTTTAGTTTTATTTTGTAAATATTTATGGTTTTGATATTCAATGTTTCAATCTAAAGGCAGGTAATTTTGAGATCTTTTGCAAAAGCCATATTTCCCATCGAGAGAATAGAAAATCAAGGGCATAATCCTCGATAATAGCCAAAGAGAGCATTATGATTTAAGTGCTCATCAGAAGTATAACAAGCATTTAAACAAATTGATCTCAAAATATTAAGATTCAGGTATTTATAACACAAGAACAGGTACTTTTACCCAAATCGATATGGCTTCCCCTTGATTAAATTCTTAAATGCTAATATTAAATCAGTATAATAGTTCAGAGATATAGGCGTATACTAAAGAAAAAAGCACTAGTTTCGGCCTTTTTACCTATATTATCCCTGCATTAGGGAGGCCAAAAAAACCCCAAAGGCATTTAACCATAAATATGATATGAAAATCTGTCTATCGACATACCTGCTAGTATTTTTTGGGATATTAGGATGCAAAGGCCAAGTGCGGCCTACCTACAATACTATACATGTCAACACTTATAAAAAAATTACTGATTCGGCAAAAGCACATGCTTTGAAAGGTGACACCACAAAGGCACTGTACTATCATAAGCAAGCACTTTTGCATACCCGAGCCCATGGTCTTCAGGAACATGAGGCCCACACACTAATGCATATTGGGATATTACTAAAAGGACAAGATACCAGTCAAAGCCGATCTTATTTAAAAAATGCGCTAAAAATTGCGGAACGACTGAACAAACACGAACTCCGCGCAAATATCCTATTAGCCATGAGCAGTGTCTACAAACAACAACAGAACTACAAAGAATCATTGGCTGCCCTTGAGGCACACCAAAAATTGTTACAGGATATTTTCAGGAAAAGTAGGGCACAGGAAACGGCCAAGTTACGTGCAGAAGAAAATAGACAACGTGAACGTGCCATTTTTTTGACGGTGATGATTTCGCTTACTCTGCTGATTGCTATTTTTGCATTTTATTATCAGCGTACAAAACGGCTTAACAAAGCTCTTTTTCAATCGAATCAGATCAAAGACACCTTATTCTCTATTATTGGACACGATCTTCGCGGGCCTGCCGGCAGCATTATGCAGGCGCTGGAAATGGTAGATGCAGACCTACTGGATGAGCAAGAAGAAAGACAAGTCATCAAGCTATTGAAACAACAAAGCCGCTCTTTTAATGAAACATTAAATACATTATTGAGCTGGGCATCGGCACAACTTAAAGGCGCCCAGCCTCACATCACCTCGGTTGACGCCATGACTACCATAAAGAAATCTCTCGATCTATTGATGGCACAAGCTGTGGCAAAGGATATCAGTATTAATTCGCCTAATTACCACGACCTGCCGGTAATGGCCGACAGGGATCAACTTGATTTTGTGATCCGCAACTTGGTGAGCAATGCAATCAAATTCTCTTACACTGGTGGACAGATTGATATTACCACAGAAAAGCGGGATAATGCAGCTATAATTGCCATACATGACCATGGCAAGGGCATTCCAGCAGATAAACAGCGCCAGCTTTTTGCTGAGGGACGTTTAAACAGCACCTTTGGTACCAAAGGTGAAAAAGGCACAGGCCTTGGCCTGATGTTGTCTTGGGATTTTATCCGTGCCAATCGAGGACGCATCTGGTTTGATAGCAATGAAGACAACGGGACAACATTCTACATTAGTCTGCCACTGGCGGCAGTTTAAGTAGATCTCTAAAAGCAACTTTTTTAGCAGTGGCAATTTTAGCACTGTTATGCATTAATTAATGAGGATACTGGATAAAACTTGAACCATTTCCTCAATTCAAACCAATATCACAGCACATTGAGCTTTCTTAAGTCTTCAACACTGATAGGCGGCTGCACCTTTCGCAAAGTAGTAAAGCTTGTCACATTTGTTTTTCCACCGCTCATAAGTCTTGCGCTAGATGGGTTGTTTATTGATGATATGTTAGAATATCGCCGGTTATTGCGTAGAGAGCAAAAATATAACTCTTAAAGTTTTTGGAGTGCGGTTTTTTACGTTTTTTGCAATACAAAACCGCATTAAGTTGCACTTATAATTTATTATTCTTACACTTACACTATCAAACAGTTATCTATGAACTCAAATATGCTCTTTTTTGCGTTCATTTTTAATTAATACTTTGCACCAAATAAATTCAATATGAGAAGAAAATTACCTTTTATTTTAAAAACTATTGTTTTAGTTTTTGCAGCGTCATGTAGCGCCATTGCACAAGTCAAAAGAACCAACGAAGACTTGATTAAGTTGGTAGATAAAAATTTAAGCTCGCCAATAAAAAAACGTGTCTATGGAAACGGTGATGTGTTTTTGCAAAGAAACATGAACGACTTTCTTTCCAATACCGACCGCGACCGGAAAGCCGCGATAGAAAAACAAAATCAATCAGCCAAGCTCCAAGGAGTTGTTATTGAATATGATCATAGTGGCGAAGACCATGAAGACCTTGCCGATATTTTAAATCGTCCGCATCCGTCTGTGGCCACAACAGAAAAATATATCGATGCCGCAGCAGCTGAATTTCAAGTACCTGCAATCATATTGAAAGCTGCCGCTCAGGTACAAAGCAATTGGGCACAAACAGGACCATCGTTTTATGGCTCTTACGGAATGATGGGTTTAATTGAATCGGATAATATCAAACAAATTACACTTGCTGCGAGTTTGACGAATTTAAAGGTTGACGATATAAAAAATCAAGCCAAAGCAAATATTAGAGCTGCAGCTGCGCTATTAGCCCATTATCAAAAAGGCAAACCTACATCAGATAATTTAGCGGATTGGTTTGAGGCAACAAGAGATTTGACGGGTTTAAGCAACGAAGAAATGAAGACTTCGTTAGCCACAAGTTTTTACAGTGTGATCAAAAACGGAAGTAAAACGGTATCGCTCTGGAGAGAAATTATTCAAATTGACGCTAAACCAATTACTATTCCTGAATATAAAATCGCATCTGACAAAAAAAATAAGAATGCGAATAGTATTGCTAGTACAAACACTGATTATCCAACTGCAATAAATAGAATGACTACTTGTAATTATGCTTCAGGGCGAAACGGCTATGGCATCGATTACTATTTTGTTCATTATATGGCAACCGGAACTTATGCTGGTGCCATATCTTGGTTTAGTGATTGCACACGTACTTCACCATCGAGCGCTAATTATTGTATTCGAAATTCTGATGGAGAAATATCGCAGGTAGTGAGAGAAAGCGATAGAGCTTATGCACAAGGTGTAACTGGTTTTCCACAATGGAATGGTGCAGGCGTAAGTACAGAACATGAAGTTTTAGCTACTAACTTGGCCATGTGGGATAGCGAACCCATGCTAGTTGCCGCGGCAAACTTAGCTATAGATGTTTGTAATAGAAATAACATTCCAAGAGTAAGAAGAGGAGTTAATGGCGACCGTGGCATATATGGTCATAGTGATGTTAAAGCTACCGATTGCCCTAATTTGACTACTGCACGTTGGACAAATTTATTGAACAGAATTGCCGGCGGTGTTGTCATTCCGTCGGTTTCATTACCAACGCTATATTACATCACAGGTACAGGAGGTTCTAATGTAGTAAATGCGGCGTGGAAAGCCAACACCGAGCCTACATTAAAAGGATATCGTTTATATTATGCCTTAGACGACGATTTTAGTGGTTGGGCCTTAGCTGCTGATGAATCTACGTTAACAGCCACCACCACAAGTGTCAGTTTAAACCCAAATCAATTTTTAGTGGTGCCTACAACCACTGCAGTTCATTTTAAACTTACTGCGGTGGTTACAAATGGAACTAATCCCGATGTTGAAAGTGTACCAAGTGATGTTTATAGCAGAACTGTAAATACTACAACAGGGCCACGGGTTCTTATTGTTGACGCATTTGATCGAGTTAACGATTATAAATCAAGATCGCACAATTTTGCTGCCATTTATTTTAATACGCTGCGAGACAATGCCACGCTACGAATTAATTCTGCTGCCGACGAGATGATAGACGCAGGAACTATTTTATTAAGTGACTACGATATTGTGTTATGGTTTTCCGGTGACGAATCTAGCGCTGACAAAATTTTTAACGGAACAAACAAAGCAAAAGTTAAAACTTTCTTGGATAATGGTGGAAAACTGCTAATTACAGGATCAGAAATTGCATATAATTTAGGAAGATCTGGTGCAGGTGAATACGATATAAGTTTTATGAATAATTATTTGAAGGCAAGTTATGTTAGTGACGGTACGACCACAGATACGCCTGCGTCAGGCGTAATAGGCAGTCCATTCGAGGGTGTAACACTAAATTTTGGACAGATTTATCCACAACCATGGCCTGATAATATCAGCCCTTTTGGCGGTGCAACAGCAATTTTAAAATATAATACCGCAGGACGTTTTGGCGGAATTGCTTATAAAGGTACATTTGGCTCGGGAACAAGCTCTGGTGCAATTATTTTTATAGGATTTGCAATAGAAACTGCACCTCAAGAACAAATTACAGCTTTTATGTCAAAAGCATTGGCCTATTTTGAGGTAACTTTGCCAGTTACACTACTTAGCTATAATGTAACAATGCAAAACACGGGGGTTGTTAAATTACAGTGGCAAACCGCTTCTGAAACTGATAACAAAGAATTTATCATCTCCCGATCAGTGGATGGGCAGCAGTTTAATGTTGTTGGTAGAGTTGCAAGTTTTGGAAATACAACAACCGGTAATAATTATGTTTTTTATGATAAAAAACCAGTTAATGGTATTAATTATTATCGATTAGAACAACAAGATTTTAATGGTAAAATAACAGATTTAGGGGTACGAGCGGTTAATGTGTCTTTAACTGATAACAAAGTAGAAATTTATCCAAACCCAACGCAAGATATCATTAACGTTGCGTTTGTGGCAGGTGTTTATAATCAGATACAGCTTATAGATATCAACGGTAAAATATTAAAACAAATCTCATTAGGCAGCTCAACAACGCAAACAACTATCAGTTTAAACAATGTAGCTTCGGGCACCTACTTACTAAAATTTAACGGTAATATACCTTTAGTAAAAAGGATTGTAAAAAACTAGCGTTAATAATTTTTTAAAATACCGTAGGTGTTATCCTACGGTATTTTGTTTAATTATGGCATTCAACTTTTAAAATATTCACCGACATGAAATTTTAAAATGAGTAAATTATTTTTCGGGAGAATTAAAGCTATAATTCTACTATAAAAAAGGTACTTAAAGAGCTATTGATAAAAGCCCGTAACACAACAGAAAAGATTGAATCATGAGAAAGGCAAAAATAACATCACCAAAGCTCCCAGAAGCAGTCAAACAGGAACACGAACTGTACCTTCTTGAAATAATGGCAGAATCATCAGTATTGTAGGAGAAGTTCGTCGTGATTTGGGTCTATTACCCTATATTACTACGTTGAAGCGTTATTGCGAGGAAGATTTCTTCTCTTTGTTCATCGTTCATGAAAAACATGAAAAGATTATCACTAATGAAATTGAGACCAGTAAATTTATTGGCTACATTCCTGTAGTTAAATTAAAACAGGAAGATTAAGTCAATTAATTCAACCAACAAAAGAATCTGTGTTCAATATGCATAAGACTAAACAAAGCCCATCTGTAAAAGGATGGGCTTTGTTTTTAGTAGTACTCGGCTTTAAATATATTAGAATCTAATATTTCCTAATCAAAACGTGCCAGTAAACGTTCCAAATATTGTAGAAAGTTCATGTTTGAGACCAAGTTAATTCTAGTTCTATTTGTGTAGAACAACAAGGTGTTGTTTGTCAGAAACAACCTTTAAATAGCTTTAGTCTGGTTTAGGCATAAAAAAAGCTCCCCATTTTCATGAGAAGCTTTGTGGGCGACGCGAGGGAAAACTTGAACCGATTTATAGATGATTTGAGGGTTTTGATTGAATTAAGGAAGAATCAAAGCGAGGTAAAATTCGAACTGTATAAACAGGAAGGAGTTAACCTTTGGCAAAATTCAAAAGAATTAACTCCTACACATCCCTGAAATTTTATTGCAATTCCATTGCAAGATTCGACCGGTCATTGTAAAGCCCGTTCTTCTTTATTGTACCACTTGTATGGCCCTTAATTTTAACAATCGATGGTTACTAATTTTTAATCACTTTAAGGATATCCATTTTATTTATTCCAACAAGTTTGACAAAATAAATGGCTGATGGATAATTTGCTAAAGAAATTTCTTTATTAGTATCTGTTTTAGAAACACTTAACGTTTGAAGCACAGTACCATTTACATTAATGATTTCTATGGCTTGACAACCTGTATCAAATGTTATTACTGCTTTTTCAGTTACTGGATTTGGATATAAAGAAATGTTATTGGTTAGTTTAAAATCTATGGTTTTTATCCCTAATTCTTTAACATCGCCATTAAAATCTAGCTGCTGTAGTTTATAATAGTTTGTGCCAGCCAAAGGCGATAAATGCTCAAAAGCATAAGTGCTTACACTTGAAGTTGTGCCCTTGCCTTGTAATTCAGTTATAACTTCAAAGTTTTTACCATCTGTAGCGTGGCTAAGTACAAATGCTTTGTTGTTCTGCTCTGATAATGTTGTCCATTTTAAAGCTACGTGGTTATTTTTTTTTTTAGCAGTAAAATCTTTTAAAACTATTGGCAAAACATTGGTAGTTGTAAACGAAATGGGGCTATCTGTCCAATTTCCATAACTGCTTCCGTCGTAAGTCCTCATCCATAAATAATAAGTAGTTGCTGGTTGTAAACCACCTATACCAGCAGCTGTACCTGTGAATATTCCGCTTGCGGCTTCATTGCTAGCTGGGGCTGCGTTAACCGTAGAGACGTAATACGGATAAACGTTTTCTGAAGGTGTATAATTCAAGTCATCTACAACTATACTACCACTTGGGCCAGAACCAGAACTAACAAAAGAAATATTAATCTTTTTAACATTGCTCCAGTTAAGCGTTACGTATTCAAACCCAAAACTGAAACTCACACTTGTTGTCTTAGTGTACAATTCGATATTATTGCTACTATAAGCTTTAATCGTGTAAGAGGTTAAATTGCTTGGATATATCCATAATCCTTTTAACGTAAATGGTACGTTAAAAGTAAGGCTGTTGTCATTACGACCGATATACCAACTTGCACTACCGGTACGTACCAAGCCATTATAACCTCTAGTATCGCTGTTAGCTGAGTTCCAATCGTAGCCACCACTATTCCAAGAGCTGGTGCCAAATGGTTGATCGAAGCTCTCTACTTTCGTACCAGTGGTAGTTGTTGCGGTAGACGCCTGCCAGCTTACTGTAGTATGGTTATCAGTAGTATTAGAAACAACTAAACCTGTCGGTGCATCTTGAGCACTTGCGGTATAAAGATTTAAAGCAACAATGAAAATTGGCAAGAGTAAACATTTTTTCATATAGTTTTATTTTAGTTTATTAATTTAAGTTTGAGATATACTAACATTTAAGGATCTTTCAGATTTCGTTTGTCCCGCTGATCTTAATCGAATAGGGCGGTAAACGTATTCTGTCCACTATCCATGATTTCCTTTACCTTTCAATAGTGATGGTATTTATTTTATTGACCACAATTAGAGCATCTGCAAACTCGGTGACGGCATTTCCCAACTATCGCCTGTACCACTAGTAGTGTTTGCTTGCTTTACGTATAAAATACCATTGGCATCTGGCGTAATTGCCACAACTCGTTTTGCTTTTATAACAGGGACAACACTGGCTTTAACCAACAAATAGCCACCAAGGTTTAACGTAATGATAACTGTACTAACGGTAAGTGCTTTTTTAAGGATAGCTTTACTTCGGCTAACAAAAGATTGAAGATACATATTAACAAAGAATGGTAAGCTTCAAAGTTAGGTGTACAGTAATTTTTTCTACAATTTGGGGCGTTGCAAAAACGTTGCAATTTAATACTACAAGTTTAAAAGCTTATTGAGACCTTCTTCTTCGTTTAATTCCATTTTTTTACGCAACCTGTGCCAAGTGCTTCTAATTGTGGTGGCAGATACACCTAATGCGGCGGCCATTTCCTTATTATCAAACTGTAGCTTAACCAATGTAATGTATCTAATTTCGGCAGGGGTTAGTTGTGGATATTGTTGTTTAAGGCGGTAAATATAGCCTGTGTGCACTTTATCAAACAGCAGGCGGTACTGTTCCCAATCATCATCGGTAAGAATAATACTTTGACGAAGTTGCGCTATGGTATTGTCATTACCTTCGGTTTTTAATTGTGCAGAAAGTTCCATAATCTGCTTTTGATTAACCAAAATCTGTTTGGTAAATTCTTGCAGTTTTGTTTCGGCTTCGAGCAATAAATTTTGTTGATGAGTAATTTTGATGCTCTTGATTTGTTGCTGGAGCAAAAGTCTTTTACGCTGAACACGATAGTAGTAAACAAAAAACACGATAGCGATGACCAACAAACCTATAATGACATTTCTCTGTATTTCTCTTATTTTTTGTTTGTTTTCTAATTCACTAATTGCTTTTTGACCCTGCTCATTACTCAGCTTTTGCTGCGCTCGTAGTAATTTCATGGTATTGAACTTTCTGTCTAGGCTATCTCTTACCATTAAGGTGGAATCTAGGTATAATGCAGCTAATTTCATGTCTCCCTTCATTGCATATAGTTTATTCAATAAAGGGAAGAGCTGTGCCTTACGTTGATACTGTTGACTTTTTTCCACATAGTGCTTACTCTTCATGATTTGGCTTTCGGCATCTGTGAAACGCTGTTGCTTTAAGTAAACATTGGCCAACAACATAGAAGAACCAGAGGCAAGGCCCCAGTCGTTATGTTTTACTGCCTGTGAAATATCATTTTTGAATAGTGGAATGGCTTTATCGAATTGATTTCTGAGGTAATAATTCTGCCCTAAATTACCATCTACAATGGCCATCCAAAATGTATCTCTCTTATTTTCTTTGATCTTCCTTAATTTTAAAAAGTACTGGTCAGAGAGATCTAGTTTTCCTAAAGATTGGTAAATTAAACCTAAGCTATTGTAAGCCTGATTTTTAAAGTAATCAATTCTACTTTTACTTGGTAGTGGCAATATTTGCTTAAAATACTGTAATGCCTTGTGGTAATCCTTAAAAGTATAGTAGGCGTTTGCAATGGCATAAAAGTCAAATGTTTTATCTGGATAAATAGCTACCGATAAATTTGGCAACATTGCACCCAAGCGGTCGTAATTCTCGAAACCCAATTCGTAATTACCCAATACATTCCAATAATATTCTGCTTTTGCCCGGGTTATTCTTGGTAACAATTGTTTAAAACCTACTTTATCTGCTTCGCTAAATAAGCTATCTAAACGATGTAAAATAAGTTGCTGCTCTTTTGGCCTAAACTTCATAAAGTACATCGTACGCAATAGATCTGCATCTAAAATCAATTGCTTATCATTACTTTTTTGTGCAAATTTCTCAAATGCGTCAACTTTTTTTTCGCTTTCTATGGCTTCGGTGCCTCGTAGAGCCAGCTCATAGATATCCCAAATTTGCTCTGCCCTTTCACTATAATCGAGTTTTAATAGTGGCTGATATTGGGAATAGCCGAATAGGGATAAAAGAATAAAAAGCGTTAAAAAAAGCCCTGTTTTAGTTTTCACAAATGAAGAATAAACATATTTTTTTCATGTTTTCATTACATTCATAGAGAGAGCTCAAACCTAATCATAAAAAACTATATAGCTTCGCTTTTACATAAAATTTATCCTAATTGTAAATTGCTTAGTTAAGTATTGGATAAATCAGAATGGCTTAAACCTATCTTGCATCAATAATTTCATTTTAAACCATTGATTTATTTAGCATTAGTGTTTTGAAGAAGAAATCAACTTTATTGGTTTATCAAAAAGAGCTTTAAAAGCTAATTCAATTTCTCTGACTTCAAACAAGCCCATCTGGAAAGAAGTAGCCTTGACTGAATTTGCATTGAATAACCTTCTGACATCAATACAACATAAAAGGAGCCTTCGCTAGAACTTAAGCGTGCGAAACATATCTAAACGTCAAAACAAAAAAGCCCTGCATTTCTGCAACGCTTTAGGAAGTGGACTTAACTGAACATCGAAACGTTATAAAAGCACAAACAACTGAAAATCAACAACTTTAAACCACATATAAATCTTAAAGTGGAAAATTTACGTGAAAAATAAAAATGAAAAAGCCTTAACTATTAAATAGTTAAGGCGATTTAAGTGGGCCCAGCTGGGCTCGAACCAGCGACCAAAAGATTATGAGTCTTCTACTCTAACCAACTGAGCTATAGGCCCTGAAAATCTTTTCAGATTTTGCGAGTGCAATGTTACGTAATTGAAATCAAATTAGAAAGTACTTTACTCAATTTTTTTAAAATTATTTGAAGATAGAATAAGCTATAGGGACAGCATGAGCATTAAAACAACTAATTATCAAAACACTAGCTGATATACAAATAATGGTACCTACTCCGCTAATGGTAATACGTCAATTATAAAGGCGCCATTTATCATCTCGCCATTTATAGAAAATACGGGCGATGGACTATTTAATCATAGCGAATAGTTATAACCATATTGATAAACCAAAAATATACCTAAAACAGTTCCAATTTTTAATTTGAAAGAAATCCGATCTTCCGTTAGATGAAATCGTACAAAAATGATACAACAGACCTTGCTATATTAGGTTTTACCAATTAGATGATACATCTTTGCCATAAAATTTGGACACCTCAATGGCGCACATTAAAAACATCATATTTGATTACGGCAATGTTATTTTTGCCATAGATTTTTTAAGGACACAAAATGCTTTTTCACAGCTTGGCATTCCAAATGCGGAACAATTCTTTGCCCATAAAACGCACCATCAATTATTTAATGATTTCGAAACAGGTGCCATAAGCCCAGTCTTATTTAGAGATGGCATTAGAAAAGCGGCCAATAGACCAGCGCTTAGCGATCAACAAATAGATGACGCTTGGAACAGTTTATTGATAGGTGTTTCGGGCAATAACCATCAGGTATTATTGGAAGTCAAACAAAAATATCGTACATTTTTACTAAGCAACAATAACAAAATCCACTATGATTGGATCATGTCCTATCTGCAAAAAGATTTCGGCCTTAACGGTTATGAAGAATATTTTGAGAAAGCCTATTTTTCACAAGATACCAACATGAGGAAACCTGATCCAGCAATTTTTGAAATGGTATTGAAAGACAACAATCTGGTAGCCACGGAAACCTTATTTATAGATGATAGTCCGCAGCACATAGAGGGTGCAAAAAAAGTAGGTCTAAATACCTTGCTTATGAATGTACACCCAGAAAACCTAAATGAGTTCCTCAAAGAAAACCAGATTCTATAACTTAATGTCGTCTTATTTTGCAGTAAATTATTTAACTTAGTGTAAACCATTGCCATGTCTGTAAAAAAGTACAAGTCCTTACAGGAATTTTATCCTTTCTATCTAAGCGAACATCAAAACTTTACCAGTCGTATATTACACTTTATAGGTACAGGCTTGGTACTATTGGCCTTAATTACAGGTGTTTTATTTCACGATTGGAGATTTTTAGCTATTATTCCATTCCTTGGTTATGGCTTTGCTTGGATAGGACATTTCTTTTTTGAGAAGAATAAACCTGCTACTTTCCAATATCCATTCTACAGTTTAGCCAGTGATTTTATACTTTTTTGGGATCTATTAAGCGGTAAACAACCCTTCCGAACAAAATAAACTATTTTTCATAATGAGGGTGTCCAAAAAGTCCTTATTGAAATTATCTCCCAAATAGTAGATAGAGGAATTAGGGCATAATGACCAAAAAGACTTTATTGGACGCTCATTACTTTTTTTGTTTTGTCACCTTAAATTCCGTTCTTCTATTTAGGGCCCTCCCCTCTGGGTTATCCTCTCCATTTGGTAGTTTATTTGGAGCAATTGGCCGACTAAAACCATAGCCTTTCCAAGTCATTCTTTCGGCCGATATGCCTCTACCTATTAAATAGTACACGCATGATTTTGCTCTCCTGTCAGATAGTTCCAGGTTATATTTTTCTGTGCCTATAATATCTGTATGGGAACTCAACTCTATTTCTATGTTGGGATTATCAACCATAATTTTGTAAAGTGTATCCAAGGTTGCTTTGGATAATTCGGTCAACTCGGCACTATTAAACTCATAAAGTATATTATCCAATACAATAGGCTTATCGATCACCATGGGTTCAAGACACAAATCTGGGCTTAACAACGTATCAGACTTTACCAATTGTTCATAATTAAAGCTTATACTTTTTGCAAAATAATTTTCCTTTGCTGCATTAACCTGAATTCCACGGTTACTTCCCACTTGAAATTGATATTTACCTTCGGCATTTGTTAACACGATCTGCTTCTCTGTATCTACTCCCGTTAGCGTAATCGTAGCGCCTTGCAAAGGCTTCTTAGTAACACAGTCTACGAGTGCGCCAAAAACATTTATGTATTCCCTTGTTATATGGAATACTTCCAAGCAGCAGATAGATTCACGATCAGAGCTAATGTATCCCTCTTTGCCAGTATCATCTAAGGCCGTAAAATATACATCGTCTTTTGCAGAATTAAATGGATAACCCAAATTTACAGGTACTGACCAATCGGTAAAATCACCCTCACTTTCATAAAAATCAAAACCTCCCAAACCGATCCTTCCATCACTACTGAACAAAAGCTTTTTAGTGATCGGATGATAATAAGGCGCTTCTTCATTATCTTGGGTATTGATCTTTGCTCCTAAATTAATGGCATTACCTACGTTACCATCAGGCCTTAGCACAGCGTACCACAAATCGTATTTTCCCAATCCTCCTGGTCTATCTGAAGAAAACAGCAGGTATTTCCCATCTTTTGTAATAAAAGGTTGCATGGAATTAAATCCACTTACATTTACCTCTCCTCCCAAAACTATTGGATCTTCCCATTTATCACCATTTTTTTTACTCATGTAGATGTTCCGTTTTTTATCTTCCTTATTAACCCAAGCTGTAAAAAACATAAAATTTCCATTAGGATGAAGTGCAATGGCTGCCGACTCCATTTTTTTCATTTCAAGCCCCACCTTCTTTACATTTACATTTTGCGATTTTGGATCATCTGCCCTAATGGTGTATAATGTATTAATGTAGGGTGTCTCTTTTTTAACCACCTTAACATTGTTTTTCCCAGCTTCTAACACCTCATTTTTTCCAGCATTACCAATTGGACGTGATGAAGTAAAATAAAATTCAGCGTTATTTTGAAGTGGGGCATAATTTGACCCAGCTGAATTGATGTTATTCGATAATCTTGTTATTCTATATAATCTCGGATATTTAATCTCATGGATAGCATACTTGCAGGATTCTATTTCAAATTTTGCCTTTTTTACATAATCGTCATTGAGCTTATATTTTTTAAGAAATGCCTCGAATGCAGCAATAGCATCTTCATACTTTAAGTTTGCACGTAGACATTCGCCATACCAAAAGCCGCTTAGTATATACTTTTCATTAATAAATTGATTAGCAATAGCATACCATTTTTCAGCGTCCTTAAAATTTTTATATAACCTTAATGAGGTGGCCAATTGAAATACGGCATACTCATAATCGTCTTTTTTAGGGCTCGCTTCCTTTATTTTATTTTCGAAACCATAAGGCACTATAAAGCCTAAACTATCTGGCGAAATCTGCAAGGTTTTTTTATAATACTCAGCCGCCGCATAATACTCCTTATTAAGAAAGTAAACATCGGCTATACGCTTGTTATTGGTACTTGATGTCATTTGCGCTTTCGCTATGGAAAGCGAGCAGAAAAGAATAATAGTAAAGTTTACGATTTTCATATGCTATGTATTAAAGTCTTGGGCAAAAAAAGTTCGGACCAACAATGCCTTTTCTACCAATAAAGGATATAGATAATTCCAACCCTCCTTTATTGCCTGTTGCCCTATTGAGCCCAGATGTATTAAAGTCATAACTGATCCCAAAAACCATACTTTTAAAATGAAGGCCTAAAAATGCAATGGCAGCATCATCCACTCTGTAATTGGAGCCAAAGAGCAGATCTGATTCGGTATTTAGCATCATTTGTGCATAAGCACCTATGGCTATTTCTCTTGCTGTTCCCTGTTTTAGGTATAAGGCATTTGGCGTGATATCGAAAAGCTGATTTACCCTTATCCTTGCGCCTCCATGAGCTGCATAACGCATAGGAATACGTGCGCCTCCCCCCACAAATTTATCTTTCGGCCTAGTGAGATGTGAAACAGCTCCTCCAAAAAATAAATTTACAGTTCTAAAATCAGAAGCATCAAAATACATTACTCCAAAATTCACATCAGGAGCGGTGAAATTCTCGGCTGCAAAACTTTCATCAAACAACAGGGAACCATCATAGCCCATAACCGGATTATATTGGCTTCCTAAGGTTACCTTTGATATATCAAAACTTTTATTGACTATCCCGCCCTGCAAGCCAAAATTGATAATATTATCTCCACTCTGTCCAAAACGAATTCGGTAAGCTGCCGAAGCCAATGCACTCAATTGGTTATAACCAACGCCACCTGCCCGTTGATTGATGACCATCCCACCAAAGGCCATATTCTTTACCGGTGCAGCATCAATGGAAGCACCTACAGTTGTAAATCCGTCGTTTAAATTGCTCCATTGTTGTTTTGCGTTGACATTTACTCGATAAGCTCCATCAATTACCCCTGTTAATGCAGGATTGAGCCATATCGGATTGGCATAATATTGTGAAAAGTGAGGATCGATCTGTGCTTTAGACTGCTCTATTATAAAAATCGACACAAAAATTAGTGCACACATTATTCTTGTATTTTTCATCGGTATCATTTTAGTTAAAACCATATCACAATTATTAAAGGCCCAAATTATCTTAATAGCGTTATTGTTCCTTTGAACATTTTACTTGTGCCACTTTCAAATGTCACGTCGATATAATAAACATACACGCCGCTAGGCTGTAAAGTTCCCTTGTGAGTACCATCCCAACCCTGATTTATAGACTGAGCCTCATAAATAAATTGTCCCCATTGATTATAGATACGCATCCTGAATCTAGAAACAGCATTACCATACGCTAAGAAAAGATCATTTTTACCATCTCCATTTGGCGTAAAAGTATTGGGCACATATAATTCATTACCAAATGGATCAGTAGTTTTCCCTGTTACGGCTATAGAATTGGCACTATTCTGGCAATCTGTTTGTCCTTTTGCCCTTACAATAATCGTTACGCTTTGTAGCGGACTCAGACCTAATACCAGATAGCTTGTACCTACCGGTCCATCTGTAGGTGCTGTCCAGGTTGTTCCCCCATTAATTGATACTTCATAAGCTAATGCTCCTGCAACGGTATTCCATGTAAATAAAATGCTCTTGCTGGTTACATTATCTACCCTAACAACTGGTGCAGGAAGTACTGTAGCAACATTGACCGTTACCGCAGTACGCGTACTGCTCACACAACCTGCAACTTTAGATACACTTTCCACATAAAATATAGTGGTCAACGAGAGCGTACCCGTGCTATAAGAATTACCTTCATATAATGAAGTACCTCCCGTAGATGTAGTATACCATCTATAGTTGAGATTGGCATTAGGATTATTTACGGTCAATATTGTAGAAGCTCCCGCACAAAGCTGTGCATTGGCTGCCATTACATTTGTGGGTGCAATTGGTATAGCAACCACTTCAACATTTACCTCTGTTCTGTTAATAGATGTACAACTACCCACACTCGCTTCTACGTAATACACTGCATTGGCATTAAGCATATTGGTCATATAGGTTGAACCAGTTGTAATAGCTGTACCTCCCATTGCAGTGGTATACCAGCTGTAAGTTACACCTGCTATAGGATTACTTACCGATAAAGTTGCTGAACTTCCTGTACAAATACTAACTGTGCTCAGCGTTACTGTTGGGGCAAGAGGTTTCGTAGTTACCGTTACCGTAACTTTCACCCTTGCTGTGGCGCTTGTACAACCTGCCGTACCTACAGCTCTTACATAATAATCTCTCGATGTATTTAGCATTAATGTAGGATATGAAGTACCAGTAGTTAGTATTGCACTCCCAGTTGCATCATCATACCATTCATAGATAACATTTGCTTGTGGATTTACAATACTTAATACGGTTGAATTTCCCGCACAAATTGTTGTTCCTGCTGTAGCCACCACTGGCAATATTGGTCCAGGATTCACTGAGATCGTGATCCTGGTGCGAGAGGCCGTGCTGTTGCTGCAGCTGCTGCCGTTCACCGCCTCCACGAAATAATCGTAGCTCCCCGCAGCAAGGTTGTTGGGCGTAGCATAGCTCGCAGTGTTCGATGCCACTAGCGTACCGTTGGAATCGTACCAGTTGTAGCTCAGGCCCGAAACCTGCACCACGCCCAGCGTGGCCGGAGTACCCA
>NZ_JAELTN010000145.1 GCF_016428855.1 Pedobacter sp. ASV28
CCCCCCCCCCCCCCCCCCCCCCCCCCCCCCCCCCCCCCCCCCCCCCCCCCCCCCCCCCCCCCCCCCCCCCCCCCTCTCACCCCCCCCCCCCCCCCGACACCTCCACTATGGCTCGATCGTCGGCAGCGTCAGATGTGTATAAGAGACAGCCCCCATCGCCCAAAAAGCATTTAGATGCAATGATAAAAAAAATGTAATAAGAAGCCAAGTGGAAAGAGATTCGCAAAAGAACATCCTGATAGGAAAGGGCTGTCTCTTATACACATCTCCGAGCCCACGAGACCTGCGTTACCATCTCGTATGCCGTCGTCGGGTTGAACAAGGGGGGGGGGGGGGGGGGGGGGGGGGGGGGGGGGGGGGGGGGGGGGGGGGGGGGGGGGGGGGGGGGGGGGGGGGGGGG
>NZ_JAELTN010000146.1 GCF_016428855.1 Pedobacter sp. ASV28
TAAACCCCACTCTCTCCCCCCTACCCCTTCCCCCCCCATCTCCACTCCCTCTTCTCCTTCTAAAAATTAATTTTTTTAATGATACGGCGAACACCGAGATCTTCACTAGGTCTCGATCGTAGGCAGCGTCAGATGTGTTTAAGAGACAGGGAGAAATAAAGGGTAGTTATAGCTTCAAGATTACCCGAACACCAGCATTTCGAACGAATGTTTGAAGTACTAAATAGCGACTTTAATACAGAACGTGAAGTCTGTCTCTTATACACATCTCCGATCCCACGAGACATGCGTTACCATCTCGTATGCCGTCTTGTGCTTGAAAAGAAGGTGGGGGGGGGGGGGGGGGGGGGGGGGGGGGGGGGGGGGGGGGGGGGGGGGGGGGGGGGGGGGGGGGGGGGGG
>NZ_JAELTN010000147.1 GCF_016428855.1 Pedobacter sp. ASV28
CCCCCCCCCCCCCCCCCCCCCCCCCCCCCCCCCCCCCCCCCCCCCCCCCCCCCCCCCCCCCCCCCCCCCCCTTTATCATGATCCCCCCCCCACCGACCACTACACTATGGCTCGATCGTCGGCAGCGTCAGATGTGTATAAGAGACAGGAATTCAGATATGATGATACAGCCCAATAAAGTAATTGTTCCGCAAATGTACAATAGGCGCCATATTTAAGGCCAAAAACGGCTATAGTGTACTTATAGAAATGGGGGGGGGGGGGGGGGGGGGGGGGCGACGATACCTGCGTTACCATCTCGTATGCCGTCATCGGATTGAAATGAGGGGGGGGGGGGGGGGGGGGGGGGGGGGGGGGGGGGGGGGGGGGGGGGGGGGGGGGGGGGGGGGGGGGGGGGGG
>NZ_JAELTN010000148.1 GCF_016428855.1 Pedobacter sp. ASV28
CCCCCCCCCCCCCCCCCCCCCCCCCCCCCCCCCCCCCCCCCCCCCCCCCCCCCCCCCCCCCCCCCCCCCCCTTTTACTCATCCCCCCACCACCGAGACCTACACTATGGCTCGATCGTCGGCAGCGTCAGATGTGTATAAGAGACAGATACTCAAATCTTAAAAGCTTACGCAGAAGTCGGAACAGACTATCCTTCCAAAAACTTATCTTTTCCCGAGCTCTTGTGACTTAAGTTGGATAGAATGTAGCACCTGTCTCTTATACACATCTCCGAGCCCACGAGACCTGCGTTACCATCTCGTATGGCGTCTTGGGCGTGTAAAGAGGGGGGGGGGGGGGGGGGGGGGGGGGGGGGGGGGGGGGGGGGGGGGGGGGGGGGGGGGGGGGGGGGGGGGGGG
>NZ_JAELTN010000149.1 GCF_016428855.1 Pedobacter sp. ASV28
CCCCCCCCCCCCCCCCCCCCCCCCCCCCCCCCCCCCCCCCCCCCCCCCCCCCCCCCCCCCCCCCCCTTTTTTACTGCCCCGCCGACCCCCGAGATCTACACTATGGCTCGATCGTCGGCAGCGTCAGATGTGTATAAGAGACAGCCTCAGCTCGCTTCTAACGATACCAATAATTATCTCACCTTATTTGCCCATGGTTTTGGACAAAGATATCTTAAAAGTAATCTTCGAAAAATATAAACCTACGCAGGCTGTCTCTTATACACATCTCCGAGCCCACGAGACCTGCGTTACCATCGCGTATGCCGTCTTGGGCTTGGAAAAGGGGGGGGGGGGGGGGGGGGGGGGGGGGGGGGGGGGGGGGGGGGGGGGGGGGGGGGGGGGGGGGGGGGGGG
>NZ_JAELTN010000150.1 GCF_016428855.1 Pedobacter sp. ASV28
CCCCCCCCCCCCCCCCCCCCCCCCCCCCCCCCCCCCCCCCCCCCCCCCCCCCCCCCCCCCCCCCCTTTTTACTTCCCCCGCCCCCCCCTATATCTACACTATGGCTCGATCGTCGGCAGCGTCAGATGTGTATAAGAGACAGGCATTGTCACATCACGAAGTAACAGAAGAACAGGCTGCTGATGTCTTGAAACTTATTGATAAGTTATAGGAAGATGATGATGTACAGGCCGTTTACCACAATATGGCTGCTGTCTCTTATACACATCTCCGAGCCCACGAGACCTGCGTTACCATCTCGTATGCCGTCAGCTGCGTGAAAAAGGGGGGGGGGGGGGGGGGGGGGGGGGGGGGGGGGGGGGGGGGGGGGGGGGGGGGGGGGGGGGGGGGGGG
>NZ_JAELTN010000151.1 GCF_016428855.1 Pedobacter sp. ASV28
GGGAAGGGTGGGGTGCCCCTGCAGGGAGTTATGCCGTCTTTCGTTGAGCTCCGCTTTCACGAAAGATGGCATTGCTACGTCCGCCCAGGGAGAACCGCAGCGTGAGCGGGAGCCACCCAAAGCGGAGATGCCTGCTTAGCAATTGCTACTTCGCCGCTGCCACCTTCTGGGGTTCGAGTGGACCCGCTGCCTTCAGCTTCTCGCCGATATCGCGCAGGACATTTGTTGAGTCCACGGAAAGCGAGCGCGGGCGCACCAGCGGCGGCAAGCCGCCATTCGCGGGATCCGCCGGCTTCTTGGCGGATGCCGTCTGCGGCTTTTGCGCGGGGAACGGATCGCTGATCCCCGGGATAGGCTTCAGTACGATGCCCTGATGGGCATAATCCATGATC
>NZ_JAELTN010000015.1 GCF_016428855.1 Pedobacter sp. ASV28
ACGCAGGTCTCGTGGGCTCGGAGATGTGTATAAGAGACAGCTTCCAAACTGTAGCAAAGGCATATTTTATAAATAGAAAGGCTGATTCAAAAAAGCCTAATTTTTCACTCTCCCTTAAAATTTTCCAGGTATGGCTAACGGCTTTTAGTTTGTTGGAGGAAACTGAACCCT
Organism: Pedobacter sp. ASV28; assembly: GCF_016428855.1. Lineage (GTDB taxonomy): Bacteria > Bacteroidota > Bacteroidia > Sphingobacteriales > Sphingobacteriaceae > Pedobacter. The sequence goes on from NZ_JAELTN010000015.1 coordinate 172, forward strand.
TCCTAATTCGATATAGCACTAAGGGCTCATTAATGCCATAACCACTAAATGGTTTTTTAAAAATGTCTAACCAAAAAATCCAATCTTCGTGACCAGCTTTTTTAAATTTTGTATCTCCAATTACGCTTTTTAAAATTAATGAGGTAGAGAAAATGATCACATTGTGGGATAACAACTGTCTGTAATTTATGCTATATGGCACTTCGATTTTTCTCGAAATAATTGCTCCAGCTTCATCAATCCTATTGTAGGCACAGAAAGTCATTGGGAGCAATTTTTCCTCCATGTAGCTTACCTGTTTCGCTAGTTTATCTATCAACCAAATATCATCGCTATCTAAAAAGGCAATGTATTTACCTGTAGCATTTTCTAGGCCTACATTTCTGGCATTAGAAACCCCACCATTTCGTTCCAGTTTAATTAGCTTGATATTGCTATGCTTTTGTACAAAAGCTTCAATTACTTTACAGGAATCATCTTTAGATTTGTCGTCCACAATAATTAATTCCCAATTACTGTAGGTTTGGTCAATGACCGAATTGATGGTGGCTGTTATAAAGTTTGCCGAGTTATAACAGGGGATAATAATAGATATAAGAGGTTCCAATCCAAATTTATTTTAACATTACCAAAATAGGTATAAATTTCAAACATAAGTCGAATAAAAACGATTACTTTAGTAGAACTATTTATATATGGATAGAAGACGTTTTGTAATTAATCTGGTTTCCAATTTCTTTAGCGCACTGTCGGGGGTTGGTATTTCGTTTTTTCTAACTCCCTATATTGTGGAGCACCTGGGTAAAGAGGCTTATGGTTTCTTCCCTTTGTCCAATAATTTTGTGATGTATGCTGGAATTATTACAACGGCGTTAAACTCTATGTCTAGTCGTTATATCACCATAAGCCTAGAAAAAAAAGACATCAAAGAAGTAAATACCTATTTTAACTCGGTATTATTTGGCAATATTCTTATTTCCATAGGCTTTGTTCTAGTCAGTGCAGTATTCTGCTTTTTCATTGACCGCATACTTGATATCCCTGGTAATCTATTGTATGATGTCCGCTTGCTGTTTATCTTTATATTTATAAGTTTGATTATCAATGTGTCATCTGCCGTGTTTTCGGTAACTGCCTTTGCCCTAAATAGATTTGACAAACTGGCGTTCATCAACATTATCTCCAATGTTTTAAAGCTGGGCATTATCATTATTCTATTTTATTTTTTTACGCCAAGGATCTATTTTCTGGGTGTAGTTACAGCGGTAACGGCCGTATATATATGTTATGCCAATTATAGGGTCACCAAGAAGCTGCTTCCAGAAGTGCAGATAGATTGGTCTTTTTTTTCTAGAAGTGCCTTATCTCTTATTGTAGGCTCTGGAATTTGGAATTCCATTATGGCCATGTCTAATGTGATCAATACGCAGTTGGATTTGTTGATCGCCAACCATTTTTTTAAGGCTTCCGGTATGGGGTTCCTGTCCTTAACAAAATTTATCCCCAACGCCATTTATATACTTCTTGGCATAATTGTGCCCATATTTTTGCCAGAGATGTTAAAGGCCTACGCTCAAAATGACATGAGAAAACTGAAACTGAACCTAGATTTATCATTTAAAGCCATCTTTTTGGTGGTGTTGATGCCTTTAGCAGTTTTCTTTATTTATGGAGATGTGTTTTTTAAGCTATGGTTGCCCACCCAGGATTCTAAAGCCCTGCACATACTCTCCGTTATCACTTTGGTCCCCTTTATAGTGCATGGTACTATTGAAACGGTATATCATGTTTTTGTGATTACCAATAAACTTAAAATAGCATCTTTTTGGGGTATTTTTATTTCCATCCTCAACTTTATACTGGTGATCCTGCTATGCTTGTATAGCTCTCTAGGTGTATATGCCATACCGGTAGCCGCTTTGATCAGTGGGGTATTCAGTCATTTGACATTTACACCACTATACGCGGCCTATTGCCTGCAGGAAAGTAGATGGTATTTCTTTTTAAAGATGATAAAAGGCCTTTCTGGCTTCATTGTATTGATATTGATTACCTTCGGCTGGAGAAAGTTAAACTTGATAACGACAGATACCTGGCTGACTTTTATGGCCAACTGTTTTATTCTTGGCATTATCTTATTGATCGTTACCCTATTCATGAAGTTTGATAAAGCCACTCGGACTGATGTCTATAAAAAACTGAAACAAAAAGTAAATTTATGATACCTAAGATCATCCATTATTGTTGGTTTGGCAATGGAGAGATGCCCGAATTGGTGCTCAAGTGTTTAGAGTCGTGGAAAAAATACTTACCTGAATATGAGATTAGGAGATGGAGTGAGGAGAATTTCGGTATCAATGGATACCGTTTTGCTACTGAGGCCTATAAAGAGAGGAAGTTTGCTTTTGTGGCAGATGTGTGCCGCCTGCATGCACTAAAGCAAATGGGCGGGGTGTATTTAGATACAGATGTAGAGTTTCTAAGGCCGTTAGATGACACTATACTCAATAATAAAGCTTTCACGGGTTTCGAGGATAACCTGCTGTTGTCTTCAGCTATTATGGGCAGTGAAAAGAATGGACAATGGATAAACGATCTGCTGTCTTATTATGAAGACAAAAGCTTCTATTTAAAAGATGGAAGTTTGGATGTTAACCCTAATACCGAGATCATCACTGCTTTTATGAAAGATAAAAAGGAAGTGGTGATCAACAATACCTTCCAAAAGCTAGAAGACTATTGCACCATTTATCCGAGCGATTATTTCTGCCCGAAAAGCTGGAAGACATTAAAGATAAATACGAGCCCAAATACGTACTGCATACATCATTTTGCAGGTTCTTGGATTCATAAAGAATTTAGTCTTATAGGCAAGATCGCCAATATTTTATTGGGGAAAAGAACTGCTGAGTTTTTATCTGAACGATACCGAAAAATAAGAGCTAAAATTACTTAAGGGAATCGGATTTAAATTTTTCGGGATCGATTATTTACGGAAACTTCATTTCGCCGAAGCTCCGCAAATAATCGAAAAATGGTTGTTATCGCAACGTCAATAAAGGCTGGTCAGCATATTCAGCCACCTTAAAGTTTGTTCAAAAGCCTATTCTTTCTTTTGCTTTAAGTGCTTGTCTAAAAACTTTTCCATTGCACCGTAAAAATCGTATTGGTTGTTTTGGTTATGAAAACCATGCCCTTCGTCGTTTTTAACCATATACTCTACGTCTACACCCCTTGCTTTTAGGGCAGCTACCATTTGATCGCTTTCGGCCTTGTTTACCCTTGGGTCATTAGCGCCTTGCGCTATAAATAATGGTGTTTTTATTTTGTCGGTATGTAATGCAGGAGAAACTTCTGCTAGTAATAAGCTATCTTTCTTTGGGTTGCCTACCATTTCATGGAACTGGTCTAGGTAAGGTTTCCAGTAAGGAGGGATAGTGTTCATAAAAGTAAACATATTACTCACCCCTACGTAATCTACCGCTGCAGCATAAAGATCTGGTGTAAATGTGATGCCTGCTAGTGTTGCATACCCTCCATAGCTTGCTCCATAAATAGCTATACGCTTGGGATCGGCAATTCCTTCTTTCTTTAAATATTCTACACCATCTGTAATGTCATTCTGCATTTTTTTGCCCCACTCCTTAAATGAAGCTTCCCAAAATTTTCTTCCATAGCCGGTACTTCCTCTGAAATTCATTTGTAGTACGGCATAACCCCTGTTGGCTAGAAATTGTACCTCCGGGTTAAAGTACCAACTGTCTCTTGCCCAAGGGCCGCCATGCGGATTAATAACTACAGGTAAGTTTTTAGCTTCTATCCCCAAGGGCAGGGTAAGATATCCATGTATTTCCAGTCCATCTCTCGATTTATAAGTAACGGGCTTGATATGGCTCATTTGTTTTTCATCTATCCACGGAAAAGGATTGGCTGCTTCTTTGGATTCCTTGGTTTTAAAGTCGTACAAATAGTATTTAGCGGGCAGTCTGTCATTGCCTATCCAAACTATGGCTTTGGTTCTGGCATCGTTATAGCTTATAATATCTGCCAAATAGCCCTCAAATTTTGCATCCAGCCCTTTTTGTATTTCTTCCCATTCTTTATCAAAAAAATGTTTCTCTGTCTTTTCTGCATCCCATGTGGCATTTACCAATACTTGTTTCTTCCTGTCGTAAAAAATGCCCGATAAATCGTAGTCTTTATTGCCGAAAATTTCTTTTACCTCTTTTTTGGCTGCTGGGTCATATTCTATCAGAGAGGTTTTGTCCCTGCCTATATTGCTAAGCACATAGATATTCTTATTGTCTTTATCAAAAGAAGAGGGAGAAAATGATTCCCTAAAGGAGGTAGTAAGCAAAGGGGTGAAATTATCTTTGTCGCTATTTCGGTAATTCCATGTAATGTTTACCCCATCTGTTTTTGAGGCAAGACGAATTATGCCGGCATTATCGGTAACCCAAGAGTCATAGTTCTCTTTGTTGTCAAATAACAAGGTCAGGGCACCGGTTTCAATATTGATGAGGTACGGGTCGAAATATTCCTTCACTCTTTTATTAATACCTACGATGAGCTCTTTCTCTCTGCCCGGAATTTCTGTTAAGGCATCAATAATGTCTGTTCTTATACCTGAAAAAGGAGTTAATGCTTTTAAAGCTGTACCATCAGCTTTAACAGAGAACAATTGGAAGTTTTCATCGCCTCCAATATCTTGTGCATAAACAATCCTATCGCCTTTCCAAAAATATCCACCAATACTTCTTAAGGTATCGCTGGTAACCCGAATGGCTGTGGTATCGTTTGCCTTTTGAACAAAAATGTTCATCTTGCCTTTGTAGTCGGCACGGTAGCTAAAGTAATTACCGTCTGGAGAAATTCTAAAAGTACTCTTTTCACCATTTTTTGAAGAATGTGGAAAGGTCTAATAAAGGTGCGGGTGTTTCTTTTTCTTCATGTGATTTGCAGCCTGGCAGCAAATACAATATTGCGGCGATAAATGATATAATCAGCCCTATTTTTTTCATCTGCATAAAATTTTGTTTTTCATTAGTTTACATTGTTGTTCAATGGAATTTTTCAGTTTTGTTCATCACTTCAATGGCTTTCAAGAGCTCAGCCTGCATGGCTTCGGTTCAAGCTGCCTCGGCAGTTCAGTGGCAATGAAGCTGTCATGATTTTATTTCCTATAGGCTTTGCAAAAAGCATCATGCTTCATCACGCCTATTTTATTTATATTTTTTGGCCATCAGGCCATGTTTGCTCTGGCCTGACCTTCAATATCAAATATAAAAAAACTTTCCAGAAATGAAAATTGTTATGTATTGAATATCAAAACTTTATGTGTGTTCTTTGCGAAAAAATATGATCTGTAAGTCCATGAAATAGATACATCGCAGATGGTTGGAATTACAGCAATCTGCTATGTGTGCTACTTGACGGCCTTTCCCGCCTCATGTTGGGTATTGGGTTTTGAACGAATTTAAAGGTGTTGCTAGGGCTTTACAAAATGTATAATATGCCAGGCCATAATTCACCTTATTTAAACATCCCTTTCAGTTTAGCCAATTTTGCCTGTAAATCCCCATCAACCTCTTTTTCTTTTTTTGGAGAATGTGGATTGAATTGCTTTTTTGCCGGTTCATTGCTATCTCGTTTCTGCTCGTTGTTTCTTTCCCCTTGCTCCTTATTCCTGGGGCCTTGTTCTTTGCTCCTAACTATCCCTTCTTCCTTCATCGATAAAGAAATACGTTTGCGTGCTACATCAATATCGGTGACAGTAACCTGTACCACTTGACTTACCTTGACCACTTCATTTGGATTAGCGACGAATCTGTTGGCCAGTTGACTGGTATGCACCAAACCATCTTGATGAACGCCGATATCCACAAAAGCACCGAAGTTGGTAATGTTGGTTACAATGCCCTTTAACTTCATTCCCTTTCTCAGATCGTCAATACTATTTACACCATCCGCAAAGCTAAAAGCTTCAAATTGTTCACGGGGATCGCGGCCAGGTTTGGCTAATTCTTTTAAGATATCTTGAAGGGTAGGCAGGCCAACCTCTCCACTCACATAGTGCTGTAGATTGAGCTGTTTTTGAAGGCTGATATCTTTTATTAATTGTGCTACAGATACCCCCAGATCTTTGGCCATTCTGTTGACCAAATCATAGCGCTCTGGATGCACACCGCTACTGTCTAAGGGTTGTTCGGCATTACGTATGCGCAAAAAACCTGCTGCCTGTTCAAAAGCTTTGTCGCCTAAACGGGGTACTTTTTTTAAGCTTTCACGGTTTTTAAATGCTCCATTCTTATTTCGGTAGTTGATGATGTTTTGTGCTAAACTTTCTCCCAATCCAGATACATAGGCTAAAATTTGTTTTGAAGCCGTGTTGAGTTCAACCCCAACGGCATTTACACAGCTCATTACCGTGTCATCTAAACTTTGTTGTAACTTATTTTGATCCACATCGTGCTGATATTGCCCTACGCCAATAGATTTGGGTTCTATTTTAACCAATTCTGCTAGCGGATCCATTAGCCTGCGACCAATGGAAATAGCGCCACGAACGGTAACATCATGATCGGGGAATTCTTCTCTGGCCAAAGGCGATGCGGAATAAATTGAGGCACCGCTTTCGTTTACCATGACCAAAGTAACGGAAAGCTTTAAGTTGCGTACAAATGTTTCGGTTTCTCTGCCTGCTGTTCCGTTGCCAATAGCGATGGCCTCAATCTCATATTTCTCACAGAGTTGGGTGATTTTCCACTCGGCATCTTTAACATTGCCTTGGCCCGTATGCGGATATATGGTCGTATTTTCTAGCAATGAACCTTGTCTATCTAAACAAACAACCTTACAGCCTGTTCTAAACCCAGGGTCTATGGCCATTACATTTTTTTGACCCAAAGGAGCAGCCATTAGTAACTGACGGGCATTGGCGGCAAAAACCCGGATGGCCTCCTCATCTGCTTTTTGTTTGATTAAGGCTCGCAGTTCTGTCTCCATGGCGGGCCGTAATAACCGTTTATAGCCATCTATTATGGCTAATTCTACCTGTCCACTGGCTGCATTATTAGCGCTGATAAAATGTTTTTCCAACAATTGGATCGCATCTTCATCGGGAGGGAGTACATCAAGTTTTAATAACCCTTCATCTTCACCTCTTAACATGGCCAATACACGGTGAGAAGGGGCGCTTTTGGCACTTTCTTCCCATTCAAAATAATCTTTGTATTTAATGGCTTCCGCCTCTTTCCCTTTTGCCACAACAGTTTTATAAGTGGCCTTTTGTTCAAAGAATTTACGCATTTTGGTACGGGCTTCCACATCCTCGCTAATCATTTCTGCAATAATGTCTCTTGCTCCAGCCAGTGCTTGTTCTGCATTGTCCACACCTTTTTCTGCATTGATATATGCTTCTGCCTCATCTGTTATATCTATTCTGCTTTGCGCAAATAAACGTAAGGCTAGTGGTTCAAGTCCTTTCTCCCTCGCAACCGAAGCCTTGGTTTTGCGTTTGGGTTTATAGGGAAGATAGATGTCCTCCAAAATGGTCATTGTTTCAGCTTCATTTATTTTCTTTTCCAATTCTGGAGTTAGTTTCTCCAATTCGGTCAAAGATTTTAAGATAGCTTCCCTACGTTTGTCGAGCTCTTTTAATTGTTGGGCTAGATCTCTAATTGCAGCAATCTGTACCTCATCTAAACTTCCGGTTAGCTCTTTACGATAACGGGAGATAAAAGGGACGGTAGCACCTTCGTTCAAAAGACTTAAGGTGGCGCTAACTTGTTTGTTGTTAATCGTTAATGTCGAAGCAATGCGATGTATATGATCAGTCATAATTAATTTAAAGAGGGCCTAAAATTAAAACTATTATATGAATTTATAGCACTATTGTTTGCCCTGATTTGAATAAGGGACATTTATAGCTTAAGGCGTGGCATAGCATGTTCGATGTTTGGTTTAGCTGGATAAAACGTATTCTTAAATAGAGTAACGGCATAGTGTTTGTTTTTCGAGGGATATTTATGTGTAACCCTAACTAAAATTAAGATTATGAAAAAGTTTAGAAAATTATTGGCCATCTCATCGTGTTTAATTGTATTAACCGTTCTTTTTTCTTGTAAGAAAGATAAGGATACGGATAAATCCCATGAAGTGGAATATAAAGTTATAGCATCATCAAACGCCACAATAAGTGCGGTTGTTCATACAAATGTTCAGGGCGACGCTACAACATTGACCAGTATAGGAAGTAATACTTGGAGTGCCAAAGTAACGGTACAGGCCGGTGTTCAGGCCATTTCTTTGGGGGCTAATGCCATCGCCACCGATGCTACTGGAACTTTGAGAATTCAGATCATAGTTGATGGAGTGGTGGTGAAGGAAAATACTTCATCTGGTCAAGCTTTAAGTGCTACAGCTGTGTATTACACAATGAATAATTAGGGCTGATTTGAGCAGTTTGGGAACGCCATCTTTATATTGGATGGCGTTTTTTGTTTAATAAAAACCTCAAACCTATGTAAGGTCTCAATTGTTGGAAATTAAACGGAAATAGATTTTGTATCTTTGTAAGATTAAATGGGAAAACAGAAATTTTATGATACCGCACCCAAGCAAGAAAGGGTGATCTTGGTAGGGGTAGTTTTACCTGGTGAAAAGGCGGAGCAGACCAAGGAATATTTAGATGAACTTGCTTTTTTGGTAAGTACGGCAGGTGGCGTGGTGGAAAAAACTTTTACCCAAAAAATGCAAAAACCAGACCGTGCTACTTTTGTGGGTACCGGCAAACTGGAAGAGATACAGGCCTATGTAAAGGCAGAAGAGATTGACATTGTGGTGTTCGATGATGAGCTTTCGCCTTCACAATTGCGAAATATAGAACGTGAATTACAGGTAAAGATATTGGATAGGAGTAATCTGATCCTCGATATTTTTGCTGGCAGGGCGCAAACGGCACAAGCTAAAACACAAGTAGAGTTGGCGCAACTTCAGTACCTGCTTCCCCGTTTAACCAGAATGTGGACCCACCTAGAGCGTCAAAAAGGAGGGATCGGAATGCGTGGCCCGGGAGAAAGTCAAATCGAGAGCGATAGAAGGATGATTTTAGAGAAAATCACCTTACTAAAAGAGCGCTTAAAATTGATCGATCGTCAAAATGAAACGCAACGGAAAAATAGAGGGCAGCTTATTCGTGTGGCTTTGGTAGGCTATACCAATGTGGGCAAGTCCACGATCATGAATATGCTCTCCAAATCGGATGTTTTTGCCGAGAATAAGCTCTTTGCAACTTTAGATACAACAGTAAGGAAAGTGGTGATTGATAATTTGCCCTTTCTGCTGTCAGATACGGTAGGCTTTATTAGAAAGTTACCGCATCATTTGGTAGAATGCTTTAAGTCTACTTTGGATGAAGTGAGAGAAGCCGATATTCTGGTGCATGTGGTAGATGTGTCGCATCCAAATTTCGAAGACCAGATACATACTGTAAACGAGACCCTGAAAGATTTAGAAGCTAGGGATAAGGATATGATTATGGTATTTAATAAAATTGATGCCTATGTAATACCCGAGCAAAATGAGCTAGTAGATGTAGAGGAACAAAAGGCACCGTTAACCCTTGCTGATTTTAAGAAAACTTGGATGGGCCAACATAATGCCCCTGCTATTTTTATATCAGCAACCCAAAAAGAAAATGTAGAAGAATTTAAAACTTTGCTGTACGATAAGGTAAAAAGTATACATACTAAGCGCTATCCGTACGATAAGTTGTTATATTAGATAAAAAGCCGTCATTTCGAGGTATGAATTAATGACGATATAGAAAATAAAAATGGAAAGTAAAAGACAGCAGAAGTTTGCGGGATTATTGCAGGAGGAATTGGCCGCCATATTTCAACGGGAGGGGGCAGCATATTTGCCCAATACATTGGTTACCATTACAAAAGTTCGTGTATCGCCAGATTTGGCTGTAGCAAAAGTATACTTAAGCTTTTTGAATACCAATAACACGAGTTTGTCTGTAGCGACTGTCAATGCCCACTCTAGTGAGATCAGGTATAAATTGGGTGCTCGTATTCGTCATCAGGCCAGGGTAGTACCCACCTTGTCTTTCTTTGTTGACGATACCAATGAATATGTTGAACGTATGGATCAGATTTTCGACAAGATAGCAAAGGATCGTAAAGAGACCGATGTAAACGATAATGAATAAATATATTCGGGAGCCCGGAAATTTCATTACGCATTTTTTACCGGCAGTGTTAGCACTGCCCGGTCTGTACCTTTTATTGGAGAAGTCTTCAGGCTCTTTGGAGCATACTGCTGCCATGATATATGGATTAGGTATTTTTATACTATTTAGTGTAAGTGCTATTTATCACAGTTTACCTCGGGCACCCTATTGGATAAGGTTTTGGCAGAAATTTGATCATTGCTGCATTTACTTAATGATCGCAGGGTCATTTACCCCAACTGCTTTAATCATTTTCGAAGGTTGGGTCCGTTGGTTGCTATTTGGTTTGGTATGGCTTATTGCGGTAATGGGTTGCTTGCTTAAAATTTTTAACCGATTAAAGAATTCAGCTATTTCTACAGGCTTATATATTGCCATGGGCTGCTTGATTATTCCCTTCATCACTAAAATGATAGCGCAAGTGCCCCCAATTGGCTTGTTATGGCTATTTATGGGAGGTGTCTTTTATATAGGAGGAACTTATTACTATGCTAAAGATAAACCACTGCATAGGTATCTTCATAGCCACGAACTTTGGCATGTTTTCGTGAATTTTGGGGCCTTATGCCATTATGTATATAATTACGCCTACGTATTTGGCAATAGGTAAATTGTCATAATACCACTATACTTTTAGGGTTTTGCTGATTATTTCTTAAATTTAAGCATGTGTAGATTGATATTGATCTTGTTTGTCTGTTTTTCAGGATTTGCAAAGGCCCAGGAACCTCAATTAAAGAGGGGATTGAGCAACTTTGTTAAAGAATATACCATTTATCCCACCTATTCGCGTAATCACTGCATTCAGGGAACCATAGAGGTTGGCTTCAAACTGAATAAAGAGGGGAAGGTATATTATGCGACTATAACAAGGGGGATTGGTGCCGATCTCGATGCAGAGGCACTTCGGTTAATTAGGTTAACCAGCGGGAAGTGGCAAATGCCGGTAAGTTACGATACCACAGCACTCATCCGTTCGCCTATGAATTTTTCATTAGTTGATTATGGTTGTGAAAATGTAAATCCCGGGGCAGTTGGCTTATCCATTAAGAAATATAATGACGAAATGGTTTCTATCAATAAAATTGTCAACTTTTATCGTAACATCGAACAGGGGATAGAAAATTTTATAGAAGAATCTAAAATCATAGCGTTAAAGAATGATTTAGAAATTGATGATAATTTTCTTGCTCAAAAAATAGCTATAGCAGAGAAAAAAATTAAGCAGGGCGATTTGCAAAGCGCATGTGAAGACTTTAAGTTTGTAAAATATATGGGTTCAACCAAAGCAGATAAACAGTTGGCCAAATATTGTAAATAACTATGCGTATACTTTTTCGTGTGCTGGCCTTTTTAGATGCTATTTCATTGGTTTTTATGGTTATGCAACTATGGGTGATTATCCATAACTTTTCTAAGACCACGCTGCCCTCAGAAAAAATAAGTAACATGCTAATGTTTCCCATGTTTTTCTTGATCGCTATTGGGGCCTATGGCTTATTTTTCCAAAAGAAATATGGTTTTTTGAGCTATTATATACAGTTTCCCTTTCGTCTGTATCTTTGGATATTTACAGTTGGTTTTATTACATTATTGCCAGAAGCTTTAGGCAATTATGAAGATAAATGGTTCCCCATTTTGTTGAAGGTATGCTTTATGTGCGAATTTATCCGGCTCTATCTGACTATAAGAGGGCATATGGCTAAAAATCTTATGGTTCAGGAATAATCAGATGGATGGCTCGGGGAATTACAGAAGCCTCAATGGTGTTCACCTTTCCCAGATACTCTCCATCCACTTGAAAGTGTACTTTGTATCTCGTTGTGATCTTAATGGCCGAAGTTTGGAAACGTTCTATTTTTTCTGGATTCCAAGGGAGTTTGCTTAGCCAAATCTTGATAATTTCCATCACGGCATATTCTTTTATTAGAATAACCTCGAATACTTCATCATCTAATTTACCTTCAGGATTGATCTGCAGCCCTGTTCCATATTTGGTTGCATTGGCAATTACGACCATGGCCGCTTTTGTTTTAATGGTACGGTCATCAATTTTAAATGAGATATGCATTTTCCGATGATTCCAGAAAGCATGCCAAGCAGCTTTTGCATAGGTCAACATACCACGTTGAGGTAGCTCATCAAATCTTTTTACCAAATAAGCATTAAAACCAATATCCGATAGGTGTATGCAAAGCTCATTGTTCACCAAGGTGCCATGTATCTGTCGGGCCTTACCATGCAGGACTAATTCCAATGCTTTATCCAGCTGCATGGGTATGCCCAGTTCTTTGGCCATTCCGTTTGCCGATCCTACTGGAATGATCCCTATTGGAATCGTCGTATTTAAAAGGCATTCAGCAACAAGTTTTAAAGTCCCGTCACCACCAACAGCAACTACTTTATCGGCATTTGCCTTGGTAATCGTATTTTTAATTCTATCTAGGCTGCAGTTCTTCGGAAGCTCAAATATCTCGGCTATGGCATCCTTATCCTTAAAGTAGGCCGTAATCGCTAGCGTTAAGCTTTCTTGATTATTGCCTGAACCCCGATTTACGATAAAAAGTAAGCGTTGTTTTTTGTTTTTATAGGTCATATTACTGATATGTTATAAAAACAACTGATGCTCTTCTCTGTTTTAAATATAATGATCAAAAATTCTACGCAGGTTAAGGTATATCACGGTTATGGGCATACCCACAATTTAGTGGTATATGGGCATGTGTTTAAGTTCAGGGCAGATGTAGAACAACGATATAGCAATAATTTCCTAACCAACTTATGGCATGTTTTTAGGCTATTTGTAGTGAAACCGCTCCCATTTGCAAAGGTAAGGTTGAGCTTTAATGGTCAAATAGTTGAAGCACAGGCCGCATATGATGGTTTCTTTAAGATAGAATGGGCCGCGAAACAAGAAGTGTCAGCAGGTTGGCATATGGTTAATGTAATGGCCGTTGATGATAATGGAAATGACATTGCCCAAGCACAGGGTGAGATTTATGTGCCACACATTACACAATATGCCTTCATTTCGGATATTGATGATACCATTATGGTGTCGCATTCTAAAACCATTGCCAAAAGATTGAAAGAGCTTTTGGCCAGAAATCCGAGAACACGTCGTACTTTTCAGGATACCCGTGCCCATTATCAACTATTGGCCAATGCACATACGGTTCGAGAACAGCCCAATCCCTTTTTTTATGTGTCAAGTAGCGAGTGGAACCTGTATGATTACCTGCTTGAAACTTTTAGGTTTAATAAGCTGCCAGAAGGCACCTTTTTATTAAATCAGTTAAAAAGATGGAAAGATCTAATAAAAACAGGCAAGACGGGGCATGAAGGTAAATTGCTAAGGATTATGCGTATTATCGATGCCTTTCCCAACCAAAAGTTTATTTTTTTGGGAGATAATTCCCAGCAGGATCCTGCTATATATCAGAAAATTTCGGAGAAATATGGCAATAATATCATTGCCGTATATATTAGGAATGTGCGTGAAAAAAAAATGCCCGAAACACAAAAAATATTAGATAAATTAGAGAAGCTTAAGATCAGTACCTGTTTGTTTGAACACAGTGAAGAGGCTATTGCCCATTCTAGAGAAATAGGTCTGATTGACTAAATATAAAAAAATGAAACCATTTATGAGTTTACACTAAACAACCGAAATGAATAAACTCATGATACCTGTCCGCGGTAAGCAGGGATTCATTACCATTAAAAACAAATTTATATCCTGATGAAAAGATTGACAATTGCTTTGCTTGTTGTATTCGCACTACAAGCCTGTACTAAAGACCTAAAATTAATTACACAAAAAGATACAAAATGGGAATTGACCGAGTGGCCAGGTAAAACTTTGCCGACCGCGGCCAAGGCTACGTTAAATATTACCGGAGGTAATAAGATAGGCGGTAAATCTTTTTGCAATACTTATGGCGGCAGTGCCGTAATTAATGGTAATGCCATACAGTTTAGCCGTATTTTTGGTACAAAAATGTATTGTGAAGCCGTTGGAGATGCAGAAAATAAATATTATGCAGATCTAGAAAAGGTAACCGGAGGAAAGATTTCTGGAAACAAACTTTATCTCTATAAAGATGAAACTTTACTGCTCGTTTTTGCTAAAACAGAATAATCGTTTTTTGTAATTTTTTTTACAGAATAAAGGTGTTTTTGGCATTGTTAATGCTTGTGTTGAAATACACACAAAAAACCTAAACAATGAAAAGAACCATTTTATTGGCAACAATGTTTGCCTGCTTTGCCTTTGGCAAGGCATCTGCTCAAACCATCAACGGTGTTAACCTTGCCGATCTTAAAGAAGAGTATATTGAGTTTCATGCTTTTAAGCAATCTTTTGGAGGTAAGATGCTCATTTGGCTGGAATATGGTCAGAAAGTACACGACGACAGACAGGCGGCAATCGTTAAGGATGAGCGCGGCAAAAATATGGAATTCAACTCTGCCGTGGACTTTATCAACAAAATGAAGGCTTATGGATACGAGCTTTTACAAGCACATACCGTATCGTCCAGAGAAGATAATGTAACCAAGTATTACATTCTGAAACGTAAAAATTAATTTTTAAGGCAACCTTTAAAGCTATTCACTATTTTTGAAAATGGTTTTTAGGTTGCCTACCGATGAAATTGTTTTTCCCAATCCTTCATTGGCCGATGAAGACGGTTTGTTGGCGGTTGGTGGCGACCTAAGTGCCGAACGACTGATCTTAGCTTATGAGCATGGTATTTTCCCATGGTACAGCGAAGATGATCCAATCCTTTGGTACTCTCCACATGAACGATGTGTAATTTATCCCGATAGGATAAAGATGAGCAAAAGCATGGCGCAGGTGATGCGCAATAATACCTTTAAAGTGACCACTGATGGGGCTTTTGAAAAAGTAATTGCCAACTGTGCAGAAGCCCCTCGTAAGAACCAGCCTGGAACTTGGATTACCCAAGAAATGCAGGCAGCCTATACTCGTTTACATGAGCTGGGATGGGCACACAGTATTGAAGTATGGCAGAATGAGCATTTGGTGGGGGGACTTTATGGTATGGCCATAGGCAAAGTGTTCTGTGGCGAGAGCATGTTTAGTCTGGTAAGCAATGCCTCGAAAGTGGCGCTCATTTATTTATGTCAGCAATTTGAATTCAAACTCATAGATTGCCAGTTGCCCAATGAACATTTATTCAGTTTAGGTGCAGAAATGATCAGTAGGGAAACTTATATGGGCTTTTTCAGTGAGGCATAGCAAGCTTCAAAATAAGCCCTCTTATCGTTTTAGGCGAAGAAGGCTTACTTGGTCGCTATTGGATCTGTTAATTTATGCCGGAATTTCTAATTGTGTACTGATGGCAATCCTATTCCATGCATTGATGGTGACAACGGCCATGATTAATTGAGAAATGTAGTTTTTGTCAAATAATTTTTCGGCTTTAAGGTAAGTTTCTTCGGTCAGGCCTTTTTGGTGGATCAGGGTAACTTCTTCTGTAATGGCTAAGATTACCTTTTCCTCTTCTGTAAACAAGTTTGTTTCCCTCCATGCATTTAAAAGAAAGATACGCTGGTTGGTCTCCCCATTTTTAAGGGCATCCTTGGTATGCATATCTAGGCAAAAGGCGCATCCATTGATTTGTGAAGCCCTAATTTTTAAAAGTTCCATATGGGTTTTGGAAAGCTGGCTGCTGGCCAAATAATTTGTTAGGGCATACATGGCCTTATACCCTGCCGGTTCTGTTTCTGCGATGTTAATTCTTTTTTCCATTTTTTAAATTGATTTGTAGAACAAGGTTATGGTTTGGGCAAATCCCTGTTCTGTGCATTGTTGTAACAACACATCGAAGTTCGATATAGAAAGGATAAAAAAACTTAAACTGGTTTAAGAAATATTTTTAGCCCTAAGCTCGCTCAGGTATTCTGGGGTAATATCTAGGTAAGAGGCCAATAAATATTGGGGGATGCGTTGTATGAATTCAGGAAAGCTGTTGCTAAAGTGGTGATAAAGATCTTCTCGTGAAAAGTCATAGAAATACTTGGTTCTGAGCTGTGACGCGGCATGTGCCCTTTGATGCACCAATCTAAAATAACGTTCCATTTTGGGAAACTGTGCCAGCATTTTTTCCTGTGCAAAGTAATCAATGGCCAGTACCTGCGATTTTTCGACTGCTTGTATGCCAAATTCAGCACTTTTTCTTGCCTGAAAGGAAAAATAATCTGCTAACCACCAGTTTTCAATCGCAAATTGCACCGTCTTTTCCGTGCCCTTATTGTCGATGAAAAACAGGCGTAGGCAACCACTTACCACAAAATAATTAAATCTGCAAACTTCTCCGGCCATGAGAAGCGTTTCTTTCTTATGAGGGTTTATGATTTGAAAAAAGCCGGAAATTGCCGCGAATTCTTCCTCGCTGATTTCTATAAACTTGCTGATATGGCTTTTTAAGGTTTCAGGCATGGCTTTAGTTTAATAAATCCCTAATGTCATCCTTGCTAAGGGATTTGAAGAAACTTTCTTCTGTGGTGATCAAAGAACTTGCCAATGATTTTTTACGTCGTTGTAGGGCCAGTATCTTTTCTTCTACGGTATCTTTTGAGATAAATTTATAGATGAACACTTTTTTATCTTGACCGATACGGTGTGTACGGTCTATGGCCTGTTGTTCAATGGCAGGATTCCACCAGGGGTCTAATATAAATACATAATCGGCCTGGGTTAGGTTTAAGCCTACACCACCCGCCTTTATAGAGATAAGGAAAACCCTTAAATCTTCATTTTGTTGAAATTCTGATACAATTTCACCCCGGTTTCGAGTACTCCCGTCTAAATAGGCATAGTGGATCGATTCTTTCTCCAGGTGCTTTCTAAAAATATCAAGGTGTTTTACAAACTGTGAAAATATCAAGACCTTATGCCCACCTTTGAGCACATTATCAAGGGTGTGCATTACATTTTCAAATTTGCCCGAATCGGATCGATATTCTTCATCGATCATGACGGGGTGGTTGGCCAACTGTCTGAGCGCCGTTAGGCCCTGTAAGATCTGAATTTGTTTTTGGGCGTAGGTGCCATTGTCCATACTGCTTAAAAGATCATTACGATAGGCCGATTTGGTTTTTTCATAATAAGCCGCTTGATCTTCGCTCATATCACAGTAAAAGATATGTTCGGTTTTGGGTGGCAGTTCTGCAGCAACCTGTTCTTTGGTACGGCGCAATACAAAGGGTTTAATAATGGCCTGTAATTTCCTGGCTTTATCTTCGTCCTTGCGTTTTTCTATGGCCTGCACATATTCTTCATTAAAGAAAGATTGTGTACCCAATAAGCCGGGATTGAGAAAAGTAAGCTGTGTCCAAAGATCACTTACCGAATTTTCGATAGGCGTTCCACTCAATACCAGCTTATGCCTTGATTTCAGCATACGTACGGCTTTGAACGATTTTGAGGAAGGATTTTTGATGTTCTGGCTCTCGTCTAAAATGATATAATTAAAATAAAAGCCCTGTAAAATTTCTGAATCCACCCGAGTGATGCCATAAGTGGTAATGACCACATCAAAATTATCGAAATGACTGACCTCCTTATTCCTATTGGTTCCCGTATGGGATAATATTTTTAAGGTAGGGGTGAATTTCTTCGCTTCGTTAAGCCAGTTATAGATTAAAGAGGTTGGCATAATGATCAAAGAAGTACTGTGTGTAGCCGACTGCTGGTCTTCTTCTTTTAACTTCTGCAGCATGGCCAACGTTTGTATGGTCTTTCCCAAACCCATATCATCGGCCAAACATCCGCCAAAATTATATTCCCTCAGAAAACTGAACCAATTGTAGCCTGCCTTTTGGTAATGGCGCAGTTCGCCCTTAAAATTTACCGGCATGGAGAAGTCAGAAATTTCCTCGAAATCGTTCAGCTTTTGTAGCTTACGGTCCAAGGTTACATTGGTAATGCTATCTTCAGCTAAATCGTTGATCAGCCCTATATGATGCTTCTTGAGCTTAAGGTTTTTTCCTCCATCTGACAAGCTGAATAAACTACTGTACTGTGTAAACCATTTTTCAGGAATGATGGCAATTTCGCCATCAGGCAGTATAAACTCTCTTTTTTTGTGTAAAATATGTTGTTTAAGGGAAATAAAGGGAATGGGATGGATCCCAAAATACACTATGGCGTTAATGTCGAACCAATCATTATCTTCCTTAATTTCAAAATCTATTTTATTTGCGCCCAATACAAAGCGTTTGCCTGTACTGGCCTGTTCTATCTCGAATCCCTGGGCTGTTAAAGTTTCAATGTTTTCGTTGACCCAGGTAATGATTGCATAGGAGGCGTTGTGGTTCTCGTTAAGGTTGGGCAGCTCCAAATGATGAAATAGTGCGCTCACCTTTTTCAACCCTAATTCGGTAAGAAAGGTAAATTGTTGCTTTTCCCAATCAATATTGCGTTTAATACGCGTAAAAGTATAATTATCCCCATCCTTGCTCAGCCTAACGGTCACTTTGTGTTCGTTGCCCATTGCAAAGTTATATTTGCCATATTTGAAATAGAGTTGAATTTGGGATACACCGCCGTCTACATAAATGACTTTGATCACCGCTTGTGGCTCATGCTTTTCGGTTTTGATCTCAAAGCCTTCGGCATAAACATGATATTTTTCGATGAGCGGGGCAACAAACTTTTCGAAATAAGTTTCCTCTGTTGATTTTGGAATGGTAATATAACGTTTGTTAAGGAACGGAGTTAGTTTCTTTCCTTCAAAATCCTGCTCAAAAAAATAAAGCACATCGTTGAGTAACAACCATGCGGGCTGGTTACAGATAACCTGTGCATCCTTGAACATAAAATCGATACGTAGGCCCTGATATTTAATGGTAGGAAAATAGCGGGTTTCTGTTTCGTTCCTCCTAAAATGGAATAGAATGGTAGCAGCTTCGGTAGCCAGGTCGATCTTTCGCTCTGCCGGCCAGCCATCCTTATCCATCAGGTATAAGCTGTCTTTTGTTTTTAGTATTTCCAAAACCTCGGCCAGCTTCCTTTCTATTTTAGGGCGGACACTATCGTAAAACTTATCATTGTAGAACTTGCTGAAAAATTCAAATGGCCTAATTGCCTTTTTATGGTACTTCTTGATGATATAATCCTGTTCGGTTTCATCGAGGATTTTGATCAGCTTAAAGTCTATATCACTTAAATGCTTGGCAAACTCTTGTGCGGTATGGGTAAATAAACGCTGGTAGGTTAGGGAGAAATCGCCCTGAGGGTTTAATTGTACAATGTGTGGTTCAATCAAATAGCCCAGATAATCATGTTTGCACAATGAATAAACAATCTGACATGGAACTGAACTATTTACACGTAACATTTACTTAGGGCTAAAACAATTAAAAGGTAAGCTGCTAAAAAATTTTAAACTTACATTAAATAGTTGTTTTTTCAAACCCCATGTAGCTGTTTTTTTGAAAATTCCTTAAAAAATAAGTAGGCTGTTCGTCGAAAATTTACAGGCGTTCGTCTAGAGTTAGTTGGTTGTGGTATAAAACCCGAAAACTTGATGCAACCTTTTCCGCTTAGTGCAGTCTTATTCTCGAAAGCTTTCCAAAAAGGATGGCAATAAACAGAAAATCAAAAAGATAAAAATATTAAGGTTATGAAAACTTCTATTAAAAATTTATTCGCAGTAGCATTAACAATGGTTGTATTTACAGGTTCTGCATTTGCTGCAGAGGTAAAAGAAAGTGTTAAGGACATTAGTACAAACCAAAAAGTAACCATCTTGGCAGCCGTGAAAAACATTAACAAGATTGTAGTCAATGGTAATGTGGAGGTGTTCGTGGTACAGGCACCAACAGAAAGTGTAAAGGTGTATGACAGCTACTATTCTAAAAATGCCTTGGTACAGCAACAAGATGGCGTGCTGCGCATCAGCTCTTTTGAAAAAGAACCTCTAACGGTAACGGTGTATGTACGCAACCTGTCTGCTATAGAAGCAGCAGATCAGGCAACGGTTAAAACTGTTGGGAAAGTAAACTTTTTAAGCTTGGATGTGTTGTTGAAAGATAAAGCGAGTGCAGATATCAATGCCAATACCGTAAGCTTAAACACTACGGTTAAAGATGCAGCAAGTTTAAAATTAAGCGGTTCAACTGCCGAGCATTATGCGGTAATGGGCTCCGCTGCAAAAATGAGCATGGGACAATTTGTAGCAGATTGTTCAGATGTGAAATCACTTGCTCCGGTATATTCACAAGCAAAGGTAGCTCCGCAAACCTTGGAGACCTTGGCCACCGCCGATGAGTTATTGGCTAAATAAAATTCGTCCCCTTCATAGGGCTCTATATAAATGTAAAAGGGTATCCAAATCAATTGGATACCCTTTTTTTTATTCCTAATTGTTTATTTTGGCGGTAATTAATGATGTTGTATGCAGAAATTAACTTACTATGAGCAGCTGTTCAAAGTTTTCTCTCTCATGGGGCCACTCTCTAATTCTTTACAAGAGGCCATTATGGAAAACAGCAAGATGGTAGAGGTGCCTAAAAAACAAAAGCTATTAAGCGAAGGCCAAAAAAGCGATAGTATTTACTTCATTATAAAGGGAGGGGTAAGAATATTCTATCTGAACAAAGCGGGCGCTGAAACTAATACATGGTTTTTGTTTGAGAATGAGTTGGTCATCTCTGTTTACAGCTTTTTTACTTCGCAGCGAAGTTTCGAGTATATTGAAACTTTGGAAAATTGTACCCTTATCACTTTAACGAAAGAAAAGTTAGATTGGCTGTATCAAAATTTTTTAGAGTTTAATATCATTGGCAGACGATTAACAGAGTTATATTATGTGCGTAATGAAGCCCAAGCAAATTCCCTAAGAATGTTTTCGGCAAAGGAACGCTATCAACAGTTGCTCAACATACAACCCCAGTTGTTACAAAGAGTATCCTTAGGTCATATCGCTTCTTATTTGGGCATTTCGGCAGAAACACTCAGTCGTATAAGAAAGCAACAATAACATTTTTCATCTTTTGACTTTTGTCAAAAAATGGTGAGCCGAACTTTTATAGTTTTGAAACATAAATTTTAGGAATATGAAAAATCATCTATTTAAAGCCAGCATTATCCTGCTTCTTCTTGTTGTTGGGTGGGGATGTAAAAAAGAAAATCAGTCTGAACGATCGCCAGATCAATTGCGAATAAATAAGCTCGAACTTTGGTATAAAGCTAACCATGTAGTATCTGAACAAAATCTTTTTAGTCAATTACAGCCTAATTGGGAAACTGTTTATGTTAAGCAGGTTGGAAACCAAAATGTGTATGAATTGGAGCTTGAAAATCCACAAAAGTTGATGGTGAGAAACTCCTCAAAAGAATTACCAAACTTCGATAAAGAAAGTAAAAAGCATATTATTAAATTACTGATTTTTGAAGATGTTAAATCAGATAAAATACAATATGCCAGTTACATGACTGCTGAAAATGTGGCTGAGAGCGATTTTGCTAAGTTGCATTACAAAAATGTGGGGGATTTTACGGGAACTATTTATTACTATCATTTTGGCGGAGGATTATCCAATGGCTGGATATACCATAATGGTAAAATCAAAAACAAACTTACTGCAACCACCGAAGTACAATACCAATACCAGCAGAAGCAATATGCAGACGGAAAGCAAACTGACAATGTGGACTGCTATTCGCTAATGGTAGAGCATTATATGTACGTATGTGTATATGTAGGCAGTTATTCAGACTGCAGATGGCAGTCTATGGGGTATAGTTATGTTGAAGGTTGCGTTATTTCAGAAGAAACCGAAGACGTGCCTAGTGATGTTCCAGGTGGCTATGGAGGAGGAGGTGGGGGTACTGGTTCTGCCACTCCTATTACAGATATTAAACACAAACTTGACAGCTTTCCTTGTGCAAAGAATTTGATCACTCAGATGAATAATTTGAATTCCGATTTATCAAATCTTATTAAAAATGCTTTTAACAAGAATGATCGGATCAATTTAACGATTGAACCAAATTATTCGCTACAAGGTACATCAACGGATGGTGTATTAGGACAAAATTCAAAATTTACATATAATAATCAGTTATATTTTAACATAAGTGTTGGTATAAATCCAGATATTTTAAAAAATGCGACTAAAGAATATATATTAGTTACTATTTATCATGAAGCTATACATGCTTATCTTGCCCTAAAAAAGGCAGAGCTTAGTGAAACAGAATTTAACAATCAATTTGCAGGACTTTATGTAAATGGAGGCCGGCTAATCGGTGTACAAGATCCTCAGCATTGGTCTATGGGATATACGAATTTTGTAAATGGTTTAAAAAATATAATACTTGCTTATAATCCTAGTTTCAATGCCGATAGAGCTCATGCTTTAGCATTAGGAGGAATTGTCTCCTTAACACCAGAACAAGCAGCTATAAACCAACAAGAGAAAAACACAACTATCCTTGGTTATACTGGCACTAAATGTCCATAAAAAATTAATTAATTATGAAAACAGTTACTCTTTTCTCTCTATTTCTTTTGGGTTGTCTATTCTCATTTGGACAAAGCAAAAAAGTTGAACCTCCTACCTTAGCGGTGTATCGGCTATTTGCTGATGCAAAGCCTATGCTCAAAGACAGCCTCGCCATTTACGCTTTTAATTTTGAGCTCAACATCTCAAAGAAGAATGGCAATACAAAGGTTACCCGCATAACCGCAAATGATACTCTTGCTTTTATTCTTTTCCCAGAATACAACAAATTATTCTCTATAGATTATTCGTCTTTAATGAACTCAAAAAGCAATATTAGGCTAATCATTCCTGTTTTAATATATGGCAGTTCTCCAGAAAAGAAGATTTACAAAGATGGAGAAGGAAACCCTCTAATTAGCTTTAATGCAGCCGTTAATGCAGCTTATTCGTTATACAACCCATCAAAGTATAGTAACATAGCAGAAAGTCAAGTTGATTTGGGAAATCTAATTTATAGGAAAGCCAAAAAGAGGAAAGTCGCGGATGATTTTTGGGAGGCTGTGATTATGAACCCTATTCTCATAGAAATACATAATATAAAGTAGTTAATTCTTGACCTACAATGGCTTCTATGAGATTGTTTTTTCAACACTGATCAGGAGTGTGTTATAGTTGTCAAGAACTAGGCCCAGCTGTTATACTACTGACAAAATATGGGTTAATTAGCGCTCAGATTAACACTTTTTACAATAGCAACATTAAAAATGTTGCCTCAAACAAAAAACTTCCAACAAATTGCCCATGAAGACATTAAGCATCTTTATAATATCATTAGCCATTTCTATTTCGGTTTATTCTCAGGAGTATATTGTATTTGAAGAACAAAAAGGGGCAAATAGCCGAGAATTATTGCAAGGCTTAAAATTATCACTAAATAGCGTTGAATTGGATTCTGGGGATACTTCTATTACTTTATATAACTGGTTTTTCTCTCCTCAGGTAGGTTTTAATTGGAAATCTTTGTCTCCTAGTCTTTCGATTTTATCTCAAAAGCTATTAAACAACTTAGTCATTGTTGCCGCTCCAATTGGCCAGACTGAGCGAAGAAAAAGCTTTAGAAAACTTTCGGCACAAGAGTTGGAAAAGCTTGAGGTTATTACAATAGACACTTTGCTAGGGCGATCATTATTAGACTTAAATAAGCATACCCTGCCACGAACGGTATACATGCCTCCGTTAAAAACAATACAATATGGGTTAATTGTTAAAAGAGGGCAAGATTTTTACTTGATTCAATCGCCTATTTTAATTACATATTTTGTTGTCAGTTATGAGCCTGTTTATTTTCCAAACGAATTTAGAAATGGAACGTTAGCAATTAATCCCAATAATGCAACCTACGATTTTAAAACTATAGACAACATCGAAAAAGAATTTCGTAAAAAAGAGCTTCCTCATAAGTGGCTAGAAAAAATTGTGGATCGAGTTTATTTGTCAAATATAGATTTAATGGTACCGCTTAATAAATCAATATTTTCTTTTTGGGAATATCCTAACGAGGATGTGATGAGCTCTCTATTAAATCTGAAAAATCTCCACGAATTTAATATGGGGCTTGGAAGTTTTCAATATATAGATGGTATTGGTATCGTTAATGCCACTTTAGATACTTTTTTAAAACATAAAATCCTTTTTCAGCAAAAGCCCTATTTTAAGATCAAGAATATTAATGGTATGGAACTAGACAAATTTATATTACAAATGCAGAAAAGGTGATGTAGCCGCTTTAATGCGGCCGCTGCCGCACTAATTTTAAATAATTAAGTTATGGTTCCTATTTAATATTGGCAATTTGCTCATCTCGTATTTTGCAAGATGGATCGTCTAATGTAAAGGGTTATCTGGATATAAAAGCAATAACCGAGCTTCAACCAAATAAATAAGATCTGACTTAGTTAAGTATAATACTTTAATGAGGTGCTGGCCTTTGGCAGTGTTGACTAAGTGAAGGTTAAATAATTATCAGTTGGTTAGGTCGTATCTTGGACACCCTGATTTGAGGGAAGTTAGTTTAAGAGCTTTGTTAGCTGATAATGATGAGGAAGATAGAAAAAAGTCTATAGCCTTATTTGATCTTTGCTATAGATGCGTTGTTAAACCCGAGTAAAATCAATATGTGAAGGAGTGCTTGTTGCTGTTCAAGCGAGGCATTCTTTTCCTAATGATTATCATTTTCCTTATGATGAGACCATAAGTCGTCCAGAATATTTTGAAACAATTACATCTATATATTTTTAGAAAAGTGTTTGAAACACGGTCTTATAGATATTAGAAACAAAGCAGAAGAATCGTTAAACAGCTGTGAGCAGAAAATATAAAATATTATGGATAATCCTTTGAAACTTACATTAAATAGTCAATGAATAAAAAATATCTTTTGAAGATAGGAATCTTAGCGGTAATTATTTTTCTCTCTATTCCAATTTTTCATGTTCTGAAAACAAAGTGGAGTGAGGATGGTATCACCATCCCAATTCCCGAAGGTTACACAAATGACGTTAGCGGATTGAACTTAACTAAGGTTGATACCATAATAGAAGTTCCAAATAACAAAAAGGAAATTGAGATTCAACTCAAAAACATTTTAAAATATGCGAAAGAAAATGACCTGAAAATTTCAATTGCAGGAGCAAAGCACAGTATGGGAGGGCATACCATCTATCCCAATGGTATTGTTCTAAATATGCTTGCTTATAAGCAAATGGAGCTCGATACTATAAATAATGTCCTAACCGTTGGCTCGGGTGCTTTATGGGAAGATGCGCTAAGATATTTAGATAAATACGGGAAATCTATCTCAATAATGCAGGCATTCAGTTCATTTTCAGTTGGGGGGTCGATAAGTGTTAATGGCCATGGTTGGCAAAAAGACTTACCGCCGATTTCGTCAAGTGTGCTTTCATTTACATTGATGACTGCAAATGGAGAAATAATTAATTGTAGCAGAGAAGACCACCCAGAACTTTTTCATTTGGTTATTGGTGGTTATGGTTTGTTCGGGATCATTTTAGATATCCAACTAAAAGTGGTAGCTAATATAGCTTTGAAATATAACTACATTCAATTAAATCCTCGAGACTACGTGGATTATTACAAGAAATATATTACTGAAAAACCGAATATCAATCTTGTTTTTGGAAGGTTGCGCATATCCGAAAAGCACTTTTTAGAAGAAGCGACACTCAATTTTTTTGAAAAAGTAGAAGCTCCCGTTCCTCATTTAAAAAAGCAAAAAAGTACAGCAGCACAAAGACTGGTTTTTAGAGGAAGCGCTAATAGCGAGTACGGGAAGAGACTTCGTTGGGATTTGGAAATGGGAATGAATAAAGTTTCTAGAAATGATATATACTCAAGAAATGAACTCTTGAATGGTCACGTTTCGCTCATTGAAAATAAAGACCACTCCTCAACAGACCTACTTCAAGAATATTTTATTCCTGAAAGAAATTTCAATCGATACATAGAGCACATAAAGCCAATATTGGAAAAGACTAAAGTAGACCTGTTAAATATAACCATAAGAGGCGTAAAGGGAGATCATGATAGCTATCTAAATTATGCAAGAGAAGATGTTTTCGGGTTTGTATTCTTGTTCAACCAAAAGAAAACTGATGAACAAGAGGAAGAAATGAAAAACCTGACCAACAAACTTGTAGATGAGGCGTTAAAAAATGGGGGAACATTTTACTTGCCCTACAGGTTACACATTGATCGAAACAAGATGAGGAAATCTTACCCTCAAGCAGATAATTTTTTCCAACTAAAACTAAAATACGATCCCACCGAATTATTTGATAACAAGTTTTACGAACACTATAAATAATAAAAATTCTATTAGACTTGCGAAGTTTCCACAAACTTCGCAAGTCTAATTATTCACAGATCAAATTTAATACCCTGCGCCAAGGGTAGGGTATTGGAATAATTGATGGTATTGGTCTGCCTGCGCATATAAGCTTTCCAGGCATCGGAACCACTTTCCCTGCCGCCGCCAGTTTCTTTTTCGCCGCCAAAGGCCCCGCCAATTTCGGCGCCTGAGGTACCAATGTTCACATTGGCAATACCACAATCAGAACCTTGTGCAGAAAGGAATAGTTCGGCCTCTCTTAAATTTAAGGTCATAATGGCCGAAGATAAACCTTGGGGAACACTATTTTGTAAGGCTATAGCTTCTTCAAGGTCGTTATACTTGATCAAGTATAGGATAGGGGCAAAAGTTTCGTGCTGTACAATTTCATAATGGTTTTCTACCTCGGCAATACAAGGCTTAACATAACAGCCGGAGCTGTATTCGCCTCCGCTTAAAACACCACCCTCCACTATAAATTTTCCGCCTTGTGCCTTACATTTTTCTATTGAATCTAAATAACTGGCTACAGCATCTTTATCAATTAAGGGCCCTACATGGTTGTTTTGGTCGAGGGGATTACCTATGCGAAGCTGACCATAGGCCTTAACCAGCTTGGCCTTAAAATTTTCGTATACACTTTCGTGGATAATTAAGCGGCGGGTGCTGGTGCAACGTTGTCCGGCTGTGCCTACCGCACCAAAAACAGCACCGATTAATGACATGTCCAGGTCGGCATCTTTTGAAATAATAATGGCATTGTTTCCGCCTAATTCCAATATGCTCTTCCCCAAGCGATTGGCCACTGCCATGGCTACCGATTTTCCCATTTTGGTAGAGCCGGTGGCAGAAACCAAGGCAATCCTGGGGTCGCTACTCAAGAATTGTCCAATTTCCTTATCACCTATGATAAGGTTGGAAACCCCTTCTGGAATATCATTATCGGCATAAACCTGTTCAATAATTCTTTGGCAGGCGATGGCGGTGATCGGTGTTTTTTCCGATGGTTTCCATACGCATACATTACCGCAAACCCAAGCCAAGGCCGCATTCCAGCTCCAAACGGCCACGGGAAAGTTAAAGGCGGAAATAATGCCAACAATGCCTAAAGGATGCCATTGTTCGTACATGCGGTGGTTTGGCCTTTCGCTATGCATGGTTAGGCCATACAGCTGACGTGATAGACCAACGGCAAAATCACAGATGTCTATCATTTCCTGTACTTCTCCCAGCCCCTCCTGTAGGCTTTTGCCCATCTCATAAGAAACCAATGTGCCCAGTGCATTTTTATGCTTTCTCAGTGCTTCGCCAAACTGGCGTACGATTTCGCCGCGTTTGGGGGCTGGTACCTTATTCCAATATGCATAAGCTTCCTGTGCAGTAGCTATTACATGGTCGTATTCTTTGGTCGATGCAGCAAAAACAGAAGAAATCTTTTCACCATCTACGGGAGAGATGCTATGGATATGGCTGCCATCGGCCGCATGGCTCCACTTGCTGCCTGTACTGTAGGATGGGTTAAAACCTGCAATGCCTAGTTGGGCTAAAATTGAACTGATATCTGGCTTCATGATCATGTTTTTTTAATTAAAACGAACAGTTACAAATCAACAAAAAATAAGGGATAGAATGGCGTAATATTTTAATTGCAGCTATCCTTTCTCCTGGTATCAATTAGATAAATGATTTTCCAGCCATCTTCACTTTTTAAAAGCTGAAAGGAATTCACTCCACAATGACTAAACTGATCGTCTACATAAAATTTATAATCGGTCCATACACTGGCTAGATGGTCATCGATCAGAATTTTCGTAAATGTGATACGTTCGTCATATTTCTCGGTACGGGGGCGTGAAATGCTTTTAATGAAATTATCGAGGCTTTCTGTTTTCAATATTGCTTTTCCATCTTTGGTTTTTACAATGGTCTGCATAATGTTCTTGTCGGCAAAGGCTTTCCTGATCAAGGTGGTGTCATTGTTCTTCATGCCATTGAACAAATTATTAATGGTTGTTCTGATGTCATTTTCGGCTCTGCTTTGGGGAAAAGCATGGGCCTGGCCTAGTAAAATATAACAGATTGTAATGATAAGCACTTTTTTCATGGGCATATTTAGTGGTGTATAAGAGGTCAATGGATCTGCTGAGGAGCTGATTTTACCATTTGTATAGGTTTCATGACCTAAATCTTACGCTTTTTAAATTAAATATATCGATTTTTGTATAAATTAAAGAATGTCGCTGTTGGCGTTAACTACGTTAAACCATGTGTTATACATTAACACTTCTATTTGCCTAAATCTTTTATTTAGAAACATTTGAGCTTACGGGTGTGGGTATGTTGATAATTATTTTATTAGCTTTTTTAATAAATAACGTAAACTTATATTGTATTACCAATAAACAGGATTTGTTCTTTAAATATTCAAAAACATGGAAGAAGAATTTGAATTTGATTTTAATGAAGATGCGCAACATTCTGTAGAACGTTATGAGGAGATGATCCGCAACGAGGATCAGTATTTTTTCGATGCGCAGGCTTTTGAATATATAATTGACAATTATATTGAGAAGAACGATCCGGTTAAAGCATTACAGGTTGTAGATTATGCTTTGAGTCAGCATCCATTTGCTGCGGTATTTTTGATCAAACAGGCCCAATTATTATTGTTTACCAATCAGGTAGAAAAGGCTTTTGCCTCTTTGGAAAAAGCTGAAATGCTGGAGCCCTCGGAAGCCGATATTTATGTGTTGAGGGGCAATATATTTCATAGCCTTGATCGACATGACGAAGCTTTGGAGAATTTCGAGAAGGCCTTGGCATTGGCTGAAACAACCGACGAGATTCTATTGCAGATTGCCTACGTCTATCAGAATATGCACGATTATGAAAGTGCGATCGTCTATATCAAGCGCAGTTTGGAGCAAAATATGGAGAACAAAGATGGGCTTTACGAACTGGCTTTCTGCTATGATATTTTAGATAAACAGGAAGAAAGCATACAGTTTTATCAAGAGTATATTGATAGTGATCCCTATTCTTATGCAGCTTGGTATAACCTGGCCAATTCCTATCATAAAATGGACTTGTTTGAAAAAGCCATTGACGCTTATGATTATGCCATCCTGATCAAGGAAAATTTTGCATCGGCCTACTTCAATAAAGGTAATGCGCTGGTGCAATTGGACAAGTTCGAAGAGGCCATAAATGTTTATAAGCAGACTTTTGAATATGAACCTCCCAATGCAGATACTTATTGTGCTATTGGCGAATGCTATGAAAAGCTAGAGCAAATGGGCGAGGCCAGGTCGTATTATAAAAAATCGGTGAAGATGGATTCGAAGATGGCCGATGCCTGGTTTGGTATTGGGGTTACCCTGAATTTTGAGGAACGATATTTTGAATCGATTCATTTCTATAAAAAGGCACTGGAGTTAGATGACGAAAATGCCGATTTTTGGTTTGCCATGGCCGACGCACACTATAAGTTGGGACAAATTGACGAATCTATAGAAGCTTATGATAAAGTTTTAGAGTTCAATCCATTGGATGTGGAGGCTTGGTTAGACTTCTCGACCGTATTGTATGAGCAGGGCAAACTATTAGAGGCCTCGGAAACCATGGCCGAAGCCATTAAGAATAATCCGGATGCCGCAGAACTTTATTATCGAATGGTGGCCTATTTATTTGCCCTTGGACAAACCAATGAAGCTGTGGCCTATCTGGAAACTGCTTTGGTAACGGATCCTGACAAGCATTATATTTTGTTCGAATATTTGCCCCAGCTGCAAAATAATGGTCTAATTATCGACATTATCAATAAATATATCAGATAAGGGCAAAACAATATTGAGGATTGTCTTAAAAAAAGGCAGAGTTTTTTAACTTTGCAGCAAATATGAACCCGAGTTAAATAAGCTAATCATTATGTTTAATCTAATGATTAGCTTATTTAGCAAAGGCTCCATCTGACCGATGGGAACATAATAATAGACTAGATGAATTATAATTTAAACGACATTCCTGAACGCACAACTAAGCCACGCCAAAAAGGATTAACCATGGTCATGGACAAGGGCTTAAGTTTAAGGCAAGTTGAAGATTTTATAGAAGTAGCAGGGGTACATACCGACATTGTGAAACTGGGTTGGGCAACATCTTATGTGACACCAAGCCTAAAAGAAAAATTGGCGTTATACCGTAGTGCGGGTATTCCTGTATATTTTGGTGGCACACTGTTTGAAGCGTTTACCATTCGGGGTCAATTTGAAGACTACCGACGTGTTTTAGATGAATTTGGTATGGAGTATGCCGAAGTTTCAGATGGCTCCATGGATATTGACCATGAAGAAAAATGCGCTTACATCAGCAAATTGTCCGAACAGGTGACGGTAATTTCTGAAGTGGGCTCAAAGGATGCAGCTAAGATTTTTGCACCTTATAAATGGATCCAGTTAATGAAAGCCGAAATTGAAGCCGGCTCTTGGAAAGTGATTGCAGAAGCAAGGGAGGGTGGAAATGTGGGTATCTATCGTGGAACCGGAGAGGTGAGGGAAGGATTGGTAGATGAGATTTTGACCCAAATTCCTGATGAGCGTATCATTTGGGAAGCTCCACAGAAGGAACAGCAGGTTTGGTTCATCAAGTTGATAGGTACAAACGTAAACCTGGGCAATATAGCACCTTCGGAAGTTATTCCATTAGAGACGATAAGATTAGGCCTACGTGGCGATACATTTGATTATTTCCTAAATAAAAAATAACCCAATATTTTATTTTATAATCCCATATTAAACATGGGATTATTATGCTTTATGATATGAGAACTTTTGGTTTGATAGGTTTCCCGCTCTCGGCTTCCTTTTCTAAAAAATTTTTTACGGAGAAATTTCAAGAAGAGAAAATTGCTGACTGCAAATATGAACTACATCCCATACCTAGGGCAAACGAGATACTTGATTTGATAGAGGCAGATGCTTCACTATGCGGATTAAATGTAACTATTCCCCATAAGGTAAGCATAATGGCTTATTTAACCGAATTGGATGATGCCGCAGAGCAAATTGGTGCAGTTAACTGTATATCAATAGACCAGTCTGGTAAGAAACCTTATTTGAAAGGCCATAATACAGATGTTTATGGTTTTGCCGAATCGCTTAAACCTTTATTGAAACCGCACCATACCAAAGCATTGATCTTTGGTGATGGAGGGGCAGCGCAGGCGGTAAAATATGTGTTGAAACAATTACAAATTCCATATTTGTCTGTGGTTAGAAATGTACAGCCCGGTACGGTACTTTATTCTAGCGTAAATAAGGAAGCGTTACAAGATTATACCTTGCTGATCAACACCACACCTTTAGGAATGTTTCCTAACCTGGATTCCTTTCCTCCAATCCCATATCAGCACCTAACAGAAAAGCACTTGGTCTATGATATGGTATATAATCCGGAAGAAACCTTGTTTTTAACAAAGGCAAAGGCCCAAGGGGCCACCATAAAAAATGGTTTGGAAATGTTACATTTACAAGCCGAACGTTCCTGGGAGATCTGGAATAGTTAAACAGCTGTGGATGATCATTTCATCTTCAATTAAAATATAATTTGATATGCAGATGAAGCAGTATTTCCTATTTATAGCTATTATTTTGGCTGTTAATGCTTGCACTGGCGAGAAAGCAACTACGCCTAAACCTAAGGGATATTTTCGCATCAACTTTCCCGAAAAGCAATATCGCTCTTTTGATGATGGATGTGCTTATAGCTTTAGCTATCCTGTTTATGCAGAATTAGAAGATGATAAGGATAAGAATGCCCATTCCTGTTGGAAAAACCTAAATTTTAAGCAATTTAATGGGATATTACACCTTACCTATTATGATGTTTTTTCTCCCAAAATCTATAATGAAATGACGGAGAATGCCAGAAGCTTGGCCATGAAGCATACCATAAAAGCTGATGCGATTGACCAAAAACGGATCAACTATCCAGATAAGAAAGTATATGGAGTTTATTATACCATTGAAGGTAACACTGCATCTTCTGTTCAATTTTTTCTAACAGATAGTGTAAGGCATTATTTGCGTGGTGCATTGTATTTTAATGAGCGACCACAATATGATTCCATACAACCTGTCGTTAAATTCATAAAACAAGACATTGATAAACTGATAGAAACGTTTCAGTGGAAGAAGTAGAGAAGACTGCCCAATCGTAAATCTAAAATCGTAATTCAACATGATTAACCTAAAGCAATTTACATTTAACCCTTATCAGGAAAATACCTACGTTTTATATGATGAAACTGGCGCATGCGCAATTATTGATCCGGGCATGTATGATGGGAAGGAACAGAACCAGCTGGTTAACTTTGTCAGGGAAAAGAACTTAAAGCCCGGCTTATTATTAAATACCCATTGTCATATTGATCACGTGTTGGGGAATAAGTTTGTGTTTGATAACTGGGGGCTTAAGCCGCAGTTTAATAAAGGTGAGCTTTATATTTTACAAGCGGTAGCGGGCTATGCCCCTCAAATGGGGATGCGTTATGAACTTTCTCCAGAGCCGGATACTTTCTTGCCAGAGGAGGGAACGGTAGGGTTTGGCAATAGCAAGCTGGAATTGATTTTTGCGCCAGGCCATTCACCTGCGCATTTATGTTTTTATGCGAAAGAGGAAAACTTTTTAATAGGGGGCGATGTCTTATTCTATCACAGTATTGGAAGAACAGATCTACCTGGGGGTAATCACCAGCAATTGATTGATAGCATAAAAAAGAATGTCTTTATACTGCCTGATGATTGTGAAGTTTTTCCGGGTCACGGACGAAGCACTACTATTGGTTATGAAAAGATAAATAATCCGTTTTTGGCTTAGTTTCTCCTAAGAGAAATTTAATCATAAGCTTATCTTATCTTTGTGAAGTGAACACTGCCCTTTATATCGCCAGGAGGTATCTTTTTGCAAAAAAGTCTACCAACGCCATTAACATCATTTCTGCCATCTCGGTATTGGGTGTATTTGTGGGAAGTGCGGCGCTGATCATTATCTTGTCGGTGTTCAACGGATTTGAAGAAATGGTATTGAAAATGTTCAATAGCATTACTCCCCAGGTTATGATTGCACCGGCTAAAGGTAAAACCTTTGATCCCCATACGGTTTATCTCGATTCGTTGCGTAAAGACCCATCAATTTACTCTTTTACGGAGGTTTTGGCCGAAAATGCCCTGGTGAGGTATGATAACAAACAGACGCCTGCTATGGTTAAGGGCGTTAGCCAAGACTTTCTGAAGAACAAAAGTTTAGATACCATTATGGTTGAAGGTAAGTTTGTGTTGGAAAATAGAAATGGTCGGCCAAATGCAGTTTTGGGTTCTGCATTGCAGGCATACTTAGGCGTAAATCCAAGTGATCCATTTGAAGAGCTACAGATCTATTCGCCTAAAAAAGGTGTGCAGGGTAATTCTACAAATCCACTTGACGATTTTACCATATTAGGCATTCCTCCATCTGGAATATTTGAAGTGCAGCAGGAGTTTGACAATCTGGTTATTGTTCCGCTGTCGTTTGCCCGCAAACTATTGGGAGAGGAAAAAAAAGTGACGGCAATCGAAATCAATTTTAATACAGGGGTAGATGTTGAAGCATTTAAAAGACAAATTGCCAAGAATTTAGGTGGGGCTTATGTAGTAAAAAACAGAATAGAGCAAAATCAGGCACTGTACAATGTGCTAGGATCGGAAAAATGGATGGTGTATATCATACTTACTTTTATCCTTATTATTGCTATATTTAATATCATAGGCTCTTTGACCATGTTGGTTATTGATAAACAGAAAGATATATCGGTTTTAAGTAGCTTGGGTGCGGGGAAACGGCTGATAAAAAGAATTTTTTTGGCAGAAGGTATGATGATAACCTTAACAGGTTGTATCTTTGGTCTTTTAGTAGGATTGATTTTTTGCTTGGTGCAGCAGTATTTTGGTTGGGTGAAAATGGGAGAAGCTAACTTTGTCTTTTCAAACGCCTACCCTATTGCCCTGAAATGGAAAGATTTTTTGCTGGTTTTTTTGACCGTTAGTTTTTTTTCGTTCATTGCATCGGCTTTGGCATCAAATTTAAGCGTTAAAAAGATAGATCGTATTAATCAAGATCTTTAGGATATGGATACCTGTAAAAAAATAAGTTGTTTGTTATTGTTGGCTTTGGCATTTTTTGCGGCTTGTCGTAGTAAAGACAATAGTGATAGTAAAAAAAGCAAATCTTTAACCTTAAAAGGCCTCTATAGCTATGGGCCAGAAATTAAATCTTTTACCGATTGTGATGAAGGCCGTGAATATTGGGTGGCAGACAGTGCCAAAACCTTAGAACTTGGATATACTAATCTAGGCTTCGAAAAACCATATACTCCCGTTTATATCGAAGTAGAATGTCATTTGGTAAAATCAGATACGACAACCGTTACGGGAGATTATGATTCTACCATGGTGGTTACAAAATTACTGAAGATGAGTAAGGAAATACCAGATGGACCTTGTAACCAGTAGTAGATAATTGTAGGCAATTAGGCTTTAGTGTTTTTGATTAGAAATAGAGAAGTAGAGTCTCTACTACTATTAGATTGTGCAGTCCCCCTTTCCGTTATCAATCCCGATTAATCGGGATATTTCCACTTCAATCGGGTTTACTTTATGCAGGCTTTAAGTTTTGATTGAGGTTTGAAAAGATTTCTGCTCTAAAATTCTTATTCCTGGCTATTTTTCCTTTATCAAATTAAGAATTTACATATAAACTTTTTCCTATGGGTGGGATTACCTTGTTTTTTGTAGCAATATTAAATAAGGTGTCAATTGCTTTTCTGCCATCAATTCCTAGATCGATCGAGTATTGATTAACATATAGCGCTATATGCTTATACATTACGGCCTCATCCATGGCCTGTGCATGTTCACGTATAAAATCAATGCCTGATTTAGGATGGGCAAAGGCATACTCCACAGATTT
This sequence comes from Pedobacter sp. ASV28, assembly GCF_016428855.1. GTDB lineage: Bacteria > Bacteroidota > Bacteroidia > Sphingobacteriales > Sphingobacteriaceae > Pedobacter. The sequence goes on from NZ_JAELTN010000015.1 coordinate 35,799, forward strand.
TTTAACCAAACGGTTTATTTTTTTCTGCACTTCCAAGGGTAATTTTCGATTGACCACAATACCACCCAAAGGGATGGCACAGCCTGAGAACTCTTCCCAATAGCTACCCAGATCTATTACTTTCTGCAGGCCCTTATCTTCATAGGTGAAGCGGTTTTCGTGTATAATGAGGCCCAAGTCTATTTCACCATTTAATAATGCATCTTCAATTTCCGAGAAGATCAACTCTTCTTTGTTGGTAAGCTGTGGATAGGCTACGCCCAATAAAAAATTTGCTGTGGTATATTTTCCTGGAATACCTACTTTAAGGTTTGAGGCTTCAGATTTAAGGCGTAAGATCTGATTAATCTGCTCGGCATTTTCCTTTGTACAGATTAAAAGTGGGCCAACACCAAAACCTAGGGCACTGCCGGCGTCTAAAAGTGCATATTGTTCTGCAACATAGGCCAAAGCATGAAAACTGAGTTTGGTGATGTCTAATTCGCCCTTGAGCGCTTTGTTGTTCAAGGTTTCAACATCATCGAAAAAAACGTTGAAGCTTAAGCCTTCCGTATCTATTTTGCCGTGAATGAGCGCATCGAAAATAAAGGTGTCATTAGGGCAGGGTGAAAAACCGAGTGTAAGTTCCATTTGGTAAATTTAAGACTACAGTTTGACCTAAACGTCATTTCTGCTTCATAGTTTTTCGAGAAAGCCAATAAGCCAATCATTTAGGTTTTTAACTGCTAAGCTAATTTGCCAATTCTCTCGATTGCGTGGCTCTACGTAGTTCGAAATGCTGCGTACCTGTAGGGCGGAGACACCTAATTTTTGACAGCAAAAGAAAACAGCGGCACCTTCCATACTTTCGGTTTGGGCTTGGTACAACTGAAGGACTTTATCGATACTTTGGGCATTTCCATGTACTTTATTTACGGTAAGGCCACATACTTCTTTTAAATACGGTAATTCATTTGCAAGGCCTGTAAATCGATTTTCACCAAAGCCAAGTTGAGGCAGCTTAATAAAATTATCATGGTCTTCGGCACCCAGTTCGGCAAAGGTATCTTGGGTAATATTCACCACTTCGCCTAAAGCGATGCTACGGTCAAAACTGCCCGCTATACCAACATTGACTACCAAGCTGTATTTGTTGCTAAGCTTTTGGCCCAAGGTAAATGCGGTAGCTACCATGCCTACGCCAGTAATCAGTATATCGAACTTTTTGGTTTCGATAAAGTTGCTGGATGCCAAGTTAAAGTAGCTAAGTGTGCTTGTTATTTCGGCTTCGGTAGCTGCTACGATTAGGAGTTTCACGTAGCTAATTTAGTGATTAATCTTTAGCCGTCAGAAATTTTGTCTCTTAAACTTAATCGTGCAGATGCTAGTTTAATGATAGGAGATAAGGCTCCACTGATCATGAAAAAGAGATATTCGTTTGTTAAATTTCATTTTTATTTAAGCCTTCACATTATGCCATATTGCTAATTTCATTATCTGTATATTTGCACTTTATTTCTTAAAGATGATTTATATTACACGTAGGGAAAGCTTTAATGCTGCACATAAACTAGCTAGGCCAGATTGGAGTGAAGATGAGAATTTGGCAGTATTTGGTAAATGTGCCAACCCAAATTGGCATGGGCATAATTATCAGTTGTATGTAACAGTAAAGGGGGAAGTTAACCCGGAAACTGGTTTTCTGGTTGATCTGAAATGGTTGAAACAGATAATTAATACACACATAATTGATAAGGTAGATCATAGAAATCTAAATTTAGATGTTGATTTTATGAAAGGGAAATTAGCCTCTACAGAAAATTTGGCCATTGCTGTGTGGGACATTTTAAAACCGCACGTTAACGAAAGTGGCGCACAATTGCACTGTATAAAAATTTATGAAACAGATAATAACTACGTCGAATATTTCGGCTAAAAATGCATAAATGGGACACGATATACACGATCACGACGATGAAACATTGGGCTACCAGAAAATAGACCGATATGACGAAAGTAAAGTTAATGCTGTTGCAGTACACTATAAGGATATCCTGGAAAGATTAGGAGAAAATCCTGATAGGGAAGGCCTGCTGAAAACTCCTGAACGAGTGGCCAAGGCATTACAATATTTAACCCATGGCTATGGTATTAAACCAGCAGAAATTCTTCGTTCTGCTATGTTCAAGGAAGATTATAGCCAAATGGTAGTGGTGAAGGATATTGAAGTATTTTCGATGTGTGAACATCATATGCTACCATTTTTCGGCAAGGCGCATATTGCCTATATTCCAAATGGCCATATTGTGGGTTTAAGTAAAATCCCCCGTGTGGTGGATGCTTTTGCCCGTAGGTTACAGGTTCAGGAACGTCTGACCAATGAAATTAGGGATTGTATACAAGATACTTTAGAACCTGCTGGTGTAGCGGTAGTTATTGAGTGTAAGCACTTGTGCATGGCCATGCGTGGTGTGCAAAAACAGAATTCGGTAACCACCACATCGGCATTTACCGGAGAGTTTATGAAGAATGATAAAACCAGGGCGGAGTTCTTGAGGCTGATTATGGCAGATCTTCATTAACCATTAACATTTTAAAACAACTATAAATTTCCCTATAGAGGGATTAAGGAATATGAAAGCATATATTTTTCCGGGTCAGGGTGCCCAATTTGTAGGGATGGGCAAAGACCTATATGAAAACCCACAGGCAAAGGAACTTTTTGAGCAAGCTAATGAAATTGTTGGTTTCCGTATTAGCGATATCATGTTTGGAGGTACCGATGAGGAGCTTAAACAAACCAATGTAACCCAACCTGCCATATTTTTGCATTCGGTAATTTTAGCGAAGGTGTTGGGAGAAAGCTTTAAGCCGGCTATGGTTGCAGGACATTCCTTAGGTGAATTTTCTGCGCTGGTTGCTGCTGATGCATTGTCATTTGAAGATGGCTTGAGGTTAGTTGTGGCCCGTGCCAACGCCATGCAAAAAGCTTGTGAGGTACGGCCTTCTACCATGGCGGCTATTTTAGGCTTGGCCGACGAAGTGGTTGAGCAGATCTGTGCAGGAATAGAAGAGGTTGTAGTGCCTGCAAACTATAATTGTCCTGGGCAATTGGTGATTTCTGGCAGTATTGAGGGTATTGATAAAGCTTGTGAGCAGTTGACCGCAGCGGGTGCTAAAAGAGCCTTAAAGTTAAATGTTGGTGGGGCTTTTCATTCTCCTTTGATGGAACCTGCAAAAGTAGAGCTGCAAGCTGCCATTGAGCAGACCGACATTTCGGCACCAATTTGCCCAATCTACCAAAATGTAAATGCGCATCCAACAACAGACCCAGCCGTGATCAAACAAAACCTAATTGCCCAATTAACTGGCGCAGTGAGATGGACACAAACGGCTGTAAACATGATTGCTGATGGCGGAACTGAATTTATTGAGGTTGGGCCAGGTAATGTATTGCAGGGCTTGGTTAAAAAAGTAAGTAGAGACGTGCAGACGAGCAGTGCAAGCCTAGCTTAGTCTGAACATCATAACTGGGGCTGTTTAAGAGCGCTTTGCTTTTCCACTTGCTAAGGAAAATCTGTTTTTTAATATAAAGAATAGGCAAATTTTCTTTAATTAGCTAATGGAATGATGGAGAATTTGCTTTTAGGCAGCCCCATTTCTGTATATTTATGTCATTAAACTAGCTGGATTTGAATACTGGGCTTAAAATTAGATTGCTGATGTTGCTGTTGGGCATATGTTGTTTTATAACAGCATTGTCTATTCGTAACGCCATAACTAAAAGAGACCTCTTGTTGCACGAGGCAAATGAGCTACAGGAAAACCTACTTGCAAAAGAACGTATAGCACAAGATTACTTGTCTATTCCAGAGAAAATCGAGGAGCTAAAGCGACTTGCCACTGATCAGAATCTTGCCCTAAAATTTATAGAGAACTACAGAACGAGTGGTATAAATGTACTGATCTATAAAGATAATGCACTTAACTTTTGGAGTACCTACAGGGTATCTCCGCCTCATATAGACCGGATAAAGGAAGGCGCCTCTTTTACCCAACTTGCTAATGGATATTATGAAATTGTAAAGAAAACAATTGGACGCTATACCTTCGTTTTTCTCATTACGGTAAAGAACCAGTTTGCCATTGAAAATCAGTACCTCAAAAATCAGATTTTACCGGAACTATTTCCGCACCACACCTTAGAAATAGCCTCTTTTACAGATAAGGAAACTACCGAAATCTTCAGCCTTAATAAAGAATATCTTTTTCCGGTTAAGCTGAGTAATAATTACGCCGATAACATATACACGACCATTCAAATGTGGCTTTGGTTGATCGGATTGGTAAGTATTTGCCTTTTCGTCAATTCATGTTGTTTATGGCTGACTAAGAAAGGACATCTTTTCCTGGCCACCGTGGTCATTGCGGTTTTCTTTATTGGGATTAGAATGTCAGACCTGGAGTTCTTTTGGTTAAATCACCAGTTTAATCTGAAGATATTTGATCCTTCAATCTATGCCGAAAGTGATTTCCTGCCTTCATTGGGAGACTTTTTGCTGAATGTTATGGCTATTACCTGGATAGGGGTATTTGTCTATGCGCACAGGAAACAGTATGTATTGCCTAATTGGCTGGCCAAGCGGAGAGCATTAAACTACCTGTTGATCATTATCTTTTTATTGTTGTTGGCCTTTGTTGCTTTCTTGGCCGAAGATATCTTTTTTGGACTGATCTATTATTCTAAGATTGAATTTAACATCAGCAATATTATTAACCTGAGTTGGATCAGTTGGCTTTGTATATTCATTCTATGCTTAGTATGGCTTAATATTTATTTCTTTATCAATGTATTAATAGAGTTGAGCAATCAGCTTGTGATGACTCAACTAGAGAAGCTATTTACCTTCTTGGCCATGTTGCTAGCATATTCTGTTTATAAATGGGTTATCGACTTCAATGTATTTTACCTGGTTTACGCTTTATTGATATTCATTATTGGCTATAATAACAATGTTCAGAAAGGCAGGTTTTCCATTTCAATGTTTGCGGTTACCTTTTTATGTATGGCAACCATCACTTCTATTAAATATATAAAGTTTGAGGACATAAAAGAACGAAATACGAGAACGGGTATTGCCGAGAAGTTGATGTACGAGGATGATCCAAAAGTGATCAATGCAATTGAGCTGTTGGAAAAAGGATTAACCGGAGATTCTTTGATTATCAGCTACTTTAAACAGCCCCTATTGACCCAAACTTTCGGTTTCCATAATTACATCATCAAAAATTATCTGGATGGGTATCTTTCGAGGTTTGAATATAAAATATTCGAATACAACAAAGATGATCAATCTCTAAAAAATGCAGAGAGTTTACCTATAGTGAAGTATAAGAATTTGGTAAAGTCGGGGGCGGTAAAAACACAACAGGCTAATTATTTTTATCGGATCAACGATACATTTGGTTTTCAAAACTACTTTGGGATCATCCCGATTTTAGACGGAAACAACATATTGGGAACAATGATTGTAGAGCTAAAATCTAGGCCTTATGATTATAATAGTTACTTTCCCGATCTGCTGATTGATGGTAAGCTTAAGAGCGATGAAGACCTCAGTAAATATTCCTTAGCTTTTTATAAAGACAATCAACTCTTTGGCCAATCTGGCAAGTACATCTATCCTATGGTCAATAACCAGTTTAAGGGAGAGGATAACAAAATAGAGTTTGTCAACGAAGCGGCTACCAATTACAGCCATGCGATATATAAACCGGCACGCAACAGGTTAATCGTGATCAGTACTGAGAAAGTAGCCTATACCGTTCGCCTGGCAACATTGTCGTTCTTCTTTTTGATCTTTATTATTTTTGGTGTAATTGTCTATGTAATTACATGGTTGGCAATTAACATCAATGACAGTAAGGCGGGTATATTCAACATCAATAGGTATTTGATGATCAATGCAAATAAGATCTTATATAAGACCAGGATACAGTTCTCTATTGTACTTTCTGTGGTAGCTACTTTAATTATTGTAGGATGGACCACCTTTTTTAACATCAAGCACCAATATCAAGAACAACAAAAGGACCAGATTAGAGAAAAAGTAAGGAAAGTGCAGCTGGCCTATGAAAAGCAGATTGCCGGTGTTGGTGCCATTAGTAATACCAGCGAAGCCCAATTCGAGTTTAATCAATTTGCTGACGTGAATGGAGTATACCTCAACCTGTTCGATATCAGTGGAAATCTTTATTTGACTTCCTTGCCTAAATTGTATGACTTTGGTATTATAGGTAGGAAAATGGGGCCATTGGCCTATTTACATTTGGCGGTCCAGCAAAAATCAGAGTATGTAAACCCAAATGAAAAAATAGGAACGTTTACTTATGCGGCAGCTTATGTGCCAATTAGGAATACCAACAATCAGACCATTGCCTATATCAGTTTGCCTTATTATTCGAATGAGGCTGATTATCAGGCCAAAATAGGGGTATTTATTAATACCTTGATCAATATCTATGCCCTTGTATTTGTGCTGATTGGGGTATTGGCCGTGTTTTTGGCCAATCAGATTACAAGTCCGCTCACCTTTATACAGGAGAATATAAAGAGGACAAAGTTAGGGCAAAAAAATCAGCCTATTGGCTGGCATAGGCAAGATGAGATAGGTGTATTAATTAAAGAATACAACAAAATGATTGCCGAGCTAGAGATCAGTGCCAACAAACTGGCCCGTAGCGAACGGGAAAGTGCTTGGAGAGAAATGGCCAAGCAGGTAGCACATGAGATCAAAAATCCGTTAACGCCATTGAAATTAGGTGTACAGTTGCTCGAAAAATCTTGGAAGGAGAACGATCCAAATTTTGAGAAGAAATTTGCAAGCTTTAATAAGTCTTTTGTGGAGCAGATTGATAGCCTGGCTACCATTGCATCAGAGTTTTCTAATTTTGCCAAAATGCCCGATACCAAATTGGAGAAACTAGAGCTGGTACCTATTGTGAAACAGGCTATAGAAGTATTTAGCTCATCAGACAATGTAGAGATATTAATTTTGAACAGATCAAGCAAGAACATCGTAGTCATGGGAGACAAGGATCAATTGATGCGCTCTTTCAATAACCTACTTAAAAATGCCATTGAAGCTTCCGATGGTAAGGACAGATGCGTGATCAAGATTCATATTGCCAATGACGAAAGACAAGCTTTTGTAGAGGTGGAAGATAATGGAAAAGGTATCGATCCGAGTTTGCACAATAGTATTTTCAGGGCAAATTTTACGACCAAGTCATCAGGTACGGGGCTAGGCCTAGCTTTTGTTAAGCAGGCCATTGAAAATGCAGGAGGAAAAGTCGAGTTTACTTCTGTAATCAACAATGGAACAATATTCTATCTCACATTTCCATTAGCTTAAAATGGTTGGGAGATTTCTCATATTGCTTTTTGGAATACTCATAAGTACTGGCCTAAAGGCACAATTAACAACACATGGCCGTCTAAAAAAGATAACTACGGTTTCTTTGCCCGTTCAATTGGATACCCTCAGTATTGTTCCTGAAAGCATAAATGTAAGGTACCTCACCAATCTGCCTGTAGATACAGCTCTTTATAAGGTAGATTTTGCAAAAGCTACCTTTTTATGGAAAGGAGCAACAGGTGTGGACTTAAGTATCAGTTATAAGGTCTTTCCTATCCTTTTTTCTAAAAACTATTATCATAAGGACATTAAATTGATAGAACAATTACCGATTGATAACAAAAATTTCTACATGTATCAGCCTAAAACAATAGACAATACATTGTTTTCTTTAAATGGCTTAAATAAGAGTGGTAGTATTTCTAGGGGAATCATGTTCGGCAATAACCAGAACCTTTCCGTAAATTCCAATATGGTATTGCAGATGTCTGGAAAGATAGGCAACAACATTGAGATCTTAGCGGCCATTTCTGATGATAACCTACCCATACAACCAGAAGGGAATACCCAACAGCTGAATGAATTTGATCGGGTATTTGTACAGTTAAAAAGAGATAGCACCATATTAACTGCCGGCGACTATGAACTTAAGCGGCCAGAGAGCTACTTCATGAATTTTTATAAACGTACTCAAGGGGCAATGATCAGTCATGATTTTAAGTCGATAAAAGGGGTTAGATACAGTACCACGGTCGCCGCTGCCGTGGCCAAGGGTAGATCTGCCAGAAATAATATTATTGGCCAGGAAGGTAATCAGGGGCCTTATCGTTTAACAGGAAATAATGGCGAGAGCTATATTGTGGTAATTGCAGGCACAGAACGGGTTTATATTGATGGCGTACTTTTGGTGCGTGGCCAAGATAATGATTATGTTATTGATTACAATACCGCGGAAATAACTTTTACGGCCAAACAGCTTATTAATTTAAACAGTAGGATTTCCATTGAATTTGAGTATTCCGATAAGAATTATTCCAGATCGTTAACTTATTTGAACCAGCGAATGGAAACAGATCATTTTGCTTTTCGCTTAAATTATTACAATGAAAAGGATAATCGGAACCAGCCTTTCTTACAAACGCTTACCGATCAGCAAAAGCAGTTTATGGCTGGTTTGGGTAACAATATTTCGCAGGCTTATTATCCCAATGTAACCGAAGTAGAATTTAATGAAAATGAGATTTTATATGAAAGGTTGACGTCTGCAGGTGGTGTAGCGTTTTATCAATATTCAACAGATCCACTATTGGCTAAATACCGTGTTGGCTTTTCCTATATAGGAGAAGGAAAGGGAAATTATAGAATTAACAACCAATCGGCGGCCAATGGAAAGGTGTATACCTATGTAGAACCTATAGCAGGCATTATGCAGGGAAGCTATGAGCCCATATCGTTATTGGTTACACCCAAACAGTTGCAGATGATAACAGTAGCGGCAGATTATAAACCTAAGAAATATACCGCTTTCTCTAGTGAGCTTGCCATCAGTAATAATAACGTGAATCTTTTTGCCGATAAGAGCGAAGCGAATACCTCAGGTTATGGACTAAAGCTAAATGCAAAACATCAATTTCCGATTGATGGAAAAGGTTTGGTGATCAATACCCATGCGAATTATGAATATGTAACCAAAACCTTTAAACCTATAGAACGATACCGAATGGTAGAATTTAATCGGGATTTTAACTTGGATGCCATAACTACTGAAGCTACAGAACATTTGGTAACTGCCTATGCACAATTGTTTCAGAATGAAGAAAAAAATCTTAGTTATACTTTAAATAGCTTCATAAGGAACGATGAGTATAAAGGTTACCTGCATAAAGTAAATACAAAATATAAATTGGGGGCCTATAGCGTGCGCTATGATGGGAGTTTGCTAAATTCGAATTCACTAAGTAACACAGGGGTTTTTTATAAGCAATATTTAGAGTTAAACAGACCTGTTTTTAATCTTGTTGCAGGAGTAGTTTTTGAGCAGCAATACAATAATACAAAAGAAAAACAAACAGATGTTTTAACGGGAAATAGTTTTTCTTATCATATTTATAAGGTCTATCTCCAGAATAAGCCAACACAACGTAATAAATACAGAATAGATTACAGCTTTAGGCAAGATCAATTGCCAAGAGGTGGACAACTGTTAAACAGTTCGGGTTCCCAAAATATAAATGTAGGTATAGACCTGGCCAGCAATGCCAACTCTACGCTGAGCTTAACTTCTGGTTATAGGAAAACAACCTATACCAACAATTTTGCAACTGTTAGTAATGATGAGAGTTTGGTGGGCCGTTTAGATTATAGTTTAAATGCATGGAAGGGCTTCTTAAATACCACGGTCTACTATGAGGTGGGCAACGGACAGGAACCTAAAAGAGACATTACCTATTTGGAAGTGCTGCCTGGACAGGGTGTTTATGCCTGGATAGATTATAATGGAAATGGAATTAAAGAACTCAATGAATTTGAGGTTTCCCAATTTCCCGATCAGGCAAAGTATATAAGGATTTTTACTTCAAGTACCGAATACGTAAGAACAAATTTTACTGGTGTAAACCAAAGTGTAAGGTTAACGCCTAGTGCCATTTTAAAAGGTAATAGGCGGATTTATAAGTTTGTTAACCGGTTTACCAACCAACTTTCCTATAAAATAGATAAAAAGATATTGGCTGGTAAGGGATTGGAAGTTTATAATCCATTTCATACCGAAATAGATGCAGCAAGCCTGATCTCCCTAAATTCGTTTTTTCGAAATACGCTGTTTTTTAACCGCAGCAGCCCAACATTTGGTTTAGACTTCAACTACTTGGCAGATGGTGGTAAGAGTTTTTTAAGTAATGGATTTGATAGTAGAAAACGAAATGAAATAGGATTGAAAATGAGGACCTCGCCCATTAGGAATACCAACATTAATTTGACCTTTAACCAGGGAAAAAAGAATTATACTTCCGAGCTTTTTGTGCAACGTAATTATCTGATCAAGTATTTAGAGTTGCTGCCAGAATTCAATTATCAGTTCAATACTGATTTAAGGTTGACCTTTGCGGGAGTGTATGGCTCACAGCGTAATGCAGGAATGTATGGGGGAGAAAAAAATACCAATATGACTTTTTCTACCGAGACCAGGTATAATGTTTTGAAAAAAGGGGTTTTAATGGGAAAGGTTAGCTATATCAACAATAGATTTGTGGGGGAAAGCAATAGCACCATTGGCTATGAAATGCTTTCTGGCTTGCAGACTGGTAACAACTATACCTGGGGCTTGGGCCTACAACGTGCTATAGGCAATGGTGTACAGTTGAATATAAGCTACGAAGGTCGAAAATCGTCAATGGTAAGTGTTGTCCATACTGGGAATATGCAGGTGAGGGCTTACTTTTAAAGGCGGCTCTATTTTGAAACATTGGCCATGTGTAACCCAAAACTCATCCTTACTGAGCACTTTCAATTTTGAAGGTAGAAGCCCGGTCAACTGGCTGAAGTCTTTTGAAAAATGGGCAGGGTCGTAATACCCGAGTTGATAGGCCAAAGTAGTGAGCGGCGTATCTGGTTGGGCAGAAAGCACATCAAAAGCAGCATTCATACGGATGAATCTGCCAATGTCCTTTGGTTTAAGTCCAACTCGTGACTTGAAGACACGTTCCAATTGCCGACCCGTAATTCCAAGCTTATATTCCAGTGCCATTAACCTGCAATTGCCATTGCTAATGTGTAATTGCTGTAAGGTATAGTCAATATAGGCTGATTGTTGATTGGAAGGGAGCAACATTTTTTTAAAAAAATTATCGAGAAGAGTGGCCCGTTGATGATCGGAACTAGCACTGTATAATTGCTCTGTCAAATATCGCGATTGATTTCCCCATAAGTTTTCCAGGTCTATACAAGGGTTGTCGGTAAGTTCAGATAAATCCATAGGTAAGAGTTGCTGAGCACCTGAAGGCTTTAACTGTACCTTGACCAATCTGGTATGTCCCGAAAAGCTTAGCCATATTGGTTTGGTCAACTGCCCTACCATAAAAGCACCTTGTGTAGTGGCCATAGGCGAAGAAGCACCTTCTGTACTATATCCATGTAAATCTCCATATAAAAATAGTACTGATAATTGACCAAAAGGAATAAGTCGCCATATAGAAGCTATTTGATGGGTCTTAGACCAATCTATGTCAACCATCATATAATGATCTATGCAATTTTTGAGTGCAGAACATGGGGGATATTTTTTTACCATTAAGACCTATTAAAAGTTTATAGACTACTTTGCCAAAAGAAAAGAGTTTTAAATTTTCCTAACCAGCATAAATTACAACTTGTAAACCATAAGACAATTTTTATATGCTTAAGTTACAGGTGTTATTATAAATTTGTGATATGAAAAGCCCGATCGTATTGACAAAGTAGTCTAACCTTGTTTGCTATTGCTTTTGTTTCTTTGCGGCATGTATGTTTAATTTAACTTCTATATCAGGTAGGATATACATTTCTTGGGCAGGGTCATTGTAACTGGTCATTCCCCACTTTAAACGGTCAAATTTGAATGTGGCTGTAGCTTTTAGGCTATCACCAGAAAAGATGATTTTAGCTGGAAAGCTTAGGGGGTGTGTTTGGCCGATCAATGTAAAATCGCCACTAATTAAGTAGTTTGCTTGGGCGGTGGTATCAACACTTAGGAGCTTTGCATGGGTAATCAAGAATTTGGCATAGGGATGTAAAGCCGCATTAAAAAAATCGGGACTTTTCAAATGTGTTAATAATTGCTCTTTTGGTTCGGCCGGAAGCTCATAATTGGTAATACTGGCAATAGGTATAGAAAAATCGCCACCTTTAATGGTGTCATTTTCCATTACTATTTCTCCCATAGCATCGAAAGACCCTGAATGGAAATGATGAGGAGCAGATCCCTTCCACTCTATAGCTGAAGTTTTTGAGTTAATTTGATAAGTAGCAATTTCTTGCTTGTTAATTTGTTGGCATGCTGTAAACGCAAGTGATAAGCTTATCAGCAGGATAATTGTTTTCAATTTCGTCATCGTCTTTCTATTAATTTTTAAGATGGCAAAATTCACCTTTATGAGAACAAATCTTTTGTAAAAAAGCGACGTACTAGGGTTTACCTATCTATTTTTTAACAGATTACACAGAAAAAGGCCAGCATTGCTGGCCTTTTTCCTCTTTAGTTTCCATTTTAAACAATGAGTATTACTTCTTGTATTCGCTGGTGGTATGGAAATCAATATCTGGATAATCGCGTTTGGTCATGTCGATCATGAAATCATTGTCCGATAAGTAAACGGGATTTCCCTCTTTATCTGTACCAATGTGCTGTTGTTTACGTTTTACAAACTCGTCCAATTTCTTCTTATCTTCAGAAGTTACCCAACGTGAACGGCTATAGCTTAAGGTACGGAAACGACATTTCGCACCATACTCATGTTCCAATCGGAAATTGATCACTTCAAATTGGAGTTCACCAACTGCACCAATCACTTTTCTATTACCAGGTTGCATGACAAAAAGTTGGGCCACACCTTCATCTGTTAATTGTTCAATACCTTTTTCTAATTGTTTGGTACGCATAGGGTCCATATTTTCTACCTCTTTAAAGATAGCAGGAGAGAAGCTAGGTATCCCTTTGAAATGCAGTTTTTCACCTTCGGTCAGGGTATCTCCAATTTTAAAGTTGCCACTGTCATATAAGCCTACTACGTCACCAGGCCAAGCTTCTTCGACCAAACTTTTTTCATTGGCCATAAAATCCATTGGATTGGCAAACTTCATTTTTTTATCCTGACGGGTGTGATAGTAAAATTTATTACGCTCAAACTTGCCCGAGCAAATGCGCAGAAAGGCAATTCTATCACGGTGCTTGGGGTCTAAGTTGGCATGTATCTTAAATACAAACCCGCTGAAGTTCTTTTCTTCTACCAATATATCCCTCTCTTCTGCCTCGCGGTGCCTAGGGCTTGGTGCAATTTCTATAAAGGTATCGAGGAGTTCCTTGATCCCAAAATTGTTAATGGCCGAGCCAAAAAATACAGGGGCCAACAATCCCTCTTTATATAAGGAGATATCTAAATCGCCATATACTCCGTTTACCAGCTCTGTTTCATCTTTTAAAGTACCTACTTCTTTTTCTTGTAGGTAATTCAGTAATGCCGGATCGTTAAGATCGTTTACTTTTACCACCGAATCGGTAACTTTGGTCTTGTCTGAATGGAATAGGTTTAATTGGTTGTGATAAATGCTGTAAACACCTTTAAAGGTATGTCCCTGACCTATTGGCCAAGACTGTGGGCATAAACTAATGTTCAATTTGTTTTCTATTTCATCCAATAGATCAAAAGGCTCCTTACCTTCCCTGTCCATTTTGTTAATGAAGATAATAACGGGCGTATTGCGCATTCTACAAACCGACATCAGTTTCTCGGTCTGTTCCTCTACACCTTTTACACAATCTACTACCAATACTACACTGTCAACCGCTGATAAGGTACGATAAGTATCTTCAGCAAAATCTTTGTGTCCAGGGGTGTCCAAAATATTGATGCGTTTGCCGCTATATTCAAAACCCATAACCGATGTCGCTACCGAAATGCCACGCTGACGTTCGATTTCCATAAAGTCAGAAGTATTGCTCTGGTTGGCTTTATTTCTTTTAACGGCACCAGCAGTATTAATGGCCCCACCAAAAAGTAGGAACTTCTCGGTTAGTGTGGTTTTCCCAGCATCGGGGTGACTAATAATGGCAAAAGTTTTTCTTTTTTCTATTTCTGGATGAAGCATAAAATTGTTGGGGTTATTGAAACAAAATATTGTACAGCGGATTTATAAAAAACTCAAATCGAATAATATAGCTGTGTGAAGTTTCATTGAGCGGCAAAGGTACGTAAAAAGCTTGAGGGTAGAAAACCTTGTGCCAAAGAACAAATATAATTCTAGCGATGGGTGATAATATGCTATAGTAACTGGCTAACAAGTTGCATTCTAAGCCTGTCCATCTCTGTTAAATTTGATTTTACAATAATCCAAATTTAAGCTTAGTCGTATGAACAAGATGAATAGCATGAGATGCATGGTCATTTGCATTTTTATTTTTTTATCGAATATTATCCAATTAGTTTCTGCACAAACCACGTTCCCGGGAACTGTTATTGCACAAAGTCCAACACCTTTAACTCGTACTTATGCTTCACCAAGCATTGTGGTCTTGCCCGATGGTACTTATGTGGTGTCTCATGACTATACAGGTACAGTAAGTTCAATCTATCGTTCTACAGATAATGGTGTCACATGGAATTTTACCACGCAAGTGCCCAACTGCCATTGGGCAACCTTGTTTGTGCACAACAATGCATTATATTTAATGGGCACTGCCAAATCGTTTGGCAATATTGTAATCTATAAATCTGTAGATGGTGGTTTTAGTTGGACAACTGCCTCCAGCAGTACAACTGGTTTATTATTTGCGGGCAGATACCATACAGGGCCTGTTCCGGTAGTAGTGCATAATGGTCGTATTTGGCGAGCTTACGAAGAAAGTCCAGATCCAGACAACGAAAGAGATTTTCATGCCTTTGTATTATCTGCACCAGCAAATGCAGATCTGTTAGATGCTGCCAACTGGACAAAATCTAACATCATGCGTTTTGACGAAAGTTGGTTAAATGCCAAACGTCCGAATTGGTTTGAAGGAAATATTGTAGTGACGCCAAATGGCGATGTGATAGATTTTATGCGTTTGGAAACTTGGCAGGCTGTAGGCGGAGGAATGCCCATTACCACAGGTGGGGCTACAGGTTTACAACGTTACGAAGTTGCAGCCAAAATAGCTGTAAGTGCCGACGGGAGTACCATCTCTTTTAATAATACCGCTGCCGAATACGCTCATTTCCCTGGGTCAGAATCTAAATTCACGATCCGTTATGATGCTACTTCTGGTAAATACTGGACCATTGTAAGTAAAATCAGTGTATTCACTTCCACTTGGGAAACCTATAACCTGCCTTCGCACCAAAGAAATGTATTGGCACTTTATTCCTCTTCAGATTTAGTGAACTGGGAACATAAATATGATATCATCAAGTGGAATGAAGGCTACCCTGTTAAAACTTGGGATGTGTTTGGTTTCCAGTATGCCGATTGGCAATTTCAGGGTAACGACATTGTAGCCGTTAGTCGTACTGCTTGGTATGGCGAAAGGTATCATAATGCTAACCTCATCACATTTCATCGCATCGCAAATTTCAGAACAAAACAATTGAGCGATTCCCCAGCAGATTTGTTGCCATTAACACAATCAACACCCATATTATCTTGGAAGTTCAGTAACCCAGATGCTACAGGAAGCGAAGCAACCAGTACAGCTACGTTTAATCATGCTAATTTAAATGTGTCTACCTTAAGCAGGGGCAGTGGTTTAGTCACTACTTCAAGTTTACAACGTTCGTTTAATTCTACAGCACCCTCTCCGGCTACTTCTTTTGCAAACGCAATGACTGGAGGACAATACCTTCAATTTGAGGTAGAACCCAAAACCGGATACATGAGCTCCATTCACAGTATAGATGTTAAACTCAGGAAAAATTCTACTGGGGCAACCTATTATAAATGGGCTTACAGTACAGATGGTACAAACTTTACAGAAATAGGAGATTATAACATTCCATTTACCGATAACAATACCGATGGTGTCATTCAATCTTCCATTCATGTGGGTGGTTTGGCGCCACTTCAAAATTTATCTTATCCTCAAAAAGCAACTTTCCGCTTGGTGTTTTGGGGTGCCAGTTCATCTGCAGGTGGCTTTGCCATAGGGCGATACCCAACTGCAGACAATACACCGAGTTTGGTGATAGGTGGAGAAGTAAAACCTATTCCGCCCACGCCGCCAACATTGCTAGCTTGGCAATTTAGCTCGGTTGCTGGCGTAGTATCGGGTAGCTTAGATGCCAATACAAATAACAGCTACCTGCAAACTTCAACACTTTCAAGAGGTGCTGGACTCATACCACTGAGTTTGTCTAGAGGTTATTATGCTACCTTAACTTCTTACGGTGCAGCAGGTTCCAGTGCAAATTCTAAAGAAACAACTATCGCGAATAACGATTATTATACGTTTAGTATTAAACCTAAAACAGATGCAGTAGTGTCTTTAGCCACCTTAAATGCGAAGCTAAGGAAAAATGGAGCTGGACCTACCATGGTAAGTTGGTTTTACAGTTTAGATGGTACAAACTTTACAGAAATAGCTAAAAGTGCCAATGTATTGGCGGGAGATGCCGAGGGAGATATTCAACCAACGGTAGATTTATCAGCCATACCAGCATTACAAAACATAGATGATACCAAGACCGTTACTTTTAGGGTTTACGGTTGGGGTGCCTTAACCAATGCTGGCGGTTTTGGAATTGGCAGGTATGGCACTGGCGATACCACACCAAGCTTGTCGGTAGGAGGCAGCGTAATTTTTAATGCTGTAGAGCTGGCCAATTGGAATTATGATCTGGCTGGCAAAACTACGCCCATTAATGCCAACATCATCAATAACAATGTGCAACAGGCCGTTTTAAGTAGGGGTGCGGGAGCAGCAAACGCAGATAATTCTACCTATTCTTATGTAGCCACCTTTGCTGCGGGTGCAACCTCAACCACTGCCCAAAGCACAAACGCTTATTTTCAAACAGCTTTAACATTAAATAGTACCAAGCAAGTAAGTTTAAGCACCATTAAAGCAAGACTAAGAACGTCAAACGCTAAATCTGTAAAAAACTACAAATGGTATTATAGTCTAGATGATATAAATTATACAGAAATATATACGGGCAACAGTACCATTGGTTTTACCGACACGCAGGGAGAAGTTCAGCCAGAAGTGAATTTGAAAAGTATTAACGATTTAAAAAATCTAACAGGTGGTGCCACAGTCTATTTTAGAATGTATGCATGGGGTGCAGATGTAGGTGCTACCACAAGCGAAAGAGGTTTTGGTTTTGGCAAAGGAGAAAATAGTACTACTGGTAGAACGGTGCTCACCATTACAGGTACAGTAACCGATGCTTTAGCAGCATTACCTGTATACGATTTGACATTTTCTGGCAAAGCGAACAAAAGCACGGTTTTACTGAATTGGGCCACTGCTGCTGAAAAGGAAAATTCGCATTTCGAGATTTTAAGAAGCACTGATGGAAAACAGTTTGATCATCTGGGCAAATTAACAGGCAGTGGAAACACTGTAAATAGAAACACTTACCGATATACAGACCAAAATCCATTATTGGGATTAAATTACTACCAATTAAAGCAGGTAGATTTTAATGGAAACAGTAAACGCTCTGATCTAATTTCGGTAGATGTAAAGTTGAGCGAACATAGCTTTACGGTAAATGCACCTGCGCAACAAGACATCGTTAACTTATTTACTAAGGCAATTAATGGTCCAGCGGTAATCGAGATCCACGACATTGGAGGAAGGAAATTGTTGAGCCAAAAAATCAAGCTCGAAGCTGGCGATAACCATGTGCAATTACCTCTTTTGTTGCCTAAAGGAGTTTATTTAGCAAGTTTAAAGGTAGAAGGCCAACCTGTCATCAGTAATAAGTTCATTAAATAATGAAAATTAAACTAGTTTGCGTTGTGATGGCCTGTTTGTTAGCCTCGTTAACAAAGGCTCAAACCAACTTCCTGATCAGCGGAGAACCCATGAGGAACGGTACTTCAACTGGTATCGGTAATTTTGCATTACCCTCCATAAGTGGTTTGGTAATTGGTACTGCATTAGTTAATAACGACGAGTTTTCTGATCTGTTTATGCAATCAGATTCCTGGGCGCCGGGCACTTACCTGCATCATTTTAAAAAACTAACAGCAAAGGGAGAGCCAGTTTTTTCTCAAGGCATTAAATTAAAACTACCTTTTGAAGATAAGGGAGAAAACAAAGCTTCCATCATACAAACTCCTGATCAAGAAATATATGGTTTTTGGAGGTTTGGAGGTAAACTGCTAAAATCGGCCGTGTTTAACAAAAATACCAATGCCTTTGAAGGTCTTCAAGACATTAAGGTCAATGGCTTGCCTTGGGGGCTTTCTACTTTTGGGGTGATCAGAACATTGCAAGGCAAATACCTTTTTGTATTTACCATTCCGAAAGAAAACAAGGCAACTGTTAAAATAGGAACCGATAGTGCTTATTATACTCCAGAAGGATTTTGGCCAAACGAACTTGGCGAAGTGGGTATTTATGGCGCCGTTGCAGATGACCTGAAAAACTTGAACAAACTAGATGCACAACCACTTACCGAACTAAACCAGACTTATTTTGGCATTAGCGGCTATACAAGTTACCAAGCCAATGGCGAACAGTATCTAATTTGCGGTACCCGATTTGGAAACATTCATGCTTATAAGGTAGACAAGGAAAAGCTTTATCCTACAAATTACGTGGTCGATAAAAACCACATACTACAACGTAGTCCATCTGTAAATGGCTACGTAACCTACTTTAAAGGCCCCGCAAATGTAGAAGGTATATTGGGTATCTGGCGAAGGCAGCATTGCTTTTTACCAGAACAGCAAGCAGAAAGACAAAAATGGTAACCTCGTGTTTTTAGATGCTGCGGCTGTAAAACAAGAAAATCCATTATTGTATGGTGGTTCTTTAGTAGTGCCAAGTTTGGCCGATTGGGATGGCGACGGGCTGATTGATATGATTTCTGGCAATTCGGCAGGGAAAATACTTTTCTTTAAAAATACAGGAACTAATCCGAAGCCCGCTTATCAAGATCCCATTGCATTAAAGGCAGGTGGGGTAGATATCTATGTTCAACCTGGCTATCGTGAAGATATACAAGGACCACAAGAAAGTCGTTGGGGCTATGTTTGTCCAGTGGTTTACGATTGGAATGGAGATGGCCTGCCAGACATCCTTACAGGAGATAGCCGTGGAAAGTTCATGACTTATATCAATATAGGTACCAAAACCAAACCAGAACTAGCCGCAGAAAAAACACTTTATATCAAAGGATTAGATGTACATGGTGGTTGGCGTTCTACACCAGGCGTAACCAATCTTGCAGGTAAAGATGCTTATGTAATTTTAGATAGAGACAATCAGTTTCACTTGTATTACAAGATAGATGCCTATAATATCAGTGATGGTGGAAAGCTTAAATTAACAGATGGTTCCTACATCAATGGGCATCGCCGTAAAGGCGGACAAGTGGGAAGAGCCAAAATACATTTGGTAGATTGGGATGGTGACGGCGTGAAGGATATGTTAGTAGGTACGGGTAGGGGTGCATCTATTCCAAATCCAACTACAGGTTTGCCCTATAACCGTAAAAAGAAAGGCGAAGGTGCTACGGTATTATTCATGCGAAATGCTGGAACAGATGCTGCACCTGTCTTCGAGTTTCCTAAAATGATGAAATATAAAGGAAACGATATTCTTTTGGGTGCCCACGAGTGTGCGCCAACTACGGCCTACATTGGTGGCGATGGTAAGACTTTGAATCTTGTAGTAGGTACAGAGTATGGAACATTTATTTATTATGACAGAAAGGATTTGAGTTGGTAATGAAAGCACGATTAAAAGCTGGTATTTATGTATTGGTTACTGTAAAGGTCAGTGCCCAATAAATTTAGGATAGCATACTTCGGTTGCCAATTAATCTAGAAGAAATAGGCTCAAATATTTTATCAAGTTAAGAATCTAATCTGCCAAGGATATTGTATTTTGCAAACTTTGTTTAAATGTTATCAAGACAAAACAAGATGTTTAATTACGGTGGGTTAAGATTTATACATATATGATAATATGCTATAATAAATAGCTAATAATCACAAAGTGTTTAATAAATCAATGTTTTAATTTTATTTACCGTAAGTAACCAGATAATAAACTTAAAATAGAATATGACCAGCATTCTATTTTTAAACCAACAAGAATAACCAAATAATAAACTTTTTAAAAATGAACAGGTGTAAACCAAGCTCTTGCTGCTGTTCAGGCTAGCAGGAATAGGCATCCTTCATTCTTAGAGATAAATAACTGACGAACAGATTTGTTCGCTGTATTTTCTTTGCCCAAAAAATAGGCTAGAAGTATGGTTAATGTATCTGCTGATATGTATGAATTTAAAATCAAGGCAATAATGCAAAACCCATTGAAATCAATTAAACTTTTGTTGTTGATGCTGTGCTTGTTATTGGGAACGAGGCTACAAGCACAGCAAAACTTAAAGTTATTTAGCGGAACAGTAACCGATGAAACAGGAGAAACATTGGTAGGTGTATATGTTAGGGCTAAAGATGATGCAAAAAGAGGTACAGCTTCAGATAAGGATGGAAAATTCTCTATTAGGGCTAAAGATGATGAAATTATCATTTTCACAATGGTAGGATATCAACAGATCCAAATTTTAGCTAAAAATATAAGTGCCAAACCTATTCAACTCAAACCGGATCCAAAAGCACTGCAGGAGGTAGTGGTGATTGGATACGGCCAGGTGAATAAACAGGACCTTACGGGTTCGGTAGGTCAGGTGAAAATAGAAGAGATGACCAAGGCACCAGTTACTTCGTTTGAAGAGGCTTTGGCTGGGCGTGTAGCTGGTGTACAAGTTTCATCTAATTCTGGACAGCCAGGAGATGATATCAATATTGTTATTCGTGGTGGCAACTCTATTACCCAGAGTAACGCACCACTATACGTAGTAGATGGTTTTCCAATAGAAGATTTTAATGCCAGTTCCATCAATCCAGATGATATTGAATCTATTAGTGTATTAAAAGATGCATCGGCAACAGCAATTTATGGTACGAGAGGGGCGAATGGCGTAATCATTCTAGAAACTAAAAAAGGTAAGATAGGCAAACCGCAGGTGGCTTATAATGGCTTTGTTGGTTTACATCAGGCAACTAAAAAAATGGAATTGATGTCTCCCTACGATTTTGTGAAATACCAATTGGATAGAGATTATACAGGAATGTCAGACGTTTATTTGAATAAACCTAATCTTACTTTGGAGGATTATCGTAATGCAGATCAGTTAGATTGGCAGGACTACTTATTTACCAATGGATATGTTCAAAACCACAGTCTTTCGTTAAGAGGAGGAACGGCCCAGACCAAGTATTCCATTTCGGGAAATTTTGTGGATCAGAATGGCGTAATCATTAATTCAGGTTTAAGTAGGCAACAGTTTAGGGCGGCTTTAGATCAGGTTATTAACAAAAATTTGAAATTTGCTTTAAACTTTAGCTATGCAAGGGATAAAAATTATGGGCAGTCGGTAGCCAGTCAGTCTTCTAGCCAGAATGCCTATGCCACTTATCTTATGTATAGGGTTTGGGGCTACAGACCTTTGAACACTGGCGATACTGATCTTTTTGAAGATTTGTTCGACGATGCGATATCAACCGAATCTATACTGGTCATGAATCCTATTGTTTCTACCAAGAATGAAATTAGGCAGCAAACTAGAAACACCTTAAATTTTAATGGTGGTATTACTTATGATTTTCTAAAAGACTTTAAATTAAATATCAGAGGCGGATTTAATTCTCGTTTAACACGTAACGAAAGCTTTAACAATTCAAATACTTATAGAGGGTTTTATACGCCTAACAATCTAAATGGCGTAAATGGTGCAGTTTCTGATGTGACCTTAAACGATTGGGTAAATGAAAATACCTTGACCTATAAAAAGAAAATCAACCGTAACCATTCTTTTGATGTTTTGGTTGGGGCTACCGTACAGGGTACAAACGTGAACGATTATGGTTTTTTTGCTACTAACGTACCTCAAGAAGAACTTGGGTTAAGGGCGCTGCAATATGGAATCCCTAAAACAGTAAGTTCGTCATCATCAGCTAATACCTTGCTGTCTTTTTTAAGTAGGATTAACTATAACTATAAATCTAAATACCTATTTACAATGTCGTTAAGGGCAGATGGATCTTCAAAATTCAAAGCAGAAAACAGATGGGCTTATTTCCCGTCGGGTGCTTTTGCCTGGCAACTGGGCAGAGAAAAGTTTATGAAGAATTTGAAATTTATTTCCAGCTCAAAACTGAGGGTAAGCTATGGGGTAACTGGTAATAATAGGATTAACGACTTTGCTAGGCTCCAGAGCTTAGATATTCTAGATTATTATTCTACTACCGGGAGCGGACCATTGTATGCAACATTGCCAAGCAACTTGGGTAATGATAATATTTCTTGGGAAAAAACATCGCAATTTGATGCTGGTTTAGAATTAGGTTTTTTTAAAGACAGGGTGAACCTAGTGGTAGATGTTTATAAAAAAGTAACCGATGACCTGCTTTTGAACGCTAGCATACCAACGCATAATGGCTACAATACCATTTATAAGAACATCGGTAAAATACAGAATACTGGTTTAGAGTTTACCTTGAGTACGGTTAACGTAAAAACTAAAAGCTTCTCTTGGACCAGTGATTTTAACATCTCTTTCAACAGAAACAAAGTGTTAGAGTTATCTGACGGTCAGTCTAGCTTGTTATCAACGGTAACGCTTACCGGCGACTACAATGGTACCAGTTTATACATTGGCAAGGTGGGACAACCAGTGGCTTCTTTTTATGGAATGGTGTGGGCTGGGAATTATCAATATGAAGATTTTATCAAACGAGCCGATGGTACTTATCTCTTAAAAGGAAATATCCCTACAAATGGTAATGAACGAAGCACCATACAGCCTGGAGATATTAAATACGTTGACCAAAATGGTGATGGGGTAGTGAATGATTTGGATATGGTAGTGATTGGTAGAGCTTTGCCCATTCACACTGGTGGTTTTAACAACAATTTCAACTATAAGAACTTTAGCTTAAGTGTATTTTTTCAATGGAGTTATGGTAACAATATTATGAACGCCAATAGGTTAATGTTGGAGGGTAATCCAGCGAATAGGCCAAACCTAAATCAGTTCGCATCGTATAATAATAGATGGACACCAGAAAATCAGAATAACACCTATTTTAGAATTAATGGTTCTGGACCAAGGGGCGTTTACTCTACCAGAACACTGGAAGATGGTTCTTTCTTGCGCCTAAAAACCGTGCAATTAGGTTATACTTTACCTAAGAAGTTGATAAAAAGCATTTCTAGCCTACAGGTTTATGCCTCTGCGCAAAACTTATTTACTTGGAGCAACTATTCGGGAATGGATCCAGAGGTGTCAACCAAAAATTCTATTCTAACCCCAGGCTTTGACTATTCGGCATATGCCAGAAATAGAATACTGACAATGGGATTAAAAGTGGCATTCTAAAAGGAGGAAAAAAATGAAAACTATTAAGATATATATACTATTGGTTACTGTAGCATTAAGTTTTGCCTGCAGTAAAATATTAGATATTAATGCTGGCAAATACATTATTCTAGAGGCAGATTATTATAAAACGGAAGAGCAGTTAAATGCAGCGCTACGTGGTACTTATTCTACTTTGGCCGATGGGGCTTTGTATGGTGGCAATATGTTGGGCAGGATGGGTTTTGAGGCAGATGAAGGTTATGAGTCGTATAGCTCTGATGTGCAAACTGTGGGAGACTATACCGTTTATGCTACCGATGCTAAAATACTTGGCTATTACCGTATGTGCTACAGAGGGATAAACAGGGCCAACTTGTTGCTCGAAAGTGTTGATGATCCTACCATTAATATTACCGCAAAAGAACGTAATCATATCAAAGGACAAGCATTGTTCTTAAGAGGATATTTTCATTTCATGTTGGCCAATAAGTTTGGTGGCATTCCGCTTATGCTAAAGGCAACCCGGTCTAATGCGGTAACCACCGAAGATTTGCAAAAGCCAAGAACTTCGCTAAGAAATGTTTATCTCTCTGTGATTTCAGATTTAGAAACGGCAGCGGACTTGTTAAAGCCTATGGCAGAAGTGAATACAGGAACACAAATATCAAAATCGGCGGCTTGGGCCATGTTGGCAAGGGTTTGTTTGTATATGGCCGGACAGCCTGTAAATGAAACCATTAAATATGCCGATGCGGCGAATTGGGCCAAAAAGGTTAAAGATGCTAACTATCACGACTTAAATCCATCTTATGAGAAAGTATTTGTGAATTATGCCACAGATGTAATGGAGCCGAAGGAAAGTATTTTTGAGGTCGATTTTTCTGGTAACGGCACAGGTGTTTTTGCGAATACAGGAGGTGCTGTAGGCAGACTTAATGGGATACAATATCCCTTAGATAGCAGTAATGTAGGTTACTCTAATGGTATACTTCGTTCTACGTCTTATTTGTATGGTTTATATACAACAGGAGACCTTAGACGGGATTGGGCCATTGCGCCATACTATTATACAGGAACACCAAGAGTAAAGACCAATTGGACTCCACAAACAACTACATTTTCTAGGTTTTGCGGGAAATTTAGAAGGGAAAGTGAGATTTTATTGCCAAAAAGTAGTGTTTATACCCCTCAAAACTATCCTATCATTAGGTATTCAGATGTGCTCTTAATGTATGCAGAAGCATTAAATGAGATGCCTGGAGGAGATAAGGTCTTAGCGAGGGAGCAGATCAATATGGTTCGTAGAAGAGCCATTGCGGCAGGCACAATAGACCGTGAAATTACAGATACCGATTATGCCGGACTAAAGGAGGCCATTATTGAGGAACGGGCTAGAGAGCTTTGTTTTGAAGGGCTAAGAAAAAATGATTTGGTAAGATGGGGGATATTTAGGACTTCTATGCAGTACTTAAATGGCCTGGTGCCCGTAGGTACCTCATCATATGTTGTGTCAGCCCGTGCATATTATGGAAATGCTAAAGAACGAGATGTAATATGGCCTATTCCTACTTCCGAACTGACAGTAAATAGATTATTAACCCAAAATGTTGGATGGTAAATTATTGGTTATGAAGAATATGAAATTTATATATAGTCTACTACTCGCAGCCGTTTTTATGGGTTGTGAAAAAGAATATGCCGTTAAGGAACCTACATTGAATGTGCACTTAAGTAAGCAAACTTATAGAGTAGGAGATACCATTACTTTTGATTTTAATGGAGATGCCGATTTTATTACCTTTTACTCGGGTACGAAGCTAAATGATTATCAATTTTCACATAAAGAACGGGTTTACGATGCCGAAATGCTGCTTTCTTTTAGGTTTGCAAAATATTCTGGTGTAAATGCAAACGTAGCGCAATTAAAATACTCCACAAATTATAATGGTGCTGGTACCATTGAGGCAATTCAAGCCGCAACATGGACCGATATTTCAGATAAATTTACTTTTCCTACAACAATTGGGCTTTCAAGTGGCGATGCCGTTAATTCCGGAAACTATAATATCAACACCTTGTTTATTGATGATAATACCCCTGTTTATTTTTGTTGGTTTTTTAATACCCCGGCAGCAACGCAGCGAACACAAGCTTACGTAGAGGGCTTTAAGGTGTTTGGAAATGTAATATCAGACCCGAGTCTATCTGGAGAGATTTACAGCTTTGGTGATATGGGCTTTAAAATGTTATATGATCCAAATCAATTTTCTGATAGTGGCACCACTCTGCCAAACGTGAATGCCACCCGAATTTTGTGGACCGGGCTTTTTCAGAATACCATATCAAAAGTGGGTTATGCGGTTACCGCTCCAATTCTGAGAAAGAATACGGTAAATCTGGGCATCGATAAGCCAATTGTAGTTAAGTCTGTAGCCGATCCCGAATCGTCTTCTTACAGCTATGTATACACTACGCCAGGAACATATAAGGCCACTTTTGTAATGGCAAACAGCAGTGTGTATGGCCGTAAAGAAGTGGTTAAGCAAATTGATATCACAGTAGAACCCTAAGGAAAATGATCCTCATGATTTTCAAAAATATTTAGAAGATGAAAAAAATATTTATATTATCAATATTTGTGTTTTTAGGCATTACGCAAGGTTTTGCACAGATTTTTACACAAAACTTTAGTAGTTCAACTACTACATCGGCTTACGTAAATGCTACCACACCTAGTAATGGACAGTTTACATTTATAAGTGCATTCGGCTCTTCCCCTTTTGTTATTTCAAATGGACGTTTGCTATTGAACAAAGCTGGTAGTGGCTCTGCGCAGGTAGTTAGGAATGTAAATTTCAGTTCAATTCCTGATTTTGCTTACATCAAATTTAAATTTGAAACGCAAGCAGCAGCTGGAACGACCACAACTGTTAATCATGGTGCTTTTATTGTAGGTGCTGGTTTTGCTAATGATGCGAATCTGCCAGATAACACCGCTGTAGGTGGAAAGGCACATAGTAAATTCGGATTTACCATTTCCGACAATACTTTTACGGTAAACTTAATCTCTAATCTTGCTAACACTACATTCTCTCAAGCTTCTGCCGTGTTTACAGGAGAACAGGAAATTTCTTTTGTGGTAAACAACTCGGGGAGTAGCAAAATATATGCTGCTCCAAATGGTACTTTTGAAGCGGTAGAGAATGATACCTGGGATTTATGGGTAGGAACAACTAAGGTGTACAATGATATTGCTGCGGTTGGTCCCACAATAGATATTGCTAATTTTAGGTTTAGCTTTAGTTCTACCATATCGTCTACTAATGTGGCACGATTGTATTTTGACGATATCAATATCTACGACCAATCTATTTTGCCACCAATAGTTTCTTTTGAAAGTAATGGTGGGGCTGCCGTTCCAGAAATTTATGCGGTGGTTAATCAAACTATTGTAGCCCCAATAGCCCCAACAAAAATAGGACACACTTTTGGGGGTTGGTATAAAGAAGCAGCCCTAACTAGACCTTGGAATTTTGCTACCGATGTAGTAACCGCTGCGACCACCTTATATGCCAAATGGAATCCAATGGTTTATACGGTAAGCTTTAACTCAAATGGCGGTACTGCCGTTCCTTCGGCACAAGTAAACTATAATTCAACTTTTAGCGCCCCTACTGTCCCAACAAAAGCAGATGTCATATTTGGAGGTTGGTACAAAGAAGCAACCTTAACTACACCTTGGGATTTTGCTGCTGATGTGGTAACGGGAGATATGATTCTTTATGCAAAGTGGAATGATCCTAGGCAGTCGATAACTTTTCTTGCTATTGCAGATAAAGTTTATGGCGAAACCCCTTTTACACTTACGGCAACTGCCAGTTCAGGTTTGCCTGTAACTTATCAGGCATTAACCAATAACATTACCATCAACGGTTCAATAGTAACGATTACGAATACTGGTTTGGCAACCATTAGGGCAACACAAGTGGGTAATGCAAGTTACAATGCAGCTGCACCTGTTGAGGTGAGCTTTACAGTTAATAAGGCACCGCAAACCATTACTTTTAACCAGCCCAAACCAGTGAGTCGTTATGCAGGTGTGGTTACCTTAACCGCAACAAGTTCATCGGGTCTGCCTGTAAGTTTTTCAGCAAATGAACCCAGTGTTGGGGTCATTACTTCAGATAACAAGTTGCAGGTAAAAGGCTTGGGAACGATAAAAATTATAGCATCTCAACCAGGAAATGAGTTTTATTTGCCAGCAACTGTTATAGAAAGAGAAGTCGTTGTACACACCGCAGGCTCTGCCCAATTGTTGGTTAATCAGGCGCTTTCCCCAAATGGCGACGGGATTAATGATTCCTTTATGGTGGAAGGTATAAAAGCTTATCCCGAAAATCAAGTGAAAATTGTGAGCCGTAGTGGTGCGCTAGTCTATGAGCAAAAGGGCTATGATAATGATAAAGTTGTTTTTGTGGGAAGAAGTAATGGTGGCGATAAACTTCCAGATGGTACTTATTATTATTCGATAGTATACAAACAAAATGGACAGTGGGTGCAGAAAAAGGGATATTTGTTTATCAAAAATTAAGACAATGAAGATTAAAAATATTATTGCAGTAATCGCTTTGTGTGGTGTACAATTAGTGGTTAAGGCGCAACAAAGTACAAGCTATAGCCAATATGGAATTTTGGTTACGCCTATCAATACCGCGGGGAGTTTTCTTTCTAAAGAAGCACAAATAAATGTGTTGGGTCGTTACCAATGGGTAGATTTAGAAGGAGCGCCTACTGCTTATCGCTTGGCCGCAAGTATGCCCTTAAAATCTGATCTGCGCATTGGAATGAACATCAAACATGAAAACGTTTCTGTAGAAAAGCTAGGAGAAGCTTTGGCTTTTATAGGTAAAGAAGTTCGACTTGCTGAAAAGGATTACTTGGCGCTGTCCTTAGGTGCAGGTGTAAGTTACTATAATGGTAATTTCTCTCAGCTTTCTTCAACAGACCCGTTATTTAATAACGATTTAAAGGAAACTGAAGGGATTCTTTCTGCAAGCTTAATGTACTATCGCCCTGATAAATTCTATGCAGGTATTTCTTTGCCTCGTTTAACTTTCTCTAAGATTGGATTAGGCTCTACCTCCTTGAATTATGATGTAAGCACCTTGTATCATTTTACGGCAGGCGCCGTAATACCTCTTGGTCCCGATTTCGATTTAAAACCTGCAACACTACTGAGCTATGCCAAAAATTTAGATTTCCAAGCAGATGTATCGGCCATGTTTTACTTAAAGAAGACGGTTGGTTTAGGTGCAAATGTAAGAACAGAAGGAGAAATGGCCGCATTGGCAAGCTTGTTGATCAAAAACTTAAATATTGGCTTTGGCTATCAATTTGCAAGCAGCAACAGTCCTTTATCAAGAACTTTCAATAATAATACTTACGAGTTTAGCTTGACTTATCGTTTTGGCAAAAGTTTTGGTGGGCTGTTATAGTTGGAATAAACTTAACTTATGATAAACAAGATTTAAAGTTAAGCAGACATAATCTGTTACAAAACCATTTCCAACATTTCTACGGCTTCATCAATATTGTTGATATTGTCGAAGGAAATGCGCAGGCTATCTTTCACCTCTTTTAAGTTGCATAAACGGGGATGTAATTGCGCAAAGGCCAGTATCTTGTTGAACATTTCCGAGTCGAAAAATTTAGACCGTTTGTCACTTACAAAATAACCTCTTAGGATGTTTTTCTTGTAACTTACCTTTTCGAAGCCTAATTTTTTGGCTATCCATTGCAGACGGACCACTTTTAGCATGGCCAATACGGGAAGTGGTATGGGGCCGAACCGATCTTTCATCCGTTGTTCAAAAGCTTCAATTTCTGTCTCGCTCTCCAATTTTGATATTTCGGTATAGAGGTTATAACGTTCTGTAATATTGGTTACATAGCTATCGGGAATATGCAATTCCAAATCGGTATCAACTTGTGTGAAATTGACGAAAGGTCTTTCAGGCTGGTCCTTAAATAAGTCCTTAAACTCATCGTCCTTTAATTCCTGAATGGCCTCATCTAAAATTTTATTGTACATTTCGAAACCAATTTCAGCAATAAAGCCACTCTGTTCCCCACCTAAAAGATTGCCACTTCCACGAATGTCAAGGTCTCTCATGGCAATGTTAAAGCCACTTCCCAAATCAGAGAATTCTTCTATGGCACTTAGGCGTTTACGGGCTTCGTTGGTTAACGTAGATAAAGGCAGGCTTAGCAGATAGCAAAAGGCTTTTTTGTTTGATCTTCCTACACGACCACGCATTTGGTGCAGGTCGCTCAAGCCAAACATGTGGGCATGGTTAATAATAATCGTATTGGCATTAGGAATGTCAAGTCCGGCTTCGATAATCGTAGTGGCTACCAATACATCCTTTTCACCATTAATAAAGTCGAGCATTACATCTTCCAGTTGGTCGCCATCCAATTGTCCGTGTGCAATGCCTATGCGGGCATTTGGAACTAAGGTCTGTATCAAACCACCAAGTTGTGGCAAGTCGTTGACACGGTTATGTATAAAGAAGACCTGTCCGCCCCTATCCAGTTCAAACTGCACGGCCTCCTGTATCAATTTGTCATTGAAAACATGTAGTTCAGTTGTTACACCTTGTCTATTAGGTGGTGGAGTGCTCATGATCGATAAATCTCTGGCGCCCATCAGTGAAAAGTGTAGGGTTCTTGGTATGGGGGTAGCGGTTAGAGTCAGGGTATCTACATTTACGCGTAGCGCCCTTAATTTTTCCTTAGCGGCAACGCCGAATTTCTGTTCCTCATCAATAATCATTAAGCCCAGGTCCTTAAATTTCACGTCTTTGCTCAGCAAACGATGTGTACCAATAATGATGTCGACCTTGCCTTGTGCCAAACGCTCAAGGGTATCCTTAATCTGTTTGTTGGTCTTGAAACGATTAATGTAATCAACCGTACAAGCAAATTCTTTTAGCCGTGATGAAAAGGTCTTGAAATGTTGTAGCGCCAAAATGGTAGTGGGCACCAGAACGGCTACCTGCTTGCCATTAGCCACGGCTTTAAAAGCTGCACGAATGGCAATCTCGGTTTTGCCAAATCCTACATCTCCGCACACCAGTCTATCCATTGGGTGTGGAGCCTCCATATCTTTCTTTACATCGGCCGTGGCCTTTACCTGATCTGGAGTGTCTTCATAAATAAAGGAGGCCTCAAGCTCTGTTTCTAGATAGCTATCTGGACCAAATGCTGTACCTACCTGAGCTTTGCGGAGCGCATAAAGCTTGATCAGGTCTCGGGCAATATCCTTAACTTTTTTTTTAGTATTTTTTTTAAGCTTATCCCAGGCCTCCGTACCCAATTTATTCATTTTGGGTGGAGTACCATCCTTTCCGCTGTATTTGGCAATGCGATTTAAAGAGTTGATATTCACATACAGCAGATCATTGTCGGCATATACCAATCGGATCATTTCCTGGGTTTTGCCATTCACCTCTACTTTTTCCAGCCCGGCGTATTTTCCTATGCCATGATCTATGTGGGTCACAAAATCACCTGGCTTTAAGTCTCTTAGTTCTTTTAGTGTAATGGCCTGGCTGCGCTGGTAACCCTTTTTTAATTGATATTTATAGAAGCGGTCAAATATCTGATGGTCCGTATAAAAAGCAGCCTTTTGGATAAAATCGATAAAACCCTCCCGTAAAGGGGTATGTATGGGGACAAATTTCGCAGTCTTGTCAATATCATCTAAAATGGCGTAAAGTCGCTCTACCTGTTTGGCCGAGTTGGTAAAGATGAAGTTATGGATGCCTAGTTTTTCGTTTTCCTTTAGGTTGTGGATCAGTAGGTTGAAATCCTTGTTAAAAGAGGGCTGCGGTTTGGTATCGAAATGAAAAACATGATCTGTGTGATAAAAGAATTGCTTGCCAAACTCTACCAAGGTAAAATCCTGTACGAGGTCTGCCAACATTTTCTCATCAGAAAAGCAAAACTTAGGGTCCAGCCAGTTGGGGTTCTGCTGTTTATCAGCCAAAGTAAGGGCTTTCCATAGTTCAGTTGCTTTTCTATAGCCGCTCTTAATAATGTCAAAAGTAAATGCTACGTCTTTAAACCAAAGTTGGGTGTCTTTTTCAATATAATCTAATAGACTGATATTGTTCTCTGTAAGGAACTTAGCCTGTACATTGGGAACAATGGTCAGTGTCTTTACTTCGTCTACAGAAAGTTGACTTTCAATTTCAAATGTACGGATGCTTTCTACCGTATCGCCAAAAAATTCTATACGGTAGGGCAGGTCATGTGAAAAGGAGAAAATATCCACAATACCCCCACGAATGGAGAATTGCCCAGGCTCATACACAAACTCAGATCGTTCGAAGTCATATTCAAATAGAAATTCATTGATGAAGTCGATGCCCAAACTTGCCCCCAAACTTATTTCCAAAGTGTTTTTTTCGAGTACACTCCGGTCTATTACCTTTTCGGCCAAGGCCTCTGGGTAGGTTACTACAATTTTACCGTATTCAGATTGGTGGTTAAGTTCGTTTAATACTTCTGCCCTGGCCAAAACGTTAGCGGTATCTACTTGGGTAAATTCAAAGGCCTTACGAAATGAAGAAGGGAACAACAAAACTTCATTGCCTAAAATACTTTCCAAATCTGAGGAGAAGTAGGCCGCTTCTTCGCGGTTAGGTAAAATGAAAAGCTGTGGTTTATGCTGCAAAAAGTAGATGGTTAACGCTATAACCGCATCGGAAGAACCCACCAATCCCTTTAATTGGGTTTTGCTGCCCTTTCCTTTGTTGAGCGATTGTGCCACAGAAAGCACCCGCTCATCTTCTTTAAATCTGTTAATGAGGTCGCGAATATTCACTACACAAAATTAAGCTTTATTTCCGAATTAGCATTTTTTGCGGTCAAAGAATAGGCCATGGTTGGGTAAAAAAGAACAGAAATATTAAATTCTTCTGGTCGGTAAGCTATTTTGTCGGTTTTTATTTACCTTTCGTCGAAATTAGAGCAAAGGCTGTAACATGGTCCTAGCCTTAACATCTAAAAATTAAAAGTGAGTAATGAAAACTAACAAACGTCAATTTCTAGAACTGGTGTTTTGGGTTTCAGCAATCGTTTTGCTAGCCACGACAAATCCTCACGAACATCATTTTAGCTTATGCCCTTTGGCAAACTTAGGCTTCGATTGGTGTCCGGGATGTGGTTTGGGAAGGTCAATCATTGCACTTTTTCATGGAGATATATATGCTAGCCTAAAATATCATTGGTTTGGTATTCCGGCCTTGTTCATTATTTTATATAGAATATATCAACTCTGTGGACAGTTTATTAATAAAAAAGTTCAACTTAAATTGTAAGGAGATTTAAAAATGTTTGATTCAAATTTCATGTCTTTGCCGGGTATAAGCCCTCAAGAATATTCATATCTACAGTCGGCCACAAATGGCTTAAACGAACAGCAACTGCGTACCTTTCTCATGGTTTATTCAAGTAAGCGTAAAAACCCGAGCGATATGTTACTGTTCTGTATCATCGGCCTGTTTTTGGTGCCGGGGCTACAAAGGTTCATCATTGGTCAGGTGGGTATGGGTATCCTTTATCTACTTACCGCAGGTTTATGTCTAATTGGTTCCATTGTAGATATTGTCAATCACAAAACATTGGCATTCGAGTACAACCAACGTATGGTTTTCGAAAGTATGCAGATGGTAAGAATGACCAATTTCTCTTAATCTAAATACAAATGATTTGGTTGTCTAATTACCAAACCATAGTGACCGCAGCATTAGGGGGCAAAGTATAATGTGTTTTTTGATGGGGTAAATTAACGGTAAAAGGCTTTTTTTCTTTATTGGTATTTAGCACAATCAGCACTATTTTGCCCTCTGGTGTTTTAAAGGCAACATTAGGCAGGTCGTATATAGCTGTAGAGGCAATTCTTACCGCATTTGGCCTAACAAATTTTGCAGCATGTGCAATAATATAGTAGGCTGGGTTTCTTTTAATATTGTTGCCATCGATGGTGATAGCACCCAGACATTTGTTGCAACCTCCTGGTGTATAGGGCTTGTATTCGCTGTCTGCCGCTAAATTCCATTCTAAAACTGTTTTGGCCCAGTTTCTGGTAGCACCAATAATGAGGTGTTTAACATGGAAAGGGAAATCGGAATCCATGTTTCCTGGAGCGCCCACCCATTGTTCTGTAAAGTAGATGTTTTTGTCTGGATGTGCTTCATGAACTTGGCTCAAGGCTTCAATTTTTCCGCCGTACAGATGAAAAGCAGAACCGTCTATATAAGATTTGGCATCCTTGTCGTTTAATATGCTGATGGGATAATCGGGCCTATCAGCATTATGATCATAGATGATGATTTTGGTCGCCAGCCCCTTGCTTTTAAATAGAGGTCCCAGGTGATTTTTTACAAATATGGCCTGATCTGTAGCCTGCATAAACAAACTGGGGTTGTTGCCAGGATGCAGGGGCTCATTTTGAACGGTAATGGCATCTATGGTAATGCCATGATCTTTCATGGCTTCAATATATTTTACAAGATATAGGGCATAGGTATTGTAAAATTCCAGTTTTAAGCTACCGCCTTTAGTGGCATTGTTGGTTTTCATCCAAGCTGGTGGCGACCAAGGAGAGCCCATTAGCTTCACCTTCGGATTAATGGCCAATATTTCCTTAAGAACAGGGATAACATCTTTCTTATCTGGCCCTAGGTCGAATTTTTTTAGTAGTACATCGGTTTCGCCCGCAGGCAAATCATTATAAGAGAAAACATGCTCATTAAGATCTGATGCGCCAATGCTTAAACGTAAATAGCTAATACCAATATTATTTTTATCCGTGGCAAAAAGTTCTGTCAAAAGGGCGTTTCTGTTTTGTTGGTCCATGGCAAGTAAATGCTGTGCGCTGCCTCCGGTAAGGGTATAGCCAAAACCGTCTATACTTTGGTAAGTTTTGCTGGGGTCTATGGTTATCGATTCGGCATCCTTGTTGGCACTTTCTGGCTTAGCTTTTTGTGGTGTAAAAAGAA
The DNA here is from genome assembly GCF_016428855.1 of Pedobacter sp. ASV28. Lineage (GTDB taxonomy): Bacteria > Bacteroidota > Bacteroidia > Sphingobacteriales > Sphingobacteriaceae > Pedobacter. The sequence goes on from NZ_JAELTN010000015.1 coordinate 70,596, forward strand.
AGTTTTGTTTAGTATCTGTAAGCCAGATTTGGGGCATTTTTTGGGCCATTAAACTTATAGAGAAGAGGCAACCCAAGACCAAAACAGTATATTTTTTCATTGCAAAATGAATTTGGTGCTTTTATTAATTGATGATAAATGTGCTGATAGAATGGGGTTGGCTTTGTGTTTTGGCCACTGCTCCGTTTAACCAAAGCTGATAGTCGACGTTCTTGTCGCTGGCATTCATTACCACTACTACTATCCTGCCATCCGGATTAATAAAACCCGTAGTCTGTAACAAATCTCTGGTAGATGAAGTCGTTATTCTTTTAGCGCCAGGTTTAATGAATTTAGAAAAATGGCCCAAATAGTAGTAGGCATTGGTATAAATCAATTTTCCTGTACGGGTATCTGCATGTATAGGGGCAAAGCAATAGTTTTGCACATGGTTAGGCCCTCCTTTTTCATCTAAAAGGATATTCCAGTCTGTCCAACCAGCGGTACCACAATTAAAATCGTTGATCATCGCGTAACCATATTTTTCTCCCAATGACCAATTGTAGATACTGTCTAAACTGAATTTTTCTTTGCAGCCTTCAGTAAAAATCAACTGTTTATCTGGAAAGCTTTCGTGTACCTTAGCCACATTGTCAAATTGCATTCGGTTGCCTGTCCAGGTTTCGTACCAGTGAAAACCAATACCCCAGATATATTTTGCAGCCTCTGGATCGCCAAGTACTGTGCTCGCCCTATGGTAAATCAGATCACGATTATGATCCCAAGCTATTAGCTTTTTGTTGGCCATGCCAGCTTTGTACAATGTTGGACCCAAATAATTTTTAATAAAATCCCTTTCTTCTTCGGCAGTATAAATACAAGATTCCCATCTTTGTTTTGCCATGGGTTCATTCTGCATGGTTAAGCCCCAAATAGGGATGTTTCTTTTTTCGTATTCCTTAATGAATTTAATGTAATAGTTGGCCCAGGCTTGCTGGTACTCGGATTTCAGCTTGCCTCCATGTAACATGCTATTGTTAGTTTTCATAAAAGCAGGGGGCGACCAAGGGCTAACGTAGGTAGTAAGTTTTCCGCCTGCCGCCGCAATAGCCTGTTTAATCAAGGGGATTTTGAATTTTTCGTCTGACGCAATGTTAAATGAGGTTAATTCCTTGTCGTTTTCTTTAACATAAGTATAGCTGTAAGAAGAAAAATCACAACTGTTGATGTTGGTCCGCAATAAGTTGTAGCCAATTCCTTGTTCTTGGTCATAATATGCGGCTAAAAACTCTTTTTGCTGCTCAAGTGGTAATTTGGCAAAAGTTTCAGCGGCAGCATCGGTAACGGCACCTCCAATGCCTAGCATGGTTTGAAATGTTTTACCCGTATTGATAAATACGGTAGGTTCTGTTTCCAATGGTTGGCTATAAGGTACAAAATTAAGTTTGCCCTCACTGCTGATACGTAGGTTGGTATTTTCGGCAGTGGTGAATTTTTCTACCTGTTTAGTGTTGTTCTTAGGTTTTTCTACAGGGCCTAATAAATGCAGTAAGGTAAAGATGAATAAACTATATTGATACATCATAAAAATAAGTTGTTAAATATTATTTTATAGTTAGCGCTGGAAGGCATTGACCTAATGGAAAACAACATGCGCAAATGGTACACTGCTTAAGAGAAGCCTTTGTTTCATGGGTCTTTATATTTAGTTGAAGGTGAAATTACTCACAAGCGCATGAGCATATGCAAAGCTAGTCCAAATAGAAACATAAAAGCAAATAAATAAGCATAAAAATGTTTTATAATTATTTGATATATAGGTTGTTGTGTTGTTTTTGATACGCTTTAGCACCATCTGGAAGCTGCGCGTAATCGTGTCATTTTGATAGCGTTACGTAAGTTTTTTGAAAATAGGTAGTTAAATAACTGATACGTTTAAATACCAAGTGTGTTTTTTTCTTTTTAATCCATAATCAATCTGATTCAGTTCAGATTGCCAGTATTTTTAGTGCTTTTTCTACTTTTAGTTATTTTTTGCTTCTGCTGACATGGTTTGAACAAGTGTCCTGTCTAATTTCCAATAGCTCGGAAAGTTTATGGGAAGAAATTTTACCTTTAACTTAATATCCGTTGTCCAATTATCCACCTTTCATTACTTTTATACCATGAAGTTGATTGAGATTACAGCTTATCTGGAAAATTTGGCCCCTCCAAGCTACCAAGAAGATTATGATAATTCAGGTTTGATTGTGGGCCATGTTAACGATGAGGTACACTCAGCCTTAGTTGCGTTAGATTGTACCGAACAGGTCGTTGAAGAAGCCATAGCAAAAAAATGTGATTTGATTATTACCCACCATCCCATTGTTTTTAAAGGGCTGAAGAAGTTAAACGGAAACAATTATGTAGAACGGGTGGTATTAAAGGCTATAAAAAATAACATAGCTTTATATGCCATACACACTAATCTCGATAGCGTTCAAAACGGGGTGAATGCAGAAATTTGTAAGCGTTTGGGCATTGAAAATGCTAAAATATTACTGCCCAAAACTGGGGTCTTGAAGAAACTGGTTACTTTTTGCGAAAATAAGGATACCGAAAAGTTGCGTAATGCTCTTTTTGAGGCCGGAGCAGGCCAGATTAGCCATTACAGCGACTGTAGCTTTAGTATAAATGGCGTTGGTACGTTTAAGGGAGACGAGCAGGCAAATCCAACCTTGGGCAAACGCGGCGTTAGGGAATATGCAGATGAAACCAGGATAGAAGTGATTTTTAAAAGCCAGGACGAACGTAAGATTTTATTGGCCTTATTTGAAAATCACCCTTATGAAGAAGTTGCCTATGATATTTATGCACTTGAAAATAAGCTGCAAAATGTGGGTTCGGGTATGGTGGGATGGCTATCGCAAGAGATGGAGGGAAAAGAATTCCTTCAGTTCGTAAAACACCATATGAAGGCAACAGTTCTGAGGCATACTTCCATATTGGCCAAAAAAATAAAAAAAGTAGCGGTTTGTGGAGGAGCTGGTAGTTTCTTGTTAAAGAATGCCATTGCCGCGGGGGCAGATGCCTTTGTAACTGCCGATTTTAAGTATCACGAATTTTTTGATGCCGAAGATAAAATAATGATTGTAGATATGGGGCATTTTGAAAGTGAGCAATTTACATCTAATTTGTTGATTGATAATATTCAAGAAAAATTTCCTAACTTTGCAGTCCGTTTAACGGAGCATAATACAAACCCCATAAATTATTTCATTTAATGGAACAAACAGTAGAGCAAAAGCTAAAAGCTTTATACGAATTACAAAACCTACATACCAAAATTGATAAAATACGCCAAATAAGAGGCGAATTGCCAATAGAAGTTGCTGACTTAGAGGATGAAGTGGCGGGACTGGAAACACGTATACAAAAAATTAAAGCTGAATTGGACGATACAGAAGATGCAATTGTAAATCGTAAAAATATGATTAAGGACGCTCAAACCTTAATTAAAAAGTATGATACACAATTGAAGGATGTAAAAAACAATCGTGAATATGATGCTTTGACCAAAGAAATTGAGATCCAAAACCTTGATATTCAGGTAAGTGAGAAAAAAATCAAAGAGTTTGGTTTTGAAATCAATAACAAAACGGAAATCTATGAAAAGGCTCAGGAAAACCTAAATGCTAGAAAAGGTGATTTGGAGTTGAAGAAAAATGAATTGGAAACCATTACTTCCGAGACAGAGAAAGAAGAGCAGGCATTATTGAAAAAAGCTGAAAAAGCACAGACCAATATCGAAGAACGTTTGTTGACTGCTTATAATAGGTTGAGAAAAAATGCAGTAAACGGATTGGCGGTGGTAACCATCGATAGAGATTCTTGTTCTGGTTGTTTTAACAAAATTCCACCTCAGCGTCAGTTAGATATTCGCCAACGTAAAAAAGTAATCGTTTGCGAGCATTGTGGTAGAATTTTGGTAGATGAAGCTTTGACCCAAGAATTGGCAGAAGCGTAGCCTTGTAACAACAAACCAAATATAATATTAAAGCCAGTGTAACAACTGGCTTTTTTTTGTAACCATTAGTAATGGTAAAAAGCTTGAAAATTACTTAAATAAAGATGTGCCTGCTTAATAGTTGTGTTAAATTGGGCCAAGGAAACTTTAATCTGCCAAAAACAAGGAAACATTTTCAACGTTATATAACTTTGCCAACTAAATAAATTGTATTCACTACCGTATGCATTTAAGATTAAGCCCTAATACTTTCTTACTTTATCTTCTTTTACTTTCTCCTTTTTTGGCTTCTGCCAATTTTGATTTTAATGCCAACTGCTTAAAAGCCTACCAAAATATCTTCGAACTAAAATTAACGGCTGCCAGACAAGTTGTTGCTGTCGAAAAAAAGGCCCGGCCAGATAACTCGATTGTTCCTTTGTTGGAAAACTATATAGATTATTTTTATCTGCTCACTACCGAAAGTAAATCTGAATTTGAACGTTTGGAAGGGAACAAGTCTTCTAGGCTTGATCAAATTAGCAGAGATGATAAGGCCTCGCCTTATTATTTGTATGCACAGGCCGAGATCAATTTACAATGGGCCTTGATAAGGGGTAGGTACGGAGCCTATTATGCTGCTGCAAGAGAGATCAATAGAGCTAGTAGCCTGTTAAATGATAATCAGAAAAAATTTCCGGGATTCCATTTGAATGGTAAAGGACTAGGGCTGATCAATGTGGTGATTGGGGCGTTGCCAGATGGTTTTATGAAGTCGGCATTGGCCACTTTTGGTATTAAGGGCAATATGCAGGTTGGTTTGAACATGTTGGATAAATTGGCTGAAAACCTTCCCAAGTCAACTTATGAACCTTTTTATGAAGAAGTGGTCTTCTATTATTCCTATTTGCTTTCTGATGTGGCCCATAGCCCATTGGCCTATGCCAAGACCATGAAATATACAGCACGTATAGCAGACAGTAGCCTACTTAAAACCTATATGCAGGCCTATGTAAGTGCTAGGAACGGAAAGAACGATCAGGCCATTGAACTCTTGGAGAACAGACCTAAGGGAAGTGCCTATCAATCTTTCGCTTATCTTGATTACCTATTAGGAGTGGTGAAACTAAATAGACTTGATTTTGGAGCAATTGTAGATTTCGATCAGTTTTTGCAAAACAATAAAGGGGTAAACTACATAAAGGATACTTATCTGCACCTCGCTTGGATTTCACTGCTCAAGAATGATACTTCTGGCTATGCTAGCCTTATTAATAAGACAAGGAATATAGGCAATACCTATCAGGAAAAAGATAAACAGGCATTGAATGAAGCCAATGGGCCGGTGCCTGACAAAGTGTTATTAAAGGCAAGACTTTTATATGATGGTGGATACCTAACGAAAGCAGTAGAGGCTTTAGCTGCCAGCAAAGTTTCCGATTTTGACAATGCCAAAGATAAGACGGAATATTACTATCGCATGGCCCGCATATATGATGATCAGGGAAAAGACAAGGCCGCACTTGAGTATTATCAGTATACAATAAATACAGGAAAAGGCTTAAAATATTATTATGCGGCCAGATCTGCGGTTTTAATGGGAAAGATCTATGAAAGGGAGAAAAATATGGTTAAGGCCAAATCATCCTACAATATAGCGATCGCGATGAAGAACCACGAATATGAGAACAGCATCGAAAATGAAGCCAAACAAGGCCTAAAAAGATTGGAGAACTAAGCGCTGTTAAAGCTATTTTTAATGCGAATTTTTGGGTGTACAAATCTAATTGCCTAACCTTATCTTGTTAATGGAAATGCATGCCATCAACTTAAAGGACAAAGAAAGACTAAAATCTGTAAACTATCGCATTGATATGCATCCCTGCGCCTACCGAGGCAAAGATGGCATAATCTCCTTTTTCAACTTTATAGCCTTCTACCTTGCCGTTCAGGACCAGATCGATTAGAGTAGGTACTGTAGCTACCGAACTGTTGCCTAGCCAAGAGATGGTCATCGGTACAAGATTTTCGGGAACAGTATCCAATCCATATAATTTAAAGAGGCGCTTCATAATGGCATTGTCCATTTTTCCATTGGCCTGATGGATGAACACTGTTTTGATCTGTTCTATGGAAATACCAGATTTATCTAGTGCCATCTTTACAACCTTTGGCACTGTTGATACCGCAAATTCATAAAGCTTTCGCCCATTCATTTTGATATAGGTATTGCCGTTTTTTTCTTCGGGGTTATTGCTGCATCCCATGGTGAGGAGCGAGGCATAATCGGCGTAGGTTTGGGCTTTGTGTGCAATAATGCCTATCGGCGTTTCGGAAGCTCTTGCTTCAAGGATGGTGGCCCCAGCGCCATCTGAAAAAATCATACTGTCCCTATCATGCTGATCTACAATTCTTGATAAGGTTTCGGCACCAATCACTAATACCTTCTTTGCATCACCACTTCTGATAAGGTAATCGGCCTGTATCATACCTTGTACCCAGCCAGGGCAGCCGAAAATAATATCATAAGCAACACAGTCCGGATTTTCTATTTTTAACTCATGCTTTACCTTTGCAGCTAAAGAAGGCAGGATGTCCATTCTATTGCTACCCAATTTAACATCGCCAAAATTATGACAGAAAATAATATGGTCTAAACTTTCTTTGTCTATGCCGGCATTAGAAATAGCCGATTGGGCAGCAAAAACTCCCATCTGATAGTTGACCAAATTGTCATCGATATACCTTCTTTCTACAATTTCGGTAATTTCACTAAACTTGTTAATGATCTCCTCATTCCCCTTATCCAACTTGGTTCCATTATCAAAAAAAGAATTATTGATAAAATGCTGCCCACTAATGACATTTTGGGGGATATAACTCCCTGTACCGGTAATTACCGAGTATAATTTGTTCATGTTTTTTTAATTACCGTAAACCAATTCGGTCTTTGGTATAAATTTATTACTAATTAATTAAATAGCAAAATTTTTAAGAAAAATCATCAATGAGAAAAACAAACAGTTCTTTGGGGCCATGGGCACCCAAAACTAATGTTTTTTCGATATCTGCAGTTCTACTTGGACCGGTAATGTTACTGATCATAGAAGGAATTTGTGATCCATACTTACTCTTTAATAGCTGAAAGGCATCTTTTAGATCCAATACCAGCTGTCCAGTTCTAGCAATAACAATATGATGGTGTGGAAATATGCTCAACCTCCGTCCGGCTGCATTTTGGTTGCTCACCATTACCGAGCCGTTGCGGGCAATCAATGCTTCGCACATGGTAATACCTACCTCGGCCTGCTCGAAATCTTTGTCGGTTTGATAGAAGGGAAATTCATAGTTGGCCAATAAAGATTGCAGTTCAGGCTCCCAACAATATATTTTTCGCCATTTAAATTTTTCGGCCAGTTCAAGGATATTCTCAATGAAATCTACGCCATCTTCGCAAAAGATAAAATGACCAGCTACAGCGGTGAGCTGTTCGGCAAACAAGATTTCCAACTCTTCTTCGTTAGCTTGATATAAAGGACTTTCCTCAAGGTTAGGGTAGGGATGGTCTCTTTTTTCGAGTAGTGCCTTCCTGATTTTTTTGAGCATCAATTCTTTTGCAGTGATATTATCTTTCATAAGTCTGCGCAACTTTATTTAAACAAAAATAGGCAAGCTAAGTTGAACTGCTTGCCTATCTAAAATAAGATATAAGGCCCTATTGACCTTCTTCTTTACTGTCTGAAACAGCAGAAGAAGCCTGATCATTGTTCTGATCTGTGTTATTGATCACTACCTCTTCAGGTTTAGGAGCGATAACGGTAGCACCATTTACAAACTCATCATAGGTAGTCCTGGTATCAAAAGGGCGTTTGCCAAGAAGCTCTTCCAAATCTGCTTGGAAAAGAATTTCCTTTTCCAATAACTTTTGTGCAAGTTTTTCTAAGCCCTCCCTTTTTTCTAACAATAGCGTTTTGGTACGTTCGTATACTTCATTTGATAAGTTGCGTACTTCGTTATCGATAAGTTCAGCCGTTTTGTCTGAATAAGGTTTGTCGAAATTATACTCGTTATGGGGATCATAGAATGAGATGTTTCCAACATTTTTATTCATACCATAGATCTTAACCATGCCGTAGGCAATTCTGGTAATATGCTCTAGATCGCTTAAGGCACCAGTAGAGATCTTGTCAAAAATAATATCTTCAGCAACCCTACCGCCCATGGTCATACACATATCGTCCATTAACTGTTCCGTAGTATATAGAAACTGTTCCTTTGGAAGATATTGGGCATAGCCTAAAGCTGCAACGCCACGAGGTACAATAGAAACCTTCACTAAAGGATTGGCGTGCTCTAAGAACCACCCTGCAATGGCATGGCCAGCTTCGTGATAGGCCACAATTTTTTTCTCTTCAGGAGAAATAATTTTATTTTTCTTCTCTAGTCCACCAATTACACGGTCAATAGCATCTTGGAAATCCTGCATATCAACAGATTCCTTATTGCGGCGTGCGGCAATCAATGCGGCCTCATTACATACATTGGCAATTTCCGCACCTGCAAAACCAGGGGTTTGTGCCGATAGTTTTTTGGCATCGACATCTGGAGAAGTTTTTACCGGTTTTAAGTGAACCTTAAAGATCTGCTCACGGCCCACTAAATCTGGTTTGTCTATAGAAATCTGTCTATCGAAACGACCTGGACGCATTAACGCTGAGTCTAATACATCTGGACGGTTGGTAGCGGCTAAAATAATAATTCCAGAGTCGGTACCAAAACCATCCATTTCAACCAATAATTGGTTTAATGTGTTTTCACGCTCGTCATTACCCCCCATTACGCTGCCTTTACCGCGAGCACGTCCAATGGCATCAATCTCGTCAATAAAAATAATACAAGGCGCTTTATCTTTTGCTTGTTTGAACAAATCTCTTACACGGGAAGCACCCACGCCTACAAACATTTCCACAAAGTCGGAGCCTGATAAAGAAAAGAAGGGTACCTGTGCCTCGCCGGCAACGGCTTTGGCCAGTAAGGTTTTCCCTGTTCCAGGAGAACCCACCAATAAAGCACCTTTAGGAATTTTACCGCCTAAATTGGTGTATTTTTTAGGGTTTTTTAGGAAATCTACAATTTCCATGACCTCTGTTTTGGCTTCTTCCAAGCCGGCAACATCATTGAACGTAATGTTCACTTGGCTTTCTTTATCGAACAAAGTGGCCTTAGATTTACCAATATTGAAGATCTGGCCACCGCCACCACCTCCTCCGCCACCCATACGGCGCATCATAAAGATCCATAAACCTGCAAACAACAATAATGGTAAAATAATATTAAGAAATACGCCTGTCCATGCATTTGATTTCGATACAGGTTCTGCCTTGATCTGATTTTCGGCAGGGATGTTAGCTTGCGATTCTTTTAGTAATCGATCTAACTGTTCGGGCGAAGCGGCATTAAAAACCACCATTGGACCTTTGCTGGTACCAAAACTATTTCTGCTTTGGTATTTTTTGTATTTAGGATCTCCTTTTTTACTGTCCTTAATATATACTTCTGCCTTAACAATGTCATCAGACTTATAAGAAACAATCTTTTGGACGTCGCCTGGAATTAACATTTCTTTTTCGAAAGTGCTGTAGCTTACCTGTTGGGCATTTTCAGAGTTGAATAGAAACTGCACGGCCAACAAGCCAATAATAATGGCTGCATAAACCCAAAAAATATTGAATTTTGGAGTTTTCTGGGGACGCTTAGGGATATTAGGTACTTTTTTTATTGATCTATTAGGTTTATTGCTGTTGTTATTTTCTTGTTTCATGCTTGTTCAAATGTTAAAAAGGGTTATGCGCTTTTGTAAGTGGTAGTCTCTGCGTCGCCCCATAAATCTTCAATTCCATAAAAATCTCTCTTTTCCGTTCTAAAGATATGCACAACTATATCCAGATAGTCTAGAATGATCCATTCTGCATTATCTTGCCCTTCCTTGCGCCAAGGGTGGCTCTTGGTCAACTTATAAATTTCGTCTTCAACACTATCGGCAATGGCTTTCACCTGTGTAGAGGAATCTGCATTACAGATAACAAAATAGTCAGAAACCGAACTGTTCAATTCCCTTAAGTCCAACCTCACAATATCGCTTCCCTTTTTTTCTTGAATGCCCTGTACGGCAATTTCTGATAGGTATGTAGAAAGGTTTACGTTTTTCTTTTTTACCATTAAAAAAAATTAATTTTGGTCTTCAACAAATAATATAAATCAACACTTGCAAAATAACACTTTTTCAACATTATTTGTTGGTCAAAATCTTATCAAATTATTATCGGTTGATTCTACTAATAATTATTTGAAGAAATTGACTTCAAATTCCGAGCCACTGCCAAATGGAACTGTAATAATGGCAGAAAACCAATATGCCGGAAGAGGGCAACAGGGCAATATTTGGCATGCCGAATCTGGTAAAAACCTAACTTTTAGTGTTTATTTAACCACCGATTTTATTACCATTGAAAAACATTTTATGCTTAATATGGCCATTAGCATAGCATTAAACAATGCTTTGGTTAAATACCTGCCCGCTGGTTTAAGCATTAAATGGCCTAATGATGTTTACTTCGTAAATAAAAAGATTGGGGGAGTGCTCATAGAGAATACCATTGTTGGCAATCGGCTAAAACATACCATTATTGGCATAGGTTTAAATGTGAACCAAACGGTTTTTGCTAAAGAACTGGAAAATAAGGCAGGTTCTATAGCGCAAATTTTACAACAAGATGTAGATTTAACAAAGCTTTTAAATGAAATTTGTACACAAATTGAACAATTGTACCTGAAGCTGAAGAATAATGAAACTTCTTTAAGCACGCTTTATACGGCCAAGCTTTATAAAGTAAATCAACTGGCCAAATACCGATCTTTAGTAGATGGTCGAATTTTTGAAGGCCGTATAGAAGGGATTACAGCTATGGGGTTATTGAAAATTAAACCTTTAAATGGAGATTCGATCGAATTTAACTTTAAGGAGATAGAATTTTTGGCATGATATTAACTATAAATGAATAGATTAGCCCTCTGGGCAAAGAATGACATACTAACTTAAGAAAATGAAAAAAATCACTTTAATTTTAGCCATGGTGCTTTTGGGTACCATAGGGGCTTTTGCCCAGTTGGAAAACCCCGTAAGCTGGTCCTATAACGCAAAAAAAATCAACAAAAATGAAGCTATACTATATATTAGGGCCACTATTGATCCTAATTGGCATCTTTATTCACAAAACCTTAAACCGGGTGGGCCAAGTAAAACGGAGTTCACTTTTTCACCTTCCAAAGATTATGCATTGATAGGTAAAACTACCGAGCCTAAGGCGATTACTAAATTTGAAAAGGTATTTAACATGAATGTGAGCTATTTTGAGAATGAAGTAATCTTTCAACAGAAAATAAAACTGAATAAAGCAACTACGGCCGTAAAAGGCAAAGTAGAATTTATGGTTTGTGATGATAAACAATGTCTGCCTCCTAGCGAAGTATCGTTCAGCATTCCGGTCAAGTAATTGATCAAAAAGAGGAGCAAGTTATTTTAAGGAAATGAAGGAGGGGTTTGGACACCTCCTTTTTTGTTGAAAGTACCCTAGTCATCATAATGGCCAAGTATTGACCGTTATATTCTTTAAGTGCATTTTGTACCAATTAGCAGGTAGGTATAACTACAATTAAAGCTGTGCTTCTACTGGGTAAATACAATTTAATATAGATGTTTTATAGATTAAATCGTCCAAGAAAAATTTCTCCTTATAAAGTAAAAAACCGCCTATTTATGCTCTTTTAGGCTGACAATTAAAGCGATATAGAGAAAATATTATTAATTTCACGCCCTCACACACCAAAAACACTCAAATGAATAAATTAAGCTTTTTAGTGCTTTTAGTTGCACTGCTTACGTTTTTTAACACAACGCATAGTTATGCCATTCAAAATCAGAATGACACGACTACAACGCATTCGACAGAAGATATGGAGTTTACTACGATAGGCTCTGAAGAGGACAGCGTTGCCAATGCCAAAATTAAGCCCGAAGCAGATAGCTTGACCAATAAGGCCGGGGCAAGTGCAACGGTGCCTTCGGTAACGCCAGCTGCAAAGCCAAATTCACTATGGGTAACCTTTGGATTAGGGCTATTGGCCGGAATTGCCGCATTCTTTTTGCCCTGCATTTTTCCAATGGTTCCATTGACCGTTGGATTTTTTACCAAAAGGGCAGAAAGCAAGGCTAAAGGGATAAGAAGTGCAATAATCTATGGTCTATCCATTATTGTGATTTATGTTGGGTTAGGCATAATCATTACCCTGATCTGGGGAGCTAGTGCACTTAACCAAATCTCTACCGATGGATTTTTCAATATTTTTATCTTTATCATCTTATTGATTTTTGGGATCTCTTTTCTTGGGGCTTTTGAAATTATGCTGCCCAGTTCCATTGTAAATAAACTGGATGCAAAATCCGATTCGAAAGGATTGGGTGGTATCTTTTTCATGGCTGCTACGTTGGCTGTGGTTTCTTTCTCATGTACAGGACCGCTAATTGGAACTTCTTTGGTGGCCATTAATACCGACTTGCTTACTCCAATTGTGGTTATGTTTGGATTTTCACTTTCATTGGCCATTATTTTTACCACATTCGCCATATTTCCAAGCCTGATGACCGGACTGCCAAAATCTGGTGGTTGGTTAAATTCCGTTAAGGTAGTATTAGGTTTTTTGGAACTGGGCTTGTCTTTAAAATTCCTATCCACGGCCGATTTGGCTTATCACTGGGGCATTTTAGATAGGGAAATATTCCTGGCCATCTGGATTGTGCTTGCCATCTTATTGGGCGTTTATCTTTTGGGCAAGATTAAATTTTCCCACGATAGCGATGTGGCATATATATCTGTACCTAGATTGTTTATTGCCATTGCCTGCTTTGTATTTGCCATTTACCTTATTCCTGGATTATGGGGCGCACCATTGAAGGCCGTTAGTTCTTTAGTACCACCGCTTTCAACCCAAGACTTTGTAGTGGGCGAAGGAAGCAGCACCGCTAAGCATCAGACCGTTGGCGGCGTGAAGAAAAAATATAGCGATTTTCTGCATATTCCACATAACATTGATGGTTATTTCGATTATGAAGAAGCATTGGCCTATGCCAGAACGGTGAATAAACCCTTATTCCTTGACTTTACAGGCCATGGCTGTGTAAATTGTAGGGAAATGGAGGCGAAGGTATGGTCTGACAAACGTGTACTTAAGAAATTAAAAGAAGATTATATTGTAGTGTCTTTATATACAGATGACAAGACTTCACTTCCGGAAGAAGAACAATTTTATTCGAAAATCTTGAAAACTCAAGTGAACACGGTTGGAAAAAAATTCCAACATTTGCAGGCAGAAAGATTTGGTACCATTGCACAGCCTTACTATGTATTGTTGGATACCAATGAGAAAGAGCTTGTTTCTCCACCAATAGGCGTAGAGTTTAATATAGAAGCATACTTAGCCTATCTTGATAAGGGATTACAGGCGTTTGCAAACAGAAAATAAATGAATAAAATAAAAAATATAGGCGTTTTAACTTCCGGAGGCGACTCTCCAGGAATGAATGCTGCCATCAGGGCGGTAGTTAGGGGCAGTTTATACTATAAGTTAGAGGTAACGGGTATCTTAAGGGGATATGATGGTCTGATCAATGCTGATTTTATTTCTATGGATGGAAAATCTGTGGCCAATATTATTCAGCGTGGCGGAACCATATTGAAAACTGCCCGTTGTGATGAGTTTAGAACCAAGGAAGGTAGGGCAAAGGCCTATCAAAACTTGGTAGATCATAAAATAGATGCTTTGGTGGTCATTGGTGGAGACGGAACTTTTACGGGGGCCGATATCTTTTCTAAGGAATACGATATTCCTGTAGTTGGCTTGCCGGGTACGATTGATAATGACCTGGAAGGAACCGATTTGACCATTGGTTATGACACGGCCATTAATACGGTAGTAAACGCAGTAGATAAAATTAGGGATACTGCAGAATCTCACGATCGTTTGTTTATTGTAGAGGTAATGGGAAGAGATTCGGGACTGATTGCTTTGAGAAGTGGAATTGGCGTAGGTGCCGAAGCCATTTTGATACCCGAAGCCAAGACCAGTGTAGATGAATTAATTACACGTTTACACCATGGAAGAAAAGATAAAGCCTCTAAGATTATCGTAGTTGCCGAGGGAGACGAGGCAGGAGGTGCTTATAAGGTAGGCGAAGTGCTGAAGGAAGAATTTCCTAGCTATGATATCAGGATCTCGGTACTGGGCCATATACAACGTGGAGGGAAACCTAGCTGTATGGATAGGGTATTGGCCAGTCGTTTGGGGGTTGCGGCAGTAGAGGGATTGCTAGAGGGCAAAACAGGCGTAATGGCGGGGCAGATCAATAGAGAAATTGTATTTACTCCTTTCTTCAAAGCCATTAAACACATAGATGCTGCCCAAATCACACCTGCATGGTTACGCTTGGCAGAAATACTGTCGTTATAGCAATATAATCATAAATTTGATAAGGCTGTTCACACTTTGGACAGCCTTTTTTTGTATAGTTGTTGTAATTTACTAGCTATAAATTTGATTTTGATGGAAGCTTCTGGGAAATATAAAGTTTAATCTCCTTTTGGCTTAACCCTTAGTGTTTTAGAGTATTTTTTTTATCTTGAATAAAAAAATATCTAGATATGCTGGTAAAAACTTATGGAAGTGCGGTCTATGGAGTTGATGCGTTAACCATCACCATTGAGGTGAGCGTAGATAGCGGAGCTAAATATTATATGGTGGGCCTGCCAGATAATGCGGTCAAAGAAAGCCTGTTTAGGGTAGAAAGTGCTATCCGTATTGCCGGATACCGTATGCCCCGACAAAAAATAGTGGTCAATTTAGCGCCTGCAGATATCAGAAAGGAAGGCTCTGCCTATGATCTTCCCATAGCTATAGGGATATTGGCGGCATCGGGGCAGATTGCAGCAGATGAACTGGATAAATATATCGTTATGGGCGAACTCTCCTTAGATGGAGGTTTGCAGAGCATAAAAGGTGCATTGCCCATCGCCATCCAAGCTAGAAAAGAAGCTTTTAAGGGCTTTATACTGCCCAAAACAAACAGTAGGGAAGCGGCGATTGTAAACGATGTGGAAGTTTATGGCATGGAAACGCTCGCTGAGGTGATCACTTTTTTTAACCAGGTAGAAAAACCGCAGCCTGTAGAGGTAAATACAAGGGAAGAGTTTTTTAGACAGGTTAATGACTATGAGCAGGATTTTTCGGATGTTAAAGGACAGGAAAATATAAAAAGGGCGTTGGAAATTGCGGCCGCCGGAGGGCATAATGTAATTCTAATTGGTCCACCTGGCGCAGGGAAGACTATGCTGGCCAAACGTTTGCCCACTATTTTACCTCCTTTAAACCTGCAAGAGGCTTTAGAAAGCACTAAAATTTATTCTGTAGCAGGAAAGCTGCCTGTATCTAATGCTTTAATGACCGAAAGACCCTATCGTGCGCCACACCATACCATATCTGACGTGGCATTGGTGGGCGGTGGGATTAATCCCCAACCGGGTGAAATTTCTTTGGCACATAATGGGGTCTTGTTTCTGGATGAGTTGCCCGAGTTTAAACGTACGGTACTGGAAGTAATGCGCCAACCCTTGGAAGATAGAAGGGTCAGCATTTCCCGGGCAAAATTTTCGGTAGAATACCCTTCCAGTTTTATGCTGGTCGCTTCGATGAATCCTTGTCCTTGTGGTTTTTATAATCACCCTGAAAAGGAGTGTCTGTGTGGACCAGGTGTGGTTCAAAAGTATTTAAGCAAAATATCAGGTCCCCTGTTAGATCGTATAGACCTTCATGTAGAGGTTACGCCAGTTAATTTTTCGGAGCTTTCTTCTGCACGGCAGGCCGAAAAAAGTAGCCTGATCAGGCAGCGGGTAATGAAGGCCAGAGAAATACAGGACCAACGCTTCGAACAATTGGAAGGGATGCATGCCAATGCCCAGATGAGTTCAAATATGGTAAGGCAGATTTGTGAAATTGACGAGGTAGGAAAAAGCCTGATCAAACAGGCAATGGAAAAACTGGGGCTTTCTGCCCGTGCCTATGACAGAATCTTAAAGGTGGCACGTACCATTGCCGATCTGGATGCAAGTGAAGCTATTGGCGCCGAGCATTTGGCCGAAGCGATCCACTACCGCAGCCTAGACCGAGAAAGTTGGGCGGGATAATTTTGCAAGTTCATCATTCCTGTGTATGCGGGCATCTCATCAGAGGGCATGACCGCACATAAAGAAAAGATTTTACTCCTCCTCTTCAGGCTCTTCTTTATAGTTTGCAATAAGTTTACCCAAAGTATTGACCTCTTCATCGGGTTCAAAAAGAGGTATACCTGTTTCCTTGTCAAACTTGATCCACTGTTCACCCTCATCTTTTTGGATTTGTAGGTATTCCTTGCCCTGCTTGTAAATGGTATAGGTATGATCTCCTTCAGGGAAAACGGCATAATCAATGCCTTTTACTTCTAAATCAAAAGGTTGCATCTTGCTAATTTTTCAAATCGATTAATTGTTGGATAAAGGTCGTAAATTTTTTGCTATGGTAGTTAGCCACTCCCTCATGTTTAAATGATAACCGACCTTTTTTGTCAAAAACAATGGTAGTAGGCAAGGATCTACTAAAAAGATCTTCCGGGACATTGCTGGCCATTTGATAGATAGGCAGTTGATAACCCTTCCTGTTCATGTAGGCATTTGATTTGGCAAAGTCATGGTCGGCATCTACCATAATAAATGCTACATTTTCATGATCTTTGTACTGCTCGTAAAGCTTATTGATAGAAGGCATTTCTGCCAAGCAGGGAGGGCACCAGGTGGCCCAGAAATTAAGAAATACGACTTTGCCCTTTAGCTCAGCTAAACTTGTAATCTTGCCCTTGCTATCTTTAAATTGGATAGCTAATGATTGACTGGTTAAAGTTGTTTTTTCGGTCTGTGTTTCGGGATCGAACAAGCCAACCTGCATTAAACCCTGTAAGAGCAATGCTTTGGCAGATGGAACAATAAGGATTAATCCTAAGCATAGGATAAAAATGCCGTTATAGATATATTTTTTCAAAGCGTTTATTTCCATAATTTGTTATTTCAGTTTGATCAGGGCCTCGAAAATCCCATCGATTACTTTAGCCATTCTTTTAATATCCAATGTTTCCATCTTATCCGTTACCTGATGATAGTTTTTATTTCTGTAAAAAGAAGTATCGGTAATCATTAATGCGCTATAGCCAAACTGCCAATAATTTAGGTGATCCGAAAAGTCGATGCCGGGCAATATTTTTGGCCCGGTAAACTTTTTGGTTTTAATGTAGTTGGTCTGTTTAAAGCTTTGGCTAAAGCTACGGGCAAATTTACCCTTATTAAACTTATTAACCAACGTAATATAATTGCCTTTGTTGCCATAGAACCAAGATAAAATACCTAATGGGTAATCTTGTGTTTTTGGTTCGTCTCTAAAATACCCGATCATCTCTACTGAGAGCATGCCATATACCGCTATTTTATGGTCGGACAGAAACTTTGCATGGATGTAGCTTCCCATAATATTCAGTTCTGAAATAGGGTGGCTCTTCGAGCGTATAGGTAACCAGATCTATGCGTTTACTTAATTTTTGTGTTTGAAGTTGGCGTGCCAATTCCAAAAGTGCAACTACACCACTGGCATTGTCATCTGCACCCTCTTGGTTTCCACAGACATCATAATGTGCCCCAACAATAATTCTTTGTTGATTTTCTGTACCAAAAGAGCAGATTACGTTTTTATATATTTTTCCATCTACCGTGTATTCCTGAAAGGAAACACTGTCACTGTAATTTAGGAAATCCTGTTTAATATAATTGGCCACTTTATTGAGTTGGTCAATGTTTTGATGGTTGCGGTATTGTCCTGTTTTGGTAATTTTTTCTAAATGGTTTTTGATGCTTGTGGTATCTGCATGTCCAAAACAAAAGATCGAATTAAAACAAAGAAATAAGAGGGGTGGAAATCTCATTAGTAATTTAAAATAATGGTATCTCATTGCATTTCCTTCTAATCGGGGTCTACACGTATATTTGTACCCTTAGTACCAAATTTAGAGAGGTTATAGCTTAGCCCAAAAGAAAAAACACGGGTAATTACATTGTTCTTGGAGTCGATAACCGAATTGCCCAATACTTGTCTGGAAATCATATTACCTTGGTTCAGTAAGTCGCTGGCACTAGCAGTGATGCTTAAAGAGTTGTTTTTTAGCATTTGTTTACTCAGGTTAAGCCCAATCAAAAGAGGGTTTTGATTGGCAATGGCATAGCCACTGTTAATGCGCTTGGCAGCAGAAAAACCTATACGATAAGTTTTTTTAACCGTGGCGTTTCCATTTAACGAAAGCGATAGGGTTTTTAAGTCCCTATCTCCATGCTGGACAGAAGTGTTTGAGTTTGAGCTATAGGAATAATTGGCACCACCACTTAAATTCAAAACGGATAACTTAAGCCTTGCATTAAGATTGGCACTAAAAGTTCTGGTCATGAAAAAATTGGTAGTGGTTAACTGTCCGGGATTGAAAGTTGAATTAATTGATGGGAGATTAAGCAAGGTTATACCTCCGCCCGTTAGCATGATTTCCTGGCCCAGTGCCATGCTCGAAAAGCTATTCGCTAACCCCAAAATATTATTGTTGTTTACTTGGCTGTAGCCTAAACCTGTATTAAAACTCATCTTTTTTAGATTAATATTTCCTGAGATATTTTGTGAGAAATTTAATCCACTGTTGAAATAACGGATATTATTAATGAAAAGGGCTTTGTTCGATACCCCTATTGTTCCACTATAGCCTACGGAGAACACGTTCTTTTTTAGGGGGATGTTAATGTTATAGTTTCCACTTAAGTTATAAGTTCCATTGGTATTTTCGTATCGAGTCTCCTGTCTATAGCTGCCTAAAGTATCGGGTACTACAATTACATTGTTAACGATCTCATTTTGGGTAGTTGAAAAGTTAGCTGAAACGAACATCGAAGCGCCAGATTTTGCTTCTACATAATTATAATTTGCATTTAAACGATGCTGGAAAAAGGCTTTAAGATTTGGATTGCCAATAATGATATTTTGTAGGTTTTGTGTGTTTCTAATGGGCTGCAATTGGTTGGCCGAAGGACTATTGTTACTACCGCTATAACCCAACGATAACGTTTTGCCCTTTTCCAAGGTCCTACTCAAATTTAAACTGGGCGAATAATTGAAATTATTATTCACGATTTTTTGCGCTATGTTAATGTAGTTATTCCTTAACATTGTTGGCCTGGCATTTAAGCCCAAGCTAAAACGCATTTTTTTGTTGGTGTAATTATAGCCAATACCCAATGTTTGCGTAATAAATAGAGAAGTAAGTGCCGAACTGAGCGAATCGACAAACCGATAGCTGTTAGTTAGGTTGCTTAATACATAAGTCGCCGTCTGGTTGGTATTGTTGTTTAGGGAAAGGGCGTAATTAAAACTAATCGTTCTATTGCCTGTAGTATCTGTAGCCTTGTTAAGGGGCATGATATAGTTGGTGCTAAAAGAAAAGCTCTGGGTGCGGTTTCTGCTATCGATGTTGCGGTTCAGTACCGAATCCTTTAGCAGGGTAAGATCTTGTTGGTTATAGTATAAAGTATTGGTGTTAATAAGCTGATTAGATTGTTGGTTTGATAGAGAAAAGCCAAAGTTGGCAGACAGCGAACCCCTTTTTTTACTCCTCTTTTTAGATAAGCTAAAATTGGCATTCAGACTGGGAGAATTCCCTTCGGTTTCGTTAAAATTTTTAAAGTCTTGTTTGGTGAGGCCCGTCTGATTGTTTAGGCTGAAGCGATTGTTGGCATGCTGACTATAAGATCCGGCAATAGATCCATTCACATATATTGTTTGATTGGAGAGGTAAAAATTTGAGTTGAGGTTGTGCCTTGTGTTTTTGGTATTCCCCGAGTTTTGTGAAAAGTTATAATAGGATCCTGCGTCGCTAACCGTTTCTACGGCCTGCTCATTGGTGAAGTCGTTACTATTCTGGTTGGCACTATAGTTAATGCCAAAGTTGCCATTTTTGCCTATTTTATCCCTATGGTTAATGGTGGCTCCCTTACTGTCGCTATTTCCGGCACCATTGTTTTGCATTAGATAGTTTAAGCTAGCCCCAGTCTGCTTATCGTCATTCCATAGGTTAACGTTGTTTCTGGAACCTAGCTGTTGGTTTGAGCCAGCAGTAATAGACATGTTCCCAAACTTTCCTCGGTTCATACCTGGTTTGGTTACAATATTGATCAATTTTTGAGGCTCACCAACTTTTAGTCCCGTAAAATTTGCCTGATCGCCATAATCATCAATGATCTGAATTTTAGATACAATTTCTGCAGGGAGCTTGGCAATAAACTCCTTCACATCATTGGTGAAAAAATCTTTGCCGTTCACACGCAGCTTAACCACATCTTGCCCCATGGACTTTACATTGTATTCATCGTCAACCTCAATTCCGGGGAATTGCTTGATCAGGTCGGCCACATTATCTCCCTCAAATACCTTAAAAGCAGCAGCATTGTATTCTACCGTATCCTGCATTAACCTTATAGGGTTGGGTTTTGATTTGATGACCACTTCCTTTAGCATATTGTCAGCTAGCTGAAGTTCAATGGTATTGATATTTAGTTGCTTTTTTTGGGCGAAGGTATAAGTTTGGCTATAGGTCTGATAGCCCATAACCGAGACGTTAAGCTCAAAGCTTTCCCCTTTTATTTTGGTAATACTGAATGAGCCATATTCGTCTGTTTTTGTTCTTAATGTATCCTTTTGGTCAACAAGAACAATGCTGGCATGTGCAATGGCAATACCACTGGTATCTGCTATTTTTCCGTTTACCTTTTTATAGGTTTGTGCAAAGCCGCTGAGGTGGCCGAAAATAAAGGGTAAAATAAATAATAAAAAGTATAAATTCTTCAAAGGTTACACGTTGCTCAAACAAACTTAATATTTAGTTTCAAGCTTCAACCTTTTTAACAAAAAATTGACTAAGGGAGCTTTGGCCATTATTGAGATGCCACTTCCCTTAACTTTCCATAAGTGTTTTGTAAGATTAATACACAAAAAATAAAAGTCGCCATGCGAAGGAAAAGAACACTGTTGCTTAGACAAAAAAGTTTATTCCCTTAACCGCAATGGCGACTAATGTAGGATCTGATAAGAACCTTTATTTATGTACAAAGACGGTAGCACCAAACTTAGTGTCATCGGTATTGGCTTTTAGTCCCTTTGCATACAAGGTATAGACTTTTCCTA
Source organism: Pedobacter sp. ASV28 (assembly GCF_016428855.1). Taxonomy (GTDB): domain Bacteria; phylum Bacteroidota; class Bacteroidia; order Sphingobacteriales; family Sphingobacteriaceae; genus Pedobacter. The sequence continues at coordinate 91,960 of NZ_JAELTN010000015.1, forward strand.
CTTCTATTTTAACATTGGCCAATACGGTAACTACCGTACCTGTAGCCTGGTCTTTAACATTGAAGGTCATTTGTTCTGCCGGATCAATGTCCTGGAAGGTGGTGTATTCTTTAAAGAGTTTATTGGTAAAAAGATCACTAGTGGCCCCATTAATACTTAAATTTAAGGCACCCGCATCTGGGCTAAGGTTTACAAAGCGAATTTTAGCTTTTCCTGTAGCGGGTTTGCTCAGGTCATCTTCCAATAATAGGAAATTAATGTTTTCCAACTTGTCAATTACAAAAAGAGAATAACCAATTTGAGGCTTAAGTGTAGCTTGTGCTCCTTTTAGAGAATTTGAATTGCCTTTTTTGGTCACATTGAATACCCTGTTGCCAGAATAGGCACTTAGGTAATCTGTTTTATCGCCAAACGAAAAATCTAGGCCGGTAGCTTTTGTATTATCGACATACACATCTAGTTTTTCTAAAGTTGGGGAAGCTTGGATAATGCTGAGACCTGAGACCTGGATGGGTTCGTAATCCTTATCTAGCTTTGAGCAAGAAAACAAACCTGTAGATAAGGCGACCGCTGCAATCAAAGCTTTATAGTTAAATGAGATTTTCATAATTAAATATTATATTAAACAACGAGTTAATGGCCATTAACTTTTTAACCTATACGAGCCTAACTATAGAAACGCTACAACGATATTAAAGTTTTTATTTCTTTTTTAGTTCGATCACTGTAATCTCAGGCCAAATGCCTACGCGACCAGAAAATCCAATAAAGCCAAATCCCCTGTTAACATTTAAAACCAGATTGTTTTCTCTTTTGATGCCTGCCCAATGTTTGTAACGAAACTTGACCGGGCTCCATTTGATGCCGAAGGCTTCTATGCCAAATTGCATGCCGTGCGTATGGCCTGCCAAGGTGAGGTGTATTTTAGAAGGATAGTGTTTTACCTGTGCATCCCAATGCGTGGGATCATGCGAAAGGAGTATTTTAAAATCGTTATATTGAGTATTCAACAGTGCCTTATTTAAATCGCCACGCTCACCAAAACCTAAACCCCAGTTTTCTACGCCCGCCAAAATGATTTTTTGCCCATTTTTATGCAGTTCTACATGTTCGTCAAGTAATAAGCGGAAACCCAGTGTAGCATGGTATTTTT
>NZ_JAELTN010000152.1 GCF_016428855.1 Pedobacter sp. ASV28
CCCCCCCCCCCCCCCCCCCCCCCCCCCCCCCCCCCCCCCCCCCCCCCCCCCCCCCCCCCCCCTCTCACTCCCCCCCCCCCCCCCCACACCTACCCTATGGCTCGATCGTCGGCAGCGTCAGATGTGTATAAGAGACAGGTTTTCTTTTGCTTGTAATGATAGCCAATTTCCTTCCTTTCGGATCAGAGCATCACCAACAAAACCACTGACTTCGTTTGCAACTAGCGAATAAATTCAGCCATATAAGGGGGGGGGGGGGGGGCACATCTCCGAGCCCACGAGACCTGCGTTACCATCGCGTATGGCGTCTTCTGCGTGTAAAGAGGGGGGGGGGGGGGGGGGGGGGGGGGGGGGGGGGGGGGGGGGGGGGGGGGGGGGGGGGGGGGGGG
>NZ_JAELTN010000153.1 GCF_016428855.1 Pedobacter sp. ASV28
CCCCCCCCCCCCCCCCCCCCCCCCCCCCCCCCCCCCCCCCCCCCCCCCCCCCCCCCCCCCTCTTTCCTCCTCCGCCCCCCACCCCCAACTACACTATGGCTCGATCGTCGGCAGCGTCAGATGTGTATAAGAGACAGCCTTTGGGCATATTGCTTAATTTGCTCAGGATCGTATAGGTTACGGTTGTGTGCAATATATTCCATGGCCATAGCCTACCGCGTGGCAGATGCCGCTAGCCACCGCATAAATATGGGGGGGGGGGGGGGATCTCCGATCCCACGAGACCTGCGTTACCATCTCGTATTCCGTATTCTGCATGAAAAAAGCGGGGGGGGGGGGGGGGGGGGGGGGGGGGGGGGGGGGGGGGGGGGGGGGGGGGGGGGGGGGG
>NZ_JAELTN010000154.1 GCF_016428855.1 Pedobacter sp. ASV28
GTTCTGCACGTACGCGTTGATCCACCACTTGTCGCCCGGCTCGGTGTAACGCAGCGAAAGATCGCCACGCGTATACGCCTTCTGCTTATCGCCATCGCCAAGATTGAAATAGCTCAGCCATTGCGAACTCTGGTACTGCGCGCTTACCCGCGGCGTGAGGCGACCGCCGTTGCCCAGGTGAAAGTCGTGCTCGTAGATGGCGGTGAGCGACACGTTGGGCGCGTGCGGCAAATCGTTGCCGGTCACGTTCATGCAACTGGAAAGGTTGGACGCTGGCGGACACGCCGGCAGGCCCTGGTAATCGTTGCTGCCCGCATACGGCAGGGTGCCCAGTTTCTTCTTGGGAATCGCCGAGAAGATCAGGTCGAAGCGATCGTCCTTCTGC
>NZ_JAELTN010000155.1 GCF_016428855.1 Pedobacter sp. ASV28
GGTCTCGTGGGCTCGGAGATGTGTATAAGAGACAGCCTGGAATGCACAAGAAACCTTAAAGGGAATTGCAGCATATAACAGAACAGCCGCCATTTATGAACGGTCCCTTGATATACCTGCATATTGGCAAGATTTGGGATAATATGGCCAGCAAAAAATATTACATTACCGGGGGAATAGGTGCGAAAGGACATGGTGAGGCATTCGGGCACAATTATGAACTGCCAAATATGTCTGCCTATTGCGAGGGGGGGGGGGGGGGGGGCATCTGACGCTGCCGACGATCGAGCCATAGTGTAGATCTCGGTGGTGGCCGGGTCAGTAAAGAGGGGGGGGGGGGGGGGGGGGGGGGGGGGGGGGGGGGGGGGGGGGGGGGGGGGGG
>NZ_JAELTN010000156.1 GCF_016428855.1 Pedobacter sp. ASV28
CCCCCCCCCCCCCCCCCCCCCCCCCCCCCCCCCCCCCCCCCCCCCCCCCCCCCCCCTCCCCCCACCCCCCCACCACCCACACCTACACTATGGCTCGATCGTCGGCAGCGTCAGATGTGTATAAGAGACAGGCTGTATCAAGCGGATATGGCCGTGCCGTATCTTTCGCTTAATGATCATATCGTCCTGTGAACTGCACAATAGCTCACTCAACTGGCTTTCCAACCAGGTGTACGATGCCATTAAAAAGGGGGGGGGGTATACACATCTCCGAGCCCACGAGACCTGCGTTACCATCGCGTATGCCGTCTTCTGCTTTTAAAGGGGGGGGGGGGGGGGGGGGGGGGGGGGGGGGGGGGGGGGGGGGGGGGGGGGGGGGGGG
>NZ_JAELTN010000016.1 GCF_016428855.1 Pedobacter sp. ASV28
CCCCCCCCCCCCCCCCCCCCCCCCCCCCCCCCCCCCCCCCCCCCCCCCCCACCCCCCCCACCGACATCTACACTATGGCTCGATCGTCGGCAGCGTCAGATGTGTATAAGAGACAGACCTTACTTAATAATTGATTATGCTATTTTTAGCAAAACTTGTCCATGAAGAAATCTCATTTTATTTACTTACACATTGGCTATTGGCTAATCTTATGGCTTAAAGAATTGCTATTCGGTTTCCCAACATATAATATTAACGAACTCACTTTTCCAACTGTATCTAGTGTATTAACCGTAAAGCTGATTACCTTAATTTTTCCGCTCTGTATATTTTATACCAATTTCATGTTATTGGTTCCGAAACTGGTCAGGGCTAAAAGAATATTCTTATATATTCTTTCGGTCTTGATACTTTTCTTAATTCTTTCTCCTATACACCAATATGTTTATGCCATTATCTTACCCCAAAAATTTGGTTGGTACTCTTATGTCTATTTAGATAAATTAAACTTTTGGCTGTCTTTTCAAACATTGTTATTTGAAAACTACGTCTACATTTTTTTTAGTATCGCCATTAGTTATGTAAGCGATTATTTTGAGGCCCAAAGAAAACAACAGGAATTAGAGAAAGAACAAGCTGTTACAGAATTAGCTTACTTAAAATCACAAATCAATCCTCATTTCCTATTCAATACCTTGAATGACATTTATGCTTTGACCTATCAACAGGCAAAAGAAGCGCCCGAAGCGGTGTTAAAACTATCCGCATTATTACGTTATATGCTAAGAGAGAGTAACGATAAATATGCCCCAATTGAAAAAGAGATCGATTACATTAAGAATGTGATAGAATTATATGAGATTGGTCAAAAGGGGCATGCCTATATTAATTTTGAACTAGATGGGGTAATAACAAAACAAAAAATTGCGCCGTTAATACTCATCAATTTTGTAGAAAATGCATTTAAGCATGGTATTGTGAACGACCCCCTCACACCAATAGTTATCCGCCTTAAAATAAATGAAAGTTCGTTATCATTTAGTGTTACGAACAGCAAAAACAATGATTATAAAGACAGCGTCGGTGGAATAGGTCTTAGAAATGTTGAAAGAAGACTTGCACTTATTTATCCAAATCAGCACAGCCTTATTGTTAATAATGAAAATGATACTTTTACGATTAAACTTAGCCTAACATGGAAATAATTCGCTGCATGGTAGTTGATGATAAACCCTTAGCTGTAGACATATTAAAGGACTATATCGCAAAAATATCTGATCTAACCTTGATCTTTAGCAGCACAAACCCCATGGAAGCTTTAGAATACGTCATGAAGAATGAAGTTGATCTCATTTTCTTAGATATACAGATGCCTCAACTGAACGGTTTACAACTTATGAAAATTGTACAAGGAAAGACCAAAGTGATTTTAACAACTGCCTATGCAGAATTTGCAATAGATGGTTTCGAAAATGATGCGATAGACTACCTATTAAAACCCATTTCTTTTGAACGTTTCTATAAATCTGTACAGAAAGCACAGCACTATTTCAATGTTGTGGCAACAAAATCCAGACCAGAAGCCAATACCACTAACATAAAAGACCAGGAATTCATTTTTGTAAAAACAGAATACAAGCTTATTAAAATTAATATTGATGATATACTTTATATAGAGGGGCTGCAAAATTATATTTCAATCTACACCAAGAATGAAAAGATCATATCACTTCAAAATATAAAGCGAATGGAAGAGCAGCTTCCAAATCATAAATTTATAAGGGTACACAAATCTTATGTTGTGGCTATTAATAAAATAGAGAGTATTGAAAGAAGCAGACTTTACATTGGGAATGCAACCATACCTCTTGGGGATACTTACAGAGATCATTTTTATAAAATTATTGAACCTAAGTGAACCCGAGGAGTTCAAATGATCAATACACACTCAGGAGCTTCTATTGAGCACTTTGATATGAGGCAGTAGCCAGCCTGAATTCATTTCAGGGTCTTAATAGCAGAAAAGATGCTTAAATAAGTTCAACGTGATAATGGTGTTAGACAAAAGAGCTAAAAAAGACTATGCGAAATATTAAACTCAGGTTAATAGAAGAGGCCTTAATTTTCATTAAGGCCTTTTTTGATACTTTTATAAACAAAGATAATATTCTGATCGTGATTAACTCATTTTCAGTTTCTTCTGAATATCGTTCACGTAAGCTTTAAATTTCTTATCTGTTTCAATCAAATCTTCAACGGTTTGGCAAGCATAAATTACCGTAGAGTGATCTCTACCACCAAAGAAAGCACCAATTGTTTTTAGAGAGGATTTAGTATGGCTTTTGGAGAGGTACATAGAAATTTGACGGGCCTGTACAATTTCACGTTTACGGGTTTGTGATTTCACCATGTCCACCGGCACTTCGAAGTATTCACATACCAACTTTTGTATATATTCCATCGAGATTTCTTTCGATGTATTTTTAATAAAGTTCTTCAACATTTGTTTAGCTAACGCTAAATCGATGTCTTTCTTATTTAAGGTAGACTGGGCCAACAGAGATACCATTGCTCCTTCAAGCTCACGAACATTATTGTCAATGTTATGTGCTACATACTCCACAACTTCACCTGGCAACTCAATGCCATCGGCATACATTTTCTTTTTAAGGATGGCTACGCGAGTTTCCAGATCTGGAACTTGCAAATCGGCAGACAAGCCCCATTTGAAACGGCTCAATAATCTTTCTTCCAAACCTGCCAAGTCTTTTGGCGCCTTATCCGATGTTAAGATCACTTGCTTTCCAGATTGGTGCAGATGATTAAAAATATGGAAAAATATATCCTGTGTTTTTTCTTTTCCAGCAAAGTTATGTACATCATCCATAATGATTACATCCATTGCCTGATAGAAATTTACAAAATCATTAATGGTATTGTTCTTTAATGAATCTACAAACTGCTGGCAAAATTTCTCACAAGAAACATAAATAACCAACTTATCAGACATGTTACGTTTAATCTCATTACCTATTGCCTGTGCCAAATGGGTTTTTCCCAATCCAACACCACCATAGATCATCAATGGGTTAAATGAGGTGCCTCCTGGCTTGGCTGCTACGGCATAGCCTGCAGATCTGGCCAATCTATTACAATCTCCCTCTATGTAATTGTCAAATGTATAATTTGGGTTTAATTGTGGATCTACATTTAACTTTTTTAGCCCAGGTATAATAAAGGGGTTTTTAATGTCTTTATTAATTGACACAGGTATAGGCATAGACTGTGTTTTAGCCTCTGCACCATTGCCATTCGACGGCATGTTTGTAGTATACGGTGACCCAGTGCCTGACGACTTGTCAACCACTATATTGTATTCTAATCTACCTTCATCTCCCAATTGCTTTTTTACCGTCTTTCTGAGCAAACCAACATAATGTTCCTCAAGCCACTCGTAAAAAAATAAACTAGGCACCTGAATGGTTAAAACCTTCCCCTCTAACTTAAGGGCTGATATCGGTTCGAACCAAGTTTTAAAACTTTGATTCGGGATATTATCCTTAATGATTTGGAGACAGCTATTCCATACTTCGGTACAAGTTTTTTCCATCTTTATTCTATAATTAATTGGTTTTCAGTTCTAATAAGCACGATTTGAATGCGCACTTTCGAGACATCGAATATTCAAAAAATTATCAACATTAAAAACATTTTTTTGAATTAATTTGTAACTACTTAATCAGCAATACCATACACAAGCCCACCTCAATCATTAATGTTAATAACTATTTTTCCACATGCTTTTTAGTACTCTCCGAACACTTTCCGAAGGCAATTTGCGATTTCTCCAAGCGTAGCATATTCCTCTACCGCATTTAATATAAAAGGCATCAAATTCTCATTTGTTTCTGCCGCTTGTGTCAACTGTGATAAGGCCAATTCCACCGCCACATGATCTCTTTCCAACCTAAGTTTTTTCAGTTTATCTATTTGAATTGTCCTTATCGATTCATCAATGTTGAAAACCTCATTTACTTCCCCCTTTTCCTGAGTAAATTTATTAACCCCTACTATAATACGTTCACCACTCTCCACCTCTTTTTGATACCGGTAGGCAGAGTGGGCAATTTCTTGTTGAATATAACCATTTTCAATGGCATTTACCGCGCCCCCCATCACTTCTATCTTATCTATGTATACATAGGCGGCCGCTTCAACTTCATTAGTTAGGGATTCTATAAAATAAGATCCCGCTAAAGGGTCAACCGTATCGGTCACTCCACTTTCAAATGCTATTATTTGTTGTGTACGCAACGCAATTTTGGCAGCAGCTTCTGTAGGTAGCGATAAAGCCTCATCGTAACCATTGGTATGCAAAGATTGCGTACCTCCTAAAACTGCAGCTAATGCCTGATTGGATACCCGTACTACGTTGTTCAAAGGTTGTTGCGCCGTTAGTGTAGAGCCTCCGGTTTGTGTATGAAACCTGAGCATCATTGCTTTCTCGTCTTTAGCCCCCAAATTTTTAGTGATATGGGCCCACATTCTTCTGGCCGCCCTGAACTTGGCAATCTCCTCAAAGAAATTGTTATGACAGTTAAAAAAGAAAGACAATCTTTTAGCAAACACATCAATATCCAATCCTTTTTGTAGTGCCGCATTTAAATAGGCTTTACCATTTGCCAAAGTAAATGCCAATTCCTGTACGGCAGTAGACCCCGCTTCCCTGATATGGTAGCCCGAGATAGAAATGGTATTCCACTTTGGCAATTCTTTACTACAATATTCAAAGATATCGGTAATGATACGCATGGAGGGCTTTGGCGGATAAATATAGGTACCTCTAGCTGCATATTCTTTTAAGATATCATTCTGTATCGTTCCTGAAATCTGCTTTAGATCAGCTCCCTGTTTTTTGGCCAAGGCGATATACATCGCCAACAGTATCGCTGCCGTAGCATTAATGGTCATGGAAGTGGTAATCTTTTGCAGTTCGATACCATCAAAAAGGGTCTCTATATCTCTCAGCGAATCAATAGCTACCCCTACTTTTCCCACTTCTCCCTCGGCCATTTCATCATCAGAATCATAGCCAATTTGCGTGGGTAAATCAAAAGCTACCGATAATCCCATGGTTCCTTGGGCCAATAAATAATGATAACGTTTATTGGATTCTTCAGCCGTAGAGAATCCTGCGTATTGACGCATGGTCCATAAACGGCCACGATACATATCTTTTTGGATCCCTCTAGTGAAAGGAAACTGGCCTGGTCGTTCTACATCTTGCTTTACGGTGGCATATATATCTTTTATTTCTATACCAGATGTGGTTACGAATTTCCTTTCAGACATATTTATTCTTCATTCAGTTAACATTAAACAATTTTATGATTTAATGGTTCAAAATATTTTATGAATATTTTGCTTAATCAGACCAATGGTCAATTCGTATGGGTTTTCTTCTATTGTACTCATGTGCTGAAGTACTTTCCTACTTAATTCCAAACCCGGACCTTCGGCCGACAGCCCCTTTACTGCATTATTGATCATGGCGATGGTATCCTCTTTTAATTTAAGAATAATATTCCACGTTACCGAATCGATATACAGTTGCTGTGTGATATTGTGTTGATATTCCGCCTTCACTTCATTTAAAATCATATTTTGCAGCGCACCAACTTCAATTCCCTGACGATGCAACCTGATCAAAAGATTTGAAGGGTTTATCCTATCTACAAAAATGACCATTCGCTCGTGTGCCTGTAAACGTAATTGCAGTAATTGCATTTTGTCATCCCTGTTGGTTTCCCTCAAGTTTTTGGATTTCATATAACGGTCTATAGTTCCCTTAACAAGAAAATAAGCGACCAATACGATCATGCTACCTCCAACAGCCAACGTAGCCGTTTGCCATAGAAAATGAGTTAAATTCATTTCACTTTGTTTATATACCGTAATATTTAGCTATTACCACAGGCAAAAATGTACATAAATATTTATATTTGTTTATCTTAACTTATAAATTAAATGAGTAGTACAGCTGAAACAACTTTTGCACCAGTAACCTTTACAGAGGGAGCAATTAAAGAACTTATCAAGCTTAAAGACCAACAAGAAATCGCTAATGATTTTGGCTTACGGGTTGGTGTTGAAGGTGGTGGTTGCTCGGGCATGAACTATATACTGGGTTTTGACCAAAAAAAAGAGGGTGACCAAGAATTTCTAATCGATGGCATCAAGATATTTATGCACAAGGCACACCAAATGTACCTTTTAGGTATGCAGATTGATTGGCAAGATGGGTTAAACTCTCGTGGTTTTACCTTTAACAACCCCAATGCAGCCAGTACTTGTGGTTGCGGAACAAGCTTTTCTGTTTAAATAAAAATATATTTGTAACATTTTAAGAAGTCTCGTTGTCTTAACAGCGAGACTTCTTATTTTTAGCTCACCGTGTTATAAAGCCACATGAATTATACTGAAAACGTAAGACTAGCCATGCAATCTATCAAAAGTAACCGCTTGCGGACTTTTCTTACGGCTTTAATCATCGCAATTGGTCTATCTGCATTAGTAGGTATTCTTACCACGATAGATGCCATTAAGCAAAGTATGACGGAGGCTTTTTCAAGTATGGGAGCCAACTCTTTTACCATTAGAAATCGTGGAACGGGGATTCGCATTGGCGGTTCTGGACAACGGCCAAAACGCTTTAAATCTATACGATATGAAGATGCGGTAAAATTTAAGGATCGTTTTCAATCTCCAGCCACCGTATCCATTAGTGTGTTTGCCAGTGGTGGCTCGACTGTAAAATACGGTCAGGAAAAAACAAATCCTAATATAAACATACAGGGCATTGATGAAAACGGTCTGGCTGGACAAGGCCTTGAGCTTTCCAAGGGTAGAAATTTCAATAGTACGGAAGCTTTAAATGGTAGCAATGTCTGTATTGTTGGAAATGAAATCGTTAAAACACTTTTCAAGGACCAAGACCCCATAGACAAGGTAATTGTAGCGGGAAGTAATAGATTGCGCATCATAGGCGTTTTGGCCGCAAAAGGATCAAGCATGGGTTTCAGTGGAGACAGGGCCGTATACGTACCTCTTTTTAAAGCCAAACTGATTAATACCAACGGCAATCCGTCTTATACCATTACGGTAATGGTACCCAACAATGACCTGATGGACAACATTATTGGTGAGGCAACTTCAGAATTTAGAAAAATCAGAAAAATAAAACTTGGCGACGACAATAACTTTGAAATTACCAAAAGCGATGCCGTTGCCCAAACGTTATTCGAAAACCTGATCTATATTCGTATTGGCGGTATAGCCATTGGTGTGATTACGCTATTGGGTGCTTCCATTGCATTAATGAACATCATGTTGGTCTCTGTGACTGAAAGAACACGTGAGATAGGCATACGAAAAGCCATTGGTGCAAACCCTAGTGTAATCAGGGCACAATTCCTTATAGAAGCCATTGTGATTTGTCTCATTGGGGGTGCTTTGGGTATTTTATTTGGAATAGCACTAGGAAATGCCATTTCCATGTTAATGGGCGGTGGTTTTATTATCCCATGGCTATTCATTGCTGGTGGTTTTGCCCTGTGTGTAGTAGTAGGCATTGTTTCTGGATATTATCCAGCACAAAAAGCATCTAAATTAGATCCTGTAGAAGCATTACGCTACGAATAACAATTAAAAATATTGAGCGATTAAAGCAACAAATTATTCAATTGTGAATGTTGCACCAACCTCTTTACCCTATCCAAATGCAAGCTATCTTTGAGTGCCTGTGCATGTCGTATATGATGCATATCACTACCTATAAAATTTACTAAATTTTTATCTACTATATTTTCTGCAGCATGCTTACAACTTTTGCCATAATACCCAGTTAACGAGATGGTATTCAACTGCAAAAGACAGCCATATTCTTTAATCTGCTGATAATTTTCTATTGAACCATGGTAATATGGATAACGCTCTGGATGAGCTAGTACCGGATAATATCCAGCATCTTGAATTCTAAATAAAATGTCCAGAAGGTGGGGTGGTTGGTTGATATAGGAAAGCTCAAAGAGTAGATATCGGTTACCAAAGCTTAATACTTCCTTTTTGGCCAACTTATTGATAAAAGTTTCATCATAATAATATTCTGCAGCAGCCTCTACCTCTAAAGGTATTTGCTCCTGTAACAACCCCTCTCTTAAAATCTCTAAACCTTTATATATCTTATCTGGCGTATTACGATAGAAATCGGCCATGATATGAGGTGTAGCTATTACTTTTCTAAAACCTAAACCTACAAATCTTCTGGCCATAGCTAAAGACGCTTCCAAATTTGTCGCACCATCATCTATGTTTGGTATAATATGGGAATGCATATCGGTACCAATGGCCGAAAAATTGACCTCAGGTTCTCTACTGCGTTTCTTAAATAGACCAAACATTTTATTAAATTAAAAAGACGAAATGCAAAACTATATTATGTTAATCAATAGTTTTAGGCAACCCTAAATTTATAGCTGTTCTGCACATATCACTTTGATGGACTTTACTCAATAACATATTTATATCTTCTTTCAAATCAAATTGTAAATCTTCATGCAGCTTATCAAACTTACGCAATAAAATCAATATCGATTTTACCATATAATTGGCTAATAATTGTTCATGATTTTTAGACAAAGAATAAACTTTATACCTAAACTTCATTGGGGCTGCATTGAACAAGTAAATTTTCAATTCAATTTCCTCAAAATCTGCTTTAGTAACCTTATAAAAATGATTGATTTGTTTAACCAGTTTACGCAATACAAGCAAGGCATCTTTAGCATTGGTTTTTGGAGCTGTATTCAGCTCCTCTGAGGCCTGCACAATCTCATTCTTAATAAAAGCAACCCTATCATTAAGGTTGCTTTCATCCTCCAATAACAAGAAATGTAAATGTTCGGTGAGCACTTTGTCTTTGGCTACCAACCGCAAAAGTAATTTATCTTTTTCTTTTACGGACAGCGCCAAAATTTCCTTCTTTAGGTCTTTATGCTCACTTAGCTTCATTTAAAATGGATTATCTTTAATATATTTTTCCCATTCCCAAGCAGAGCGCATCATTTCATTAAGATCAAGTTCTGTCTGCCAGCCTAAAATTTCTTTAGATTTAGTCACATCACCATAAATCTTCTCGATATCGCCTTCTCTTCTTGGCGCAATATTATAATCCAATCGCTCTCCCGTTGACTGCTCAAAGGCATTGATAATTTCTAATACGGTTGAGCCTTTACCTGTGCCCAGATTAAAAACATCGTAACTGTCTACTTTTCCAGTCTCCAAACGGTGAATAGCCGCCACATGTGCTTTTGCCAGATCAACAACATGAATATAATCTCTAATGGCTGACCCATCGGGTGTATTATAGTCATTTCCGAAAACCTGAATTGGCCCTCTTTTACCTATAGCCGACTGCGTAATAAAAGGAACCAGATTTTGAGGAACGCCATTGGGCAGTTCGCCTATAAGTGCGCTAGCGTGTGCTCCTACAGGATTAAAATAACGCAAAGCAATGATGTTTAGTCCAGAGGTAACCGCAGCGGTTTCTTTTAAGATCTCTTCTGCAATCTGCTTGGTATTTCCATAAGGCGACTCTGCTTTTTTTACTTCTGAATCTTCAGTAACAGGTAAAGTATCCGGCTGACCATACACTGTACAGGAAGAAGAAAATACAAAATTAATTTTGGGATAAGCTGTTAATAAATTAATTAAACTATAAAAATTATTCCTATAGTATTTTAAAGGCTGTTCAACAGATTCACCAACCGCCTTATAAGCTGCAAAATGTATAATGCCTGCAATATCCTGGTTATTTTTAGCAAAGCTATCCACCGCATTAGAGTCCTGCAGATCCAATTCTACAAACTCATGCCATTTGCCCGTAATTTGATGCAGTTGGTCTAAAATCTTAATGTTTGAGTTGGATAGATTATCCACTATAACCACTTCATAACCTGCATTATGAAGCTCTACAACGGTATGGGAGCCAATATAGCCTGTTCCACCGGTAACTAAAATTTTTGTCATTTTATTTATTATAGGTAGTAAAATCTTTATGGTCTATTTTTGCCAAAGCCTCAGCAGATAACGATTTAAAGTATTCATAGGTAATCTTTAATCCTTCTGCACGACTTATCTTAGGCTCCCAATTAAGCAATTGTTTGGCTTTAGTAATATCAGGACGTCTTTGCTTGGGGTCGTCTTGAGGTAAAGGTTTATATACAATCTTCTGGTCTGTACCAGTCAACTTGATAATCTCTTCACAAAACTGTTTTATGGTAATCTCGTCAGGATTGCCAATATTGACTGGACCTGAGTAGTCTGAATGTAGTAACCTATAAATTCCTTCTACCAAATCATCTACATAACAGAAAGATCGGGTTTGGCTACCATCTCCAAATACGGTAAGGTCTTCCCCTCTTAAAGCCTGCCCAATAAAAGCAGGCAGCACACGTCCATCATTCAAACGCATACGTGGTCCATAGGTATTAAAAATACGTACAATACGTGTTTCCACCCCATGAAAGGTATGATAGGCCATGGTAATTGCTTCCTGGAAGCGTTTAGCCTCGTCATAAACACCACGCGGACCTACCGGATTTACATTGCCCCAATACTCCTCAGGTTGCGGATTTACATTAGGATCGCCATATACTTCGGACGTAGAAGCAATGAGCATTCTGGCGCCCTTGGCCTTGGCCAAGCCCAATAAGTTATGTGTTCCCAAAGATCCTACTTTTAAGGTCTGGATAGGGATTTTTAAATAATCGATTGGGCTAGCTGGAGAAGCAAAGTGTAATATATAATCCAATTTTCCCGGCACATGAACAAATTTAGAAACATCATGATGGTAAAACTCAAAGTTTTCCAGTTTGAAGAGGTGTTCAATATTTTGTAGATCACCAGTAATGAGGTTATCCATACCTATTACATGATAATCTTCCTTAAGAAACCTATCACAAAGGTGCGAACCCAAAAAACCTGCTGCCCCGGTAATCAATACTCTTTTACGTTCCATATTAGCTAACTATTTTACGTCCGATACTGTTATAATAATAACCCAGATCAATCATTTTTTGTAGGTCAAAAAGATTACGTCCGTCGAAAATAACCTTGTTCTTTAGTACAGATTCCATCTTTTCAAAATCGGGATTACGGAATACGGACCATTCGGTGGCGATCAATAGCGCATCTGCTCCTTCCAATGCCTGATATTGATCTTCCGCATACCTAATTTTATCTCCTAAGAGTGCTTTTACATTACTAATCGCTTCTGGATCAAAAACCGTCACTTCAGCGCCAGCTTCCAATAGATCCTTAATGATATAAAGTGCAGGTGCTTCTCTTATATCATCAGTTTCTGGTTTAAATGCCAATCCCCATAAAGCAAACTTTTTACCTTTTAGTTCTCCTTTATAATAAGCGAAAAGTTTATCTGTTAACACTGTTTTTTGTTTTTCGTTAACATCCATTACCGCTTTTAATATCTTAAAATCGTAATTATGTTCTACGGCAGCCTTTTCTAAGGCCTGTACATCTTTAGGAAAGCAACTGCCTCCATACCCAATACCAGGGAATAAAAACCTCTTACCTATCCTGTCATCAGACCCTATCCCCTTACGTACCATATCCACATCGGCCCCTACAATTTCACAAAGATTGGCGACCTCATTCATAAAGGTAATCTTGGTGGCCAAAAATGAATTGGCTGCATATTTTGTTAGCTCAGAGGAACGTTCATCCATAAAATAGATTGGATTTCCCTGACGTACATATGGCGCATATAGCTCGCCCATTAATTTCGTAGCTTTCTCACTTCTGGTACCGATCACCACTCGATCGGGCTTCATAAAATCGTCGACTGCAACGCCTTCACGCAAAAATTCAGGATTTGAAACCACATCTACTTCTATATTGGTATTTGCAGCAAAAACAGCAGCTACCTTATCGGCTGTTCCAACAGGAACAGTTGATTTGTTGACAATCACTTTATAATCCGTAATTAACTTTGCAATATCCTTTGCCGCACCTAAAATATAAGATAAATCGGCCGCTCCATCACCTCCCGGGGGAGTAGGTAAGGCCATAAAAATGATCTGTGCATCTTTTATTCCCGCAGCCAAGTCTGTAGTAAAAGATAAACGGTCCTGTGCTATATTTCTCTGGAAAAGCACATCCAAGCCTGGTTCATAAATCGGCAACTGACCTGCTTTCATTTTGTTCACTTTTTCTTCCACAATATCCACACAGATTACGGTATTCCCTGTTTCTGCCAAACAAGTACCTGTGACCAAGCCAACATAACCCGTACCAATTACAGCTATCTTCATATATTTTTAAAGGATTTTAACATTAATATCTATCTTCGAGCGAAGATAAGAAATTATGCAGCAATATGTATTGGCTTTATAACATTAGTATATTAATTTATGGCCTGCTAATCAACATAGTAGCCATTTTTAACTCCAAGGCCAAACTTTTTGTTGCTGGCAGAAAAGATATCTTTAGCCAAATTAAATCGAAAATAAATAGCAGCCAAAGGCCTGTATGGTTTCATTTTGCCTCGTTGGGCGAGTTTGAACAGGGCAGACCAGTTCTGGAGAAGTTAAAATCTATTGATCCTCAGCAAAAAATAATCGTTACTTTTTTTTCTCCTTCGGGGTATGAGATTCGAAAAAACTACGCGCTTGCAGATGGTATTTTTTATCTTCCCCTAGATACCTACCATCATGCGAAGAAGTTTATCGAACTGGTAAATCCGCGAATGGCTATTTTTACCAAATATGAGTTTTGGCCCAACTACTTCAAAGTTTTAGCAAAAGAACAAATCCCTCTTTATATCATATCTGGTATATTTAGAAAGAACCAGATCTTCTTTAAATGGTATGGGGGGTTTTACAAAAATGTACTAAATGCCGTTCACTACTTCTTTGTACAGAACAACGAAAGTTTAGACCTTTTAAAAGGTATAGGCTTTGAAAATGTTGATGTAAGTGGAGACACTCGATTTGACCGGGTATTCGAAAACGTACAAGCAGCTAGGGGACTTCCATTGATTGCCAGCTTCTGTGGCTCAAACTCCATTCTAGTTGCCGGAAGCACATGGCCTGCAGATGAAAAATTATTAGTTGATTTGGCCGTAAAAAACCCGAGTTGGAAACTGATTATTGCGCCACACGAGGTACATGCTAGCCATATCAATGAAATAGAACAATTGTTTCCTTCAGCCATTAGGTTTTCCAAACTTGGCCAGTTGTTCGAAAACAAAAAAGATAAAAAAGATATAGTCAGCAATGCCCAAATCCTAATCATAGATAACATTGGCATGCTTTCTTCCTTATATCAATATGGCAAAATAGCCTATATAGGTGGTGGATTTGGCGCAGGAATACACAATACCTTAGAGGCTGCCGCTTTTGGATTACCAATTATTTTTGGACCAAATTATGAAAAGTTTCAGGAGGCTAAAGATCTAATTGAAATTGATGCTGCAAAAAGCATTAACGGTGCCGAAGAACTTATCAGAGCATTTGATTATTTTAATCGCCATCATGATAAAGGAGCAATTGCCAGTAGCTATGTTTCTAATAAAAAGGGAGCGACTGCGACCATTGTTGCTAAGATTAGTTAGTTTTTTTTAGATCTGGTCTACCCTAACCCAGCGCATACCCGCAGCTATGGCTGCTTGAACACCTGGTTCTCCATCTTCGAAGACCATACATTTTTCAGGGTTTACGCCTAGGGCTTTCGCCGCAGCCAAAAAAGGATCGGGAGCAGGTTTTCCATTTTCGGTTTCTCCTGCACACACCATGATTTCGACATCGTCTAACAAGCCTAAAACAGTTAGGGTTTTAGTTACCGTCTTCCTACTCCCCCCAGAAACTACACCTATTTTAACTTTACCCACATGCTGCCTTAAATGTTCTGCCACAAATGCAATAGGAAGCGTACCTTCAATATATTTATCATAAAATAGCACAGATTTCTCGTTTGCAAAATGCTCTGGCAGTTCCACACCATATCTGTGGCCAATTTCTTTTACCACTAAAATCGTGGGCACACCAGCTAACTCATCTATGATACTGGTATCCAAATCTACACCATACATTGAAGCCACCTCCTTATAAGACAACTTATGGGCAGACATGTTATCTGCCAGGGTGCCATCGCAATCATACAAGAAGGCTTCAAAATCTCCTTCGGTTTTTTGATTAAGTAACGCTAATTTTTCCGAGTTGTATATATCCATTATCAAACTGCCAATTCGGCCAAGGCCTCAATAAATCTAGGATCATCATTTAAGCTTTCTACCAACTGCACATGTTCACCTCCCAGGCATTTAAACTCCTCATGATATTCTACCGTAATTTCATAAATAGTTTCTAAACAATCTGCTACAAAGGCAGGGCTAAACACCAGCAATCTCTTTTTACCTTCGGCAGCCAATTTCTTTAACACATCAGTTGTATAAGGTTGTACCCATGGTTCTTTTCCCAAACGCGATTGGAAACAAACGGTATAGTTATCCCTATTTATGTCCAACTCTTTTGCCAGCAACCTTGCCGTATCGTGGCTCTGAGCTGAATAACAAAATTTATTTGTATCGTTTAACGTTTCGCAGCAACCTGTTTTTTTTAAGCAATATGCAGAAGTGTGATCACACTTTATCAATTGCCGTTCGGGCAAGCCATGAAAACTAAAAAGCACATGATCATAGGTATCTACCTGATGCTTTCTCGCGTTATCGGCAAAAATTTCGATCATCTTTTGATTATCATGAAAAGAATTGACAAATGATATAGGTGGAATGGTCTGCCATTTCGAAACCAATTCCATGACCAACTGCATTACAGAGCCCGTACTTGCAGATGCATATTGAGGAAATAATGGAATAACTTTAATACTTTCAACCAAGCCTGTCTTTAACTTTGACAATGCATGTTCTACCGAGGGATTCTGATAGCGCATTGCCAGTTCGACATGATAATCTTCCCCTAATTTTTCTTGCAGTAACTGCGCCTGAATTTGGCTATAATATAACAAAGGTGAACCATTTTCATCCCAAATTTCTTTGTAAAGCTTGGCAGTTTTGGGACTTCGAAATGGAACAATGATACCTTTAACCAATAGTATACGATTAAATTTAGGAATATCGATCACTCTTTCGTCCATTAAAAACTGATCAAGATATTTTCTTACATCTTTTACTTCCGGACTATCTGGAGTACCCAGATTCACTAATAATATACCTTTTTTAGCCATTAATTTAACGTTTGCCACAAATATACGTTAAGATTTACAGCCCTAAAAAAACAACACGATGTTATATGTGAAATTACTTTGGTATGATGCACTATTAATAAGTTTCCAAGGCCATTTTCACCTTTTCCATCAACCACATAGGTGTAGAAGTAGCTCCGCAAATACCAACTTTATCATTAGGCTCGAACCAAGCTTGATCTAGTTCTTCTACATTTGAAATAAAATATGAATTGGGATTATGTTTTTTACAAACATCATATAGCACTTTCCCATTAGAAGACTTTTTGCCTGAAACAAAAACGATTTTGTTAAAATGGGACACAAATTCCTCAAGCTCTTCATAACGGTTAGACACCTGCCTACAAATGGTATCATTAGCTTTTAAATCATACCCTCTGTTCAATAGCTCTTCTTTGATTTGATAGAATTTATCTGTGCTCTTGGTCGTTTGACTATAGAGGGTAAATTTATTTGGTAATTCTATATGATCCAACTCCGCCAAATCTTGGAAAACAATGGCTTTACCATCAGTCTGCCCCTGCAAACCAATAACTTCGGCATGCCCATGTTTACCAAAGATCAGGATTTGCTCTTTATCATCATGGGAATTCTTAATGCGGTTTTGCAATTTTAGCACGACTGGACAAGATGCATCTATCAAAGTCAGGTTATTGGCCAGAGCCAATTCATAAGTTGAGGGAGCTTCACCATGAGCCCTGATCAAAACCTTTTCATTCTGCAATTCGCCCAATTTGGCATGATCAATAATCCTTAGTCCTTTTGCTTTTAAACGTTCAACTTCTTCATCGTTATGCACAATATCACCCAAACAATAGAGATATTCTTCATGATCCAAAATATCTTCTGCCATATCTATGGCATAAACCACACCAAAGCAAAAGCCCGAAGACTTATCTATTGTTACGTTTAAATCATAGCTCATAATTATCGATTAACCATACAAAGGTAGTTATAAAAATGGAAAAAAATTTTAATATCGGATAAAAATAATATATTTGTAAACGATAATAAAGATGTGGGATTTTAATTTAGAAGACCTAGTAGACCTCCAACCACACATAGACAGGTTGTATGAGAAAAAAGCAAAGATCGACCAATCAAGACCTTTGCCCAGTTCGGCATTGCAAAAAATAAGAGAAGACTTAAACTTGGAATGGACCTACAATTCCAACAGCATTGAAGGCAATACACTTAATCTCCGAGAAACACAACTTATCTTACGGGAAGGTATAACCATTAGGGGAAAGTCCTTAAGAGAACATTTCGAGGTTTTTAACCACGAAAAAGCTATTGAATATCTTTATGGTTTAGTTAACCCACACTATATTCTTAGGGAAATTGATATCTTAAACTTGCACGCCCTTGTATTAAAAAACATTGAAGATGAATTTGCCGGCAGACTTAGAAATGGTGGCGTTCGAATTGTTGGCGCTAATTTCACCCCGCCAAGTGCCAATAAAGTGCCCAATCTTTTCGATGAGCTTATCGCCTTTATAGACAACAATCCCTTAAAGTTAGATGATCTAGTTTTAACTACATTATTTCATCATAAACTGGTATGGATACACCCTTTTTTTGATGGAAATGGCCGTACTGTACGCCTAGCCATGAATCTACTTTTGATGAGAAAAGGATTCCCTCCCGCAATCATCCTTAAAAATGACAGAAAAAAATACTACGATGGCCTAAACCAAGCCAACAAAGGGAGTTACCGCAAACTTTGCTTATTAATGCTACAAGCATTGGAACGCTCCCTAAACATGTACATTAATGCTTTACCCGGCAACAGCTATGATGACTACGAACCTATCTCTAACATTGTTTCCGAGCCAAGTTTCCCCTATGGGCAAGAATACATAAGCTTATTAGCCAGGCAAGGTAAAATTGATGCCTATAAGGAAGGAAGAAATTGGCTAACCACCAAGGATGCCATAGAAGATTATGTATCCAAAAGAAAACGGAAGAGATAACGTATCAACTTAAATACACCCTATCTTCTTCCCCTTCTACATCCATTATTACATCTACATGCTCTTTTAATATGGTAGAAAGCTCAAGCCCAACAAAATCGGTAGCTATTGGAAAAATTTTATGGCTACGATCTACCAAAACAACTGTTCTTATTTTTTTATGTGGAGTATTTAAGAAAACACCCAAACCATAGGCCAATGTCTTTCCACTGTTCAACACATCATCGACCAAGATAATTACCTTATTTTTCCAATTACTCTCTGGCAGATCAGTTTTTGCTACCAGTTTACTACTTTGTTTTTCTAAATCTACCCTCAGGATAGTTAGCTTGCAATCTGAAATTTCCTCTAATACAGTTGCCAATCTTAAGGCCAGCTTATAGCCCCTATCCCATATACCCGCCAAAACAATTTCCTTCTCTTCAAGGTTATCTTCTAGTATTTGATAGGCAATACGGTTGATTTTTTGCTGGATTTGCTTTTTATCTAAAACGAGTACTTGGTTTTGGGACATAATGACATGCAATTAAGTATACAAAAGAACGATTTTAAGCTACAAAATCAAATATTGATTTTTTTTAGTTGGCCTGCAACTTTTGGGAAGCGAACAACGTCTAATAGTAAACAACTTTAACCATGATAAGAAATTTTGACTTTTTTAAAACAACATTCTTAGTTTGCATTCTTGCCTGCGGCTTAAGCCTTGCCACTTGGGCACAAAGCTCAAGGAGCGTAAACGCGAGCAATTTTAACAGTTTAACAGTAAGTAATGGCATAGATCTTTTCTTAAGCCAGGGGAGCTCAGAAAGCATTATCATCAAAGGCCGCGAAGAGGTGATTAAGAATGTAGTCGTAGAACAGAATGCGGGCAACTTGGTCATTAAGTACAAAGACGGGGTGAATTGGAGCCGTTTATTCAAGAATACCGACATCAAGGTATACATTACTTACAAGAAATTAAACGCCATTACAGCAAGCGGTGGCAGCGATGTAAATACAGAAAACATTTTGAATACAGACAAAATCACCCTAACTACAAGCGGGGGATCGGATTTGGAGCTAAACATTGTATGCAAAGACATTACCATCACCACGAGTGGGGGAAGCGATCTAGACCTAAAAGGTTCTGCAGAGAATATGGTGCTTGTTGCCAGCGGAGGAAGTGATGTAGATGCCTACGGTTTTAAGGTGAATTATGCAAAAGTAAATACAAGCGGCGGCTCTGACATCAAGCTATATGTAGAAAAAGCCTTGGATGTAAATGCTAGTGGAGGAAGCGACATCCACTATAAGGGGAATGCCGCCCTAAGGAAAATGTCGAATTCGAAGAGTGCAGACATCACTCATATTAAATAGTTAATAGTTTAGATTTAGTTAATAAAAAGCCTATGTTGTGGATGCAACATAGGCTTTCTTTTTCAACTTATGATTTTGGATAAGGATAGAAGATAAAGTTGGCTCCTTCTGGCACCACTACAAATACACAAATATATTCTTCAGGTTTTTTATAGTTCTTCAGGAAATGTTCTTTCTTATTAGGCAATATAATACCTTTTTCTATAAACTCTTCTAACGTAGAAGCCTGGATTGTCCAATTCGTATTTAGCTCATCCTTATTTAGAATAACTTCTCCAATTTTAACTTCATGCTGGTGAGCAATAAAAATTGGCGTTGAAGATATCCCTTCTACCATAATTTCTACGGCAACTTCCTTTATTGAATCGGCATAAAAAGCCAAATCTTTTTCTAAGCTGACCAGTGGGCTTTTCTTTTTTTCTTGATTTTCTTGACTTCCATCGGCATTTGCCCCCCCTAATAATTCTTCCGATTCCATATTTTAAAATTTAATCTCCTTTTTATCTATCACAAATTTAACTTGCCGCAGCCAAAATTCTTTTGCGGACAGCGCTATTTAAGCTTCAACAATACCACATTCTCTACATGCTGTGTATGCGGAAACATATCTACTGGTTTGATCCTAACTATATCGTATTTTTCTTTCAGCAAGGCTAAATCTCTTGCCTGCGTAGCCGCATTACAACTTACATACACAATCTTATCTGCCTCCATTTCCAACAAACGTTCAACCACATCTGCATGCATCCCTGCTCTTGGAGGATCGGTAATTACCACATCAGGTTTTCCGTGTGCCGATATAAATTCCCTGGTGAGAATATCCTTCATATCTCCCGCATAGAATATTGTATTTTCTATACCATTAAGCTGAGCATTAAACTTGGCATCCTCAATGGCGGAGGGAACATATTCAACCCCCACTACCTGTTTAACACTGTTGGCTACAAAATTAGCGATAGTTCCAGCTCCAGTATATAAATCATATACAAGTTCATCACCCTTTAAATCGGCAAACTCTTTAGTAATCTTATACAGTTCGTAGGCTTGGGCCGAGTTGGTCTGATAAAAAGATTTAGCACCAATTTTGTACTTTACACTAGTTCCATTCCCCAAAGGCATTTCTTCAAAGATATAGTCTCTACCCGCATAGGTAACTACCTCTTGATCAAAAATCGTATCATTACGTTTTTGGTTAACAATGTACAATAGCGATGTGATTTTTGGAAAAGTTAATTTTACAAATCCCATCAGTTTATCGATCTGCTCTTGCTCCACATAAGCAAAAACCACCACAACCATGATCTCTCCTGTACTCGAGGTACGAATAATGAGGTTACGCATCGCCCCTTCATGATTACGCAGGTCATAAAAACTGAGGTCATGCTGCAAGGCATATTCCTTTATCTTTAAACGAATGTCATTACTTGGATCTTCCTGCAGATAGCAATGCTCAACGGCCAGAATTTTATCAAATCTACCCGGCACATGAAAACCCAGCGCATTCATCTCCCTGCCTTCAGCTTCAAAAGCCATATCATGGCTATCTAACCAACGTTTATTTGAAAAAGTAAATTCGAGCTTATTTCTGTAATATCGATTATCTGGGGCCCCCAATATAGGCTCCATTGTACTCGTATCTATCTTGGCCAAACGCTGCAATGCCGAGTCTACACTTTTCTGTTTATAGGTTAATTGTGCACTGTATTGCATGTGCTGCCATTTACAACCGCCACAAGTTCCAAAATGGCTACAAAAAGCATCTTGCCTTAATTGAGATGGGGTCTGTAGATTTTCAATTACTGCCTCAGCAAAATTCTTTTTCTTTTTCACCAAACGTACATCGACTACGTCTCCAGGAACTGCCTTATCTACAAAAATCACTAATTCATCTGACTTACCGACACCCTTGCCTTCTTCGGCAATATCGATAATGCTCAAACCCGTAATACGAATGGGCTCAGCATTTTTTCTATTTCTACTCATTTGCTGCAAATATAAGGAAAGTCTTTAGCGAGTAGGCAAAGATCACTAGCAAAGCAAAAATTAGGGCATAACAATACCCATTACAAGCTTACAAAGCTGCAAAAAAGTCCAATTATACCACTTTAACCTCCAAATGCCTTAAGGATAAATCCTAAAATGCCGCCCGTAAGATTAAAACTCACATCGAACTGTTCATCTACCATCACCGAAATTTCCAATACCTCTTGGCTCATGTTATTTATATGCTAATCATACAAATTTAATGAATTTGAACCAAAAACCAAAATGGTATTATGTTAAATCATGATAAACAAATTGTTTAGAAAAGATGTATCTTTTTTAAATCATATCATTTTATGTGTAAGCCTATTTATATTTCTTTTAAAATTTGTATTGAATGTCATTTATGACAAGCTTTTCTTCTCTAGAGAAATAAACCGTAATTTTGTAGTCCATAATGTCAATTTTCAATTAGAAATAAACTATGTCCATAACCCAAGAATCAGAGCTTATTGGAATGCAAAGAGTAGGCGCCGCAGTAGCCACCACCCTTAAAGAAATGAGGAACTTTGCCCAACCTGGTATGAGCACTAAGGCGTTAGATGATTATGGAGCCAAAATTTTAAAAGATTTCGGGGCCAAATCGGCACCTTTTCTAACCTATGAATTTCCCGGTTGTACTTGCATTAGCATTAATGATGAAATTGCCCACGGCCTTCCATCTGAAAAGAAAATATTGCAAGAAGGTGACCTGATCAACATAGACGTATCTGCCGAACTTGATGGCTTTTGGGCTGATAATGGTGGCTCTTTTGTACTTGGCACCGACATTCACAAACATCAAAAATTGGTGGAAGCTTCCAAAGAAATACTTAAAAAAGCGATCAGTAAGATAAAGGGAGGAGTTAGGATTGCCGACATTGGCCAATTAATGGATATGGAAGCTAAAAAACGGGGTTACAAGGTCATTAAAAACCTAGCAGGCCACGGCGTTGGCCGCTCGCTTCATGAGGAACCCGACCATATTTTAAACTACCGTGACCACCTAGATTTTAGGAGATTCAAAAAAAATTCAGTGGTCGCCATAGAAACCTTTATTTCTACGCACTCTACCCTAGCTGTTGAGCAGCAGGATGGCTGGACACTAAAAGGCAACAAAGGAGGATATACGGTTCAACACGAGCATACTATTTTAATTACCGATAGCCAGCCTATCATTCTTACCGAAATGAATAAAATTTGGGCATAGCCCAAAACATGTAAGCATTTCGGGAAATCATATAACATTCGGGCTGGCTGATTACCCTAACTTTGTACAACAAGTTAAAGATCATGAAAGCCAACGAGCCTATATCCATCCCATTAACAAATGTTGACAGTGAACATTGTGCCTTAATTGTTGATAAGGGATTAGCCAATATAAAAGGAATTTCATCGCACAAGGTAGAACTGAACAATCATAGGGCCATTATTACTGTTGAAAAATATCCTGAAGAGGTAGTTCAGGCAGCGGTAAAACAAATAAGAGATTTGGGTTATGATGTCCCTACTGTGAAACAGGCTTTTCCAGTAACAAACATGTCTTGCGCTTCTTGCGCAGCCAATACCGAAGCAACACTAAATAATCAGATTGGTGTGGTACATGCCGAGGTGAATTATGCCAATACCATGGCTAAAGTGGAATACATTCCCGGTTTAACAAATGCCCAAAGTTTAAAAGAAGCAGTGCAGGCCGCTGGCTATGATTTATTAATTGAAGATAGCATTACCGCCAAAGAGTCGTTGGCCAACATTCAAGAAAACCATTACCAACTATTGAAGAAACGAGTCATCGGCGCCATTATCCTGGCCTTGCCATTGTTTGTTATCGGCATGTTCTTTATGGGCATTCCCTATGCCAATTATATCATGTGGGCATTAGCTACCCCCATGCTGTTCATCTATGGAAGATCATTCTTTATTGGAGCTTGGAAACAGGCCAAGCATCGTTCTGCCAACATGGATACCCTGGTAGCCATGAGCACAGGCATTGCCTACATCTTTAGCGTATTTGTTACGTTATTTCCCAATTTTATGCATCAACATGGTATCCATGTACATGTCTATTTTGAAGCGGCAGGCATTGTCATTGCATTTATTTTATTAGGCAAATTGCTGGAAGAAAAAGCCAAGGGCAACACTTCTTCAGCCATCAAAAAACTAATGGGCCTGCAGCCCAAAACAGTAACTGTTGTACATGACAATGGTCATCAAATGGATATGTCCATTAGCTCTGTGCAAGTCAACCAAATTCTATTGGTCAAACCAGGGGAACGCATTGCCGTAGATGGCGAAGTCACCAGCGGACATTCTTTTGTTGATGAGAGCATGATTAGCGGAGAGCCTATTCCCGTTGTAAAAAGCATTGGTGAAAAGGTATTTGCAGGTACGATTAACCAAAAAGGAAGCTTTCAATTCAAAGCGGAAAAAGTGGGTAGTGATACTATTTTGGCACACATCATTAAAATGGTAGAAGACGCCCAAGGAAGCAAGGCGCCAGTACAGAAATTGGTAGATCAGATTGCAGCGATATTCGTTCCGGTTGTTATTGGCATTGCCTTGTTGAGTTTTGCCGCATGGTATTTCTTAAGTGGCGAAAATGGTTTCAGCCACGGCTTAATCGCTTTTGTGACCGTTTTAGTGATAGCCTGCCCATGTGCCCTGGGCTTGGCTACACCAACAGCTATTATGGTTGGGGTTGGCAAAGGTGCCGAACAGGGTATTTTAATTAAAGATGCGGAAAGCCTAGAATTGGCAAAAAAAATCAATGCCATTATTTTAGATAAAACTGGAACCATTACCGAAGGTAAGCCAAGCGTTAAATCGATAAAGTGGTTTTCAGCTCAAACTGATGAGCTAAGGGATATTTTATTTAGCATTGAAAAGTCTTCAGAGCATCCATTGGCCGATGCCATTGTACAACACTTAAATGCATCATCCACTTTTATTAACAACCTGGTTATTGAAAATCTTAGCGGCCAGGGGATTGAAGGAAAATATAATGGACAAACCTATATTATTGGGAATACCATACTGACTAAGGAGAGAGGCATCAATGTTGATGAAACAGCTTCAGCCTGGATAGACACACAACTAAGAGCAGCTCAAACAGTAGTCTTGTTTAGCAATGATCAAACACTATTAGCTACCATTTCCATTGCCGATCAATTGAAAGCCTCTTCTGCCGAAGCCATTAAGCAGTTTCACAAAGACGGCATTAAAGTGTATATGTTAACTGGCGATAATGTAGAAACGGCAAAAGCGGTAGCCGAGCAATTGGGAATTGACGAATATAGGGCCAATGTACTGCCTGCAGAAAAAGCAAATTTTGCAAAAGAGCTCCAACAAGAAGGCAAAATTGTAGCTATGGTAGGAGACGGCATTAATGATTCAAATGCCCTGGCGCAGGCCGATGTAAGCATTGCTATGGGCAAGGGAAGTGATATTGCCATGGATGTTGCCAAAATGACCATTATCTCCTCTGATCTGGCCAAAATACCTGATGCCATTCATCTTTCAAAATATACGGTTCAGGCCATCAAGCAAAACCTGTTCTGGGCATTCATCTATAATATTATAGGCATTCCAATTGCTGCAGGTATTTTATACCCCATAAATGGTTTTCTGTTAGACCCCATGTGGGCAGGAGCAGCTATGGCCTTTAGCTCGGTAAGTGTGGTAGCCAATAGTTTAC
This sequence comes from Pedobacter sp. ASV28, assembly GCF_016428855.1. Taxonomy (GTDB): domain Bacteria; phylum Bacteroidota; class Bacteroidia; order Sphingobacteriales; family Sphingobacteriaceae; genus Pedobacter. The sequence goes on from NZ_JAELTN010000016.1 coordinate 24,385, forward strand.
GCTTAAAATGGAAAAAAATATAACTAGGCCATTGGCTTACTGTACCAAACAAGCCCAGTCTTAAAGCTGAACAAGGGTTTAGTGGCTTAACAATCTTAAAATTAGAACATTTCTTATCCAGAACTCACATTAAATTATAAATAAACATGAATACCATAAAATTTAAAACCAACATCAATTGTAGCGCTTGCGTAGCCAAAGTTACGTCGACATTAAATGATCAGGAACAAATAGAAAAATGGGAAGTAGATACCGAAAACCCCAACAAGATTTTAACTGTGCAAGGAGAGGATATTGACGAAGCAGATTTAGTAAAGTCTCTTCAAAAGATAGGTTATAAAGCAGAGAAAATTTAAACCAAGAACCCATTTTCCGTCATTTCGTATATATAGAGCAAATCCGGCGACACCTAATAATCGTTAGATATATTCTCATTCTTCGTCGAAATGATGGAAAATTTGAAGGAATAGCAAAATCCTATTTACCTTCTACCATTAGATTTGGGTAATCAGTAATGATCCCATCAACCCCCAAATTTTTCAGGTAAAGCATTTCTTTCACGGTATTTACGGTCCATGGAATAATCTTTACGCCAGCTGCATGGCATTTATCTACCAAGCCTTTACCCACCAACGGTAAATACGGGCTGTAAATGGTTGGTGTAAAACCCAGTGCTTTAATATTATTTTCAAAATCTTCTTTTTCATCAATTCCCAAAGCGGTTTGTATATTCGGATATTTTTGGTGCAGGTATTGTAGGGTTCTCATATCAAAAGAGGAAATAATTACTCGCTGTTCTATCTTTTTTTCCTTCACAACGGCCATGACCAATTCTACGTACACCTCTGGACTGGGCTGAAATTCATTATCGCCATTCCTGATCAGCTTGGTTTCAATATTATATACTGTCTTAGGTAATTTCTTTTTCTTGGCAAAAAACTCCACTTTGTCAATCAGATCGGCCAGTAAGGGTTTTTCTATCCTGAATTTTTCCTGGTGCGGAAAGCGAGGATGGGGCTTGGAACCTACATCAAATTGCTTTATTTCGCTGTAGTCCATTTTATAGATATTATAGTTTTTTTGATTTTTAAGGGTAATTGGTTCTCCATCGGGAGAGATGCTGATCTCTTGGTTAAAATAAGGTTCCTGCGAAACGACCACTTGTTTATCCTTAGAAATAACGACTTCCATCTTCAGTGTTGTTACCCCACTTTCTAAAGCCTTGATCATGGAAGGAATGGTATTTTCGGGCATTAAACCTCGTGCTCCACGATTGCCTTGTATGTCGAAAGATGATGCTTTTTTCTGCGCTACAACCGTGCATATGGATAGGGTAATGGATAAGAACGTAAGGATTACTTTTTTCATCGTATTGTTTAAAGCTTTAATATGTAGGGATAGCATATGCAATGATAAAATTTTTCTTATTTAAAATGAGGAATTTTCTAAACTTAAGTAAGCTATTTGATAATCGGATGTTGGTTAATCGGTGAATCGTTCAACTGGTTAATTGTTGGAGGTCGGAGGTCCGGAGTCCGAAGCTTGAGTGTTGGGAGAAAAAGGAGAAAGGAGCAAAGAACAAGGAGTAAGGAGCAAAGACCGGGGTTGGTTAATCAGTAAATTGGTTAACTGTTGAATTGCTTAGGGACCGAGGTTGGACGTCCGAAGCACATTCCCAAGAACGCATAACGGCCTTATTGGATTCCGCCGCAATAGGAAGTGAAACTTCAGTACTACCCCACAAACAGCACGCACAAGAAATTAGTCAGGCGTGCAAAGGGAAAGCGCCTAGGTCAAAAAACTTTACCTACTGAGCACAAGAGTTCCTACCGATAAAATCGGTACATGTTACGCTAATGCTTGCGCTAGACAAAAATAGGCGCATAGTCCTATTCATTTTGCACACGTGCACTACTTCAGGGATTCACCAATAATATTATTTCTTATGGCTGGATTTAAAATCCACTCTTAACCGGGTCGTGATTACAAATCCCGACCAACGGAGTTGAAGACTGACTTATATTTTCATTAGAAGAGGCGCAATAGTTCCACAACAGAAAAAGCTTATCATCACTGAGTTGCGGACCAAAAATTATCAAATTTAGATTGATATAAATTATTTTTTTTCTGTTTTTTCCAATCTGTTTTTTCCACATATTTCAGGCACAAATGCTTAACATAAAAAAAGGATCTCGACATATCGTCAAAATCCTCAAGTTTATATATGGTATTTGGTTTTGTTTGATTAGCGTTCGGCCACTGTAAATACCTGCGCAATAATATTCCAATTGGCATCTGGCTGACGTTCCCAGATGAACACATAATTAAAGCTTTCGCGTAGATTCGCCTTATAATCAATAGTTGCTATGCCATAGGTATAGGCAAAATCACCTCCCAAAGCCTTATCTGCCTGTGTAGTTTTAAGGTTAATCTTATCGATCATACGGTTATTAAAAGCCAATATCGCATCTTTACCTATCATGGCGTCGGTACCCGGGAAAAGTAAACGGGCATCATGATTTAAAAAACCTGAAAAGGCCATTACACCATGTGTTTTCAGCATGGTATTTAAGGTTTTCTCAGTACTATAAATTACGTCTACTGCTGTTTTCAAATCTTTTTTCGAAGCAAAATGGGGCGCATAAGTACCCACTGGCTCTATAAAAGTATTTTTAGCCTCTTTACCCTTGATAGGTTTATTGGAATCGGAACCTAAGTCCATAATGTACTGCCATTCCCCATCCTTACCTCTCCAAATAGACAGGTAATGTCCATAAGATTTCTGTTCACCACCAATTTCATAAGTTCCTGAGGTAAAACCCCAGTCTCTGCTCTTTGATAAACGGGCATAATTAGGTTCCCAGCTCAAGTTTTTAATATCTTTTGCCGTTAAGAAATATTTTTTGGCATTGATTGGGTTTGGGCGAAAAACGATGGCGTCATCGGCTGCAAATCTGGTAAAGGCGGCATTAGCTCCATCTTTTGCTACCGCTTGTGCAAAAGCCTTTTCGGCATTTACTAGCGACTTCACAGAGCCATCTGATTTTTGCGCATATACGTTTGTGCCTATAGCAACGGCTAAAATAGATAAATATATTTTATTCATGTTCAATTATTATACTACGAATTTAAAGTTTGACTGGTTAGAACCACAAAAAAGTAATCAACAATTACACATTAAAGGCTTGCTTTTTCTCTGTAAATCGTTTCCAGTACCGTTTGTCCTACCGCCTTTAAAGTGTTCCTGTCAATATTATTTAGATTATCTAGCTGGGTATGCCAATTCATATAAAAGCCCGCAGCGTCAGAATAATGTATAATATCTACTGCCGGGATACCCGCTTGATTGATCCAAAAATGATCATCGATAATATTTCCAGATGTTACATTTACAAAATAGTTACCATAACCAATTTCATTTCCTATGTTCCAAATCTTGTTCACTACACTAGCTGCATATTTTCTGGAGACTTCATCTTGTGTAAATTGGGCATTTCCACCGCCTACCATGTCAAGGTTAATGGCATAAAGTGGTTTATAGTTTTTAACAGGAGGATTTTTAACCCAATACTGAGAACCCAAACACCATGTAGTTTCGTTAGGTGTTTCGTCATTCGATTTTCCATAATCTTCAATATCCCAAAGGATAAAGTCTACACCTACGTTTGGTTGATTTGCCTTGATCTGGCGGGCCATCTCTAAGATAACAGCCACTCCACTAGCTCCATCATTTGCCGCATCAAAAGGTTTATCTCTCATGTTTTGATCAGGATCCTGGTCTGAAAATGGCCGGGCATCCCAATGTGCGGTAATCAAAATCCTTTGTTTTTTTTCAGGATAAAATGCAGCGATAATATTTTTTAAGGTATGGCTTTTTCCGTCATAAGTTTTTACTGGTGCGGTCTGTATGAAAACATCACCGCCAAAACCTTTCAATTTAGCCACCAAATAATCTGCACATTTTGCATGGGCACTACTCGAAGGGATACGCGGTCCGAAATCTACCTGTACCTTGGCATAAGCAAAAGCGCTATCTGCATCGAAAGCTGGAGAAATCAATTTAACTTCTTCCGCAGCATTTTCGGTAGTTGATGTTTGGTTTTGCTGGCAAGCCTGTATGGCTAAACATACCAACAATGGGAATAGTAATCGTTTTTTGTTCATTTTCCTTATTTGGCTTAGATTTTACTCCAGGTTGTACCTTCTTTACTGTCTTTTAACTGTATGCCTATTTTTTGGAGGCCTATGCGAATAGAATCGGATGTGGCATAATCTTTATTTTCCTTGGCTTCCTTACGAAGTGCAATCATCATATCCAAAATTTCGTTGAGCTCCAAGTTACTGCTTTCTTCATCCTGCAATCCAAAAATATCAAATACAAAATCATGAACCAAGGTATTTAGTTTTTCCAGTTCTGCGGTTGTAATCTTTGCAGAACCATCATAAACGGTATTGATGATCCTTACCGCCTCAAAAAGCTCGGCAATTACCACAGGACTATTGAAGTCGTCGTTCATGGCATTCACACATTTGATGCGCAATGGTTCAATCTCTATATTACCTGTTTCGGAGGCCACCAATTTTGGCAGCAATGCTACGGCATTCATCAATCTTCTAAATCCTTTTTCAGAGGCGTCTAATGCATCGTTGCTAAAATCTAGCGTACTACGATAATGTGCCTGCAACATAAAGAATTTCACGGTCATTGGGCTATAACCTTTGCGCAGTAAAGGGTGATTTCCCGTAAACAGTTCATGCGGTAAAAAACCATTACCCGCCGACTTCGACATGCGTGTACCATTAACGGTAAGCATATTGGTATGCATCCAGTATTTTGCCGGCTGATGGTGGGAGCAAGCTTCAGATTGGGCAATTTCATTGGTATGATGTGTGGCTGCCAAATCCATTCCACCTCCGTGAATATCAAACTCCTGTCCCAAATATTTCGCACTCATGGCAGAACACTCGATATGCCAACCAGGAAAACCCATGCCCCAAGGTGATTGCCATTGCATTAATGTTTCCGGCTTAGCTTTGATCCATAATGCAAAATCAAGCCTACCCTTCTTATCATCCTGTCCACTTAGCTCTCTGGTATTTTCCAGTAAGTCTTCCAACTTACGGTTGGTTAATATGGTATAATTATAGGATTTACTATATTTCTCTACATCAAAATAGATTGTACCTTTTATTTCATAGGCGTAGCCATTAGCCATAATAGATTTTATCATCTCTATCTGTTCGATAATATGCCCAGTTGCCGTTGGCTCTATACTTGGTGGAAGGGTATTGAACATCCTTAGTACTTCATGGAAACCCAAGGTGTACTTTTGTACAATTTCCATAGGCTCTAGTTGTTCTAGCTTTGCCCGTTTTGCAAACTTATCATCTCCTTCGTCCCTATCTCCTTCCAGATGGCCTGCATCGGTGATGTTACGTACATAACGTACTTTGTAACCACTATATTTAAGGTAACGGAAAATCAGGTCAAATGAAATAAAAGTACGACAGTTGCCCAAATGCACATCACTATACACCGTAGGCCCGCACACATACATCCCCACGTGTGGTGAATTTAAAGGTTTAAAAACTTCTTTTTTGCGTGAAATGGTATTGTATAACTGTAGTTCTTGTATCATGGCTACAAATGTAGAATTTTTGACTAGGAAAACAGACTAATAATCATCGTCCTTTTGTAAGGAAAAGTTCAACCTTAAATCACTCCTAACAGGAAAATGATCGGATAGTTTAGCTGACGAAACATGGTGATTTATGATATCTATTTCTTTTGTAGTGGCTATGTAATCAATCTGAAAATTTGGGAAGGCTCCATTATAGGTCTTACCGAAGCCGCTACCCTTTTTAACAAAGGCATTATTCAATGATTTTGTAATCTGCGTAACGCAATAAGATGCTGGCGTATCATTAAAATCGCCGGCTACCACATATGGAATAGTGCATTTCTGCATTTGCTCTTTCATGATGTCTACCTGTTGGCTCCTTCTTACAAATGCCGCCTTGAGCATGGCCGCAATCCTTCTAGAAGATTTATATTCGGTACTCATCTTTTTGGTCAGCATATCAATATAGTCATAATCTTCTTTTTGAAAGGAAATAGACTGAAAATGTACATTATATACTCTGAATATCTGATTTTCAAAGGTAATATCTGCATAAATGCTCTCATTGCCTTTATGATTTGCACTAAAGGGTATGTGTCCTTTATGGTGAATTGGGTATTTAGAAAAAATAGCTAGACCTGTGGCTTCATAATCGTTTTTAACAGACGGTTCGAAATAATAATATTTTAGGTTAAGTTGCTTCTTTATTGAATCGATCAAATCAAACTCCCCCCTGTTTCGGGTATAAAACTCCTGAAAGCAAACGACATCGGGGTTTTGGTTCTTAATGACCTCGATAATCTGATCCTTGGTCGAGATATTATTTCCTTCTCCATATCGTTTAAACTGGTGTACATTATAGGTCATTAACCGAACAAAATGTTCACTATCTTTAACCTTACCTCCTTCTTCTCCATAGAAACGGTAGGTAGCAGTTAAAGGCTTCCATCCTATGAGGATAAAGGCTAGGGTACAGAAGGCAATCAGCCATTTTTTTCTTAAGCACCACCAAAGCAAAACCAGTGCATTTGCCATCAAAAAGAAGGAATAGGCCAAGCCAAAAAATGCAATAAGAATATGCCCACGCGGATCATATTTCCCTGCCATCATACCTAAGCCCAAACCTATGGCAAGTATAATAGCAAGCACAAGAACTATTTTATCAAAGAAGGTTAGTTTCAAATTGCCCATTAATTATGACTTGCATCAAAAAGTATCTGCTTTTCCTTAGCCGTTAATTTATCATAACCGGTTTTAGAAATCTTATCGAGAATAGCATCAATTTCCTGTTGGTTTACTAAGTTTTTCTGTTTACCTACCGGTTGGTTTCTTACGACCTTCATTTTGGGCTTCTTGATCAAAAAGCTACTCAGGTCCGTACCGTTTTGCAATAGTTTAATATACACAAAACCAAATAGCGCACCACCCAAATGGGCCAGATTGCCACCAATATTTCCCGATCCTGATGAAGTACCCAAAATATCAATGAGCAAATAAACAAGCAATAGGTATTTTAACTTTACATCTCCAAAAATAATAAGGCGAATGCTATAATTTGGCACCAATGTAGCAATTGCGGCAAAAATAGACATTACCGCCGCCGAGGCCCCTATTAAAGTAGCCCCCTGTGCATTAAAATGTGGATAAATATTAAAGATAAGTGCGAAAAAAATTGCGCCTAAAAATGCACCGCCCCAATATACCACATGAAACTGTCGTGGTTTTAAGAAATCAACAAACAAATTCCCCATCCAATACAACCATAATAGATTAAATAGGATGTGGAAAAAGTTGAGGTGCATAAAAGCATAGGTAACCAAAGTATAAAATCTGGTTGGCCACATTTCTATAGCTGCCGGAAATGCCAAATAGTCCCTTACAAAAACAGACACCACTTCTGAAGAGCCACCAAAAGTCCCTACAATAGATGCCAGCATCACCAACAAAAATATCAGGATATTTATTCCGATGTACAACATTGCCGGATGACCAGTACTAAAAAACCTTGATCTTATGTCTTGCAAAAAACGATTATTCATAGTAGTCGTAAAACCTATTTTTGTCTTTCCAAAGCTTCACTAAAATGAAGCCAATTAATGCGCCCCCTAAATGGGCAAAATGAGCGACCGAATCTCCCGAAAACCTGGCTACTCCCAAGAACAATTCTATAACGATATAAACCGGAATAATGTATTTTGCTTTTATAGGCACGGGTATAAACATAATCATTAATTCCACATTTGGATATAACATGCCAAAAGCCACCAATAGTCCAAATATCGCACCCGAAGCACCAACCATTGGTCCATTATATATGGACCTTAATGTATTCAGATGCTCTAGGTTATTTACCCTTAACGTAGACAGATCATTTACAACAGCTCCCGTAATCTGATACACTTCAAATGCCTGAACTGCCCATTGCAAGGCCAAGGCACCCAGTCCGGTAATCAGATAAAAATTAATGAATTTCTTGGCTCCCCATCTTTGTTCCAAAACCCCTCCAAACATAAACAAAGCGAACATATTGAAGAAAATATGTGCAAAACCAGCATGCATGAACATATAGGTAATAGGCTGCCAGATCCTAAAAAAGGGAGAATCAAAATAAAAGACTGCCAGGTATTCTTCCAAGTGCTTTCCTTGTTGCGTAAAAATCCAAGAGGCAAAGAAAAAAATGCCATTGATAATTAAGAGATTTTTTACAACCGGGGGTATATTAATGTTATTCATATTTTACTAATTCATTGCTTGTTAGTGAATATTTAGCTTTTAGACTATTTATCGAATTTTTGTGCCATCTCATTTAGCGTAATCGTGTGTATGGTTGGTTTACCGCTTAAACTAAAGTTAGGTGTTTTACAAGCAAAAAGTTCTTCTATTAAGGTATTCATTTCCTGTTGGCTTAATGCCGTTCCTTTTCTAATGGCACTGTTTCTTGCCATGCTGCGTGCCAATGCATCACGTTTATCCAGTTTAAGTTCTTGTTGTGAGTTTTTAAAGCCCTCTATCAAGTGCTCAAACAACTGTGTCTCATTGATGTTCGCCCCGCCCAAATCTACGGGCACACCTTCTATAACTAAGGTATTTTTCCCAAATTCCCTTACTTCGAAACCCAAGCTTTTAATGTCTTCTAGCAAACTCTTGGCCAGTTCGAAATCATTCGGACTCAATGTCACGGTTTGTGGAAACAAACTTTGCTGAGAGGCTCCCTTTCTATCTTCCAAGTGCAGCAGAAAGCGTTCATAAAGTATACGTTCATGTGCCGCTTGTTGGTCAATGACCATTACTCCTGATTTTATTTGCGACACAATGTACCTATTGTGCACCTGCATGTATTGTTTGTTGACCGATCCAAATCCATCTTCTGCTTTTTCATCCAACTCGATAGTGGCCTGTGCCGTCTCTTGATAGTTCGCTATTTCATACAAAGAACCCCAATGCTGCGCAACTTCCTTTTGTTGAGTCGGTTGCTTTAAAAAAGCGGGATCCCTACTTGGCGCTTTGCTCTGCCCAAAAGGGTTGAAATTTGGATTGAACGAAATACTTGGTGGAACAATATCTTCAGGAGATTTTGGTGTAATCATGTTACTAAAAGCCGTCTCCTGATTAAAGTCTAAGGTCGGGCTAATATTAAATCTGCCCAATGATCTTTTTACTGCCGAGTGGATAATGGCATAAATAGATTTTTCATCCAGGTATTTGATCTCGGTTTTTGTAGGATGAACATTAACATCAATTTTGGCAGGATCAATATCTATGAATAATACATATAGCGGAAAATTATCTTCTGGCAACAGCTCCTGATAAGCCTTGTTTATGGCATGGTTAAGGTATGAATCCTTAATAAATCTATCATTGACAAAAAAGAACTGCTCGCCCCTGGTTTTTTTGGCAAATTCTGGTTTTCCGATATAACCTTTTAAATTAATGATCGTGGTTTCTTCCTCTACGGGAATTAGGCGTTCGTTATAGTTATTACCGAATAAATGGACTATACGTTGCTTTATGGTAGCAGCTGGCAGCCGATAGATTTCACTACCGTCATGATGTAAGCTGAAGGCGATATGGGGTTTTGCCAAAGCCACCCGTTGAAATTCGTCGATGATGTAGCGCATTTCTGTGGGGTTGCTTTTCAAGAAATTTCTTCTGGCCGGGGTATTATAAAAAAGGTTCTTTACGGCAATACTAGTTCCGTTAGGCGAAGCAGTAGGCTCTTGCAGTATAACGGTAGAACCTTCTATCTGGACAAGTGTTCCAATTTCATTTTCATGTTGTTTGGTCTTCATTTCCACCTGCGCAATTGCCGCTATAGAGGCCATTGCTTCTCCCCTAAAACCCATGGTACGAATGGCAAACAGGTCTTCGGCCTTGCGAACTTTGGATGTAGCATGCCTTTCGAAACACATCCTGGCATCGGTAACGCTCATTCCACAGCCATTATCTATAACCTGAATTAGGGCTTTCCCTGCATCCTTAACAATCAGCTGTATTTTATCAGCGCCTGCGTCCAATGCATTCTCTAGCAATTCCTTTACCGCCGATGCCGGCCGCTGAACCACCTCTCCTGCCGCTATTTGGTTGGCAACACTATCGGGTAAAAGTTGTATAATATCAGACATTGCTTTGCTACTGTAAAGCTGCTAATTTAACGAAAATAAGCCTTAACCCTTTAGACTGTTTTCACATTGTTGATACTAAATGACTTAAGATTTACCATTTCGGATTTACAAATTGGCATTATTGCCATTTAAATGACAACATGAACAAGTTTTGAGTGATGTCGTATCATTTCAAACCACTACATATGCAACCAAAAACAAATGCCGCATTAAATTGCAAAATCTTAACATAGGTCAAGATAAATTCAATTCAAAATTAAATACCTTTACAAAAACTAAATTATTCATCAAATGAAATTAAAAATCACTTCAATTTTAATGTTAGCTGTTGTGGCCAGCTTTTCATTCTTAGCATTTGCCCCAAAAGCAGACGTTTATACAGTAGATGTTACCAAATCGACCATTACTTGGGAAGGTAAAAAGTTTTCTGGAGGCCATAATGGTACGGTAGCTTTAACCTCTGGAACTTTAGCTTTTAATGGCCAAAAATTAGTAGAGGGCGGCTTTATAGCAAACATGACTACCATTAAAGATGCTGATGGCAGTGCTGGCTTAGAGAAACACTTAAAAGCAGATGACTTTTTTGGTGTTGAAAAGTTTCCGGCTGCTAATTTTGTCATTAAAAAAGTGGAAGGTGCTGGTGCCGACGTAAAAGTAACCGGCGATCTTACTATCAAAGGCAAAACGAACTCTATCTCTTTTCCTGCTAAAATTACTTGGAATGCAGATAAAACAGTTACCGCTACAGCTGACAAAATAGTGATAGACAGAACTAAGTTTGGCATTGAATATAAATCTAAATCGATATTCAGCAGTATAGGCGACAATTTTATCTACGACGAATTCACTCTTGCTGTGAAACTAGTTGCAAAAAAATAAAAGACTATTAATTAGAGTTTTATAAAAATCCGGATCATTTCCGGATTTTTTTTGTAAAATAATTGATGTATCTTTATAGAAAGTGAGTGTAATTTATACCTTTGTCGCCAAGGCTATATGGTCTTGATTAGGTTTATCCAACGTAATGCCAAGTTCTAAAATTAACCTTCTCGTCATTGACGATGATGACATTAACATCTTCATCATTAGCAAAATAGTCGAAAAAACTGGCTACGATGTGGAAATATGCGCCAAACATAATGGTCAGCTTGCTATTGACTACATCAAAGACTTGGTCGAAAACCATGAGCAGTTACCGCAGTTGGTATTGGTTGACATCAACATGCCGATATTAAATGGCTGGGAATTTATCGAAGCTTTTGAAGCCCTTAACCTTGAGGTGAAAAATGACATGTACATGCTTTCTTCTTCGGTATATGAAAACGACATAGAGAAGGCCAAAAGTTACAAGTCCGTAAAGGGCTTTATTTCCAAGCCCCTATCCATCGATCGTTTGAAGGAACTTATTGCTGCAATAGACTAAACAATCTTAAATTTATCATCTTCCAGTTCAATAAAAGCCTGCGTCTTCGATTTGGAATGATAGAATAGGCATTTCCAATTTTCTGCCGCTGCCTTACGGCCAAATTCATCCCTCAATTCCATAGCCTTACGCCCATCATAATCGTATTTTGCAATAAATTTTCTGATCAACTCTTCCGGCTCGGGCAAAACATCTCCTCCAAAAAACACTTTGTCTTCACCATCGTCAATTAAAAAAACCTGGTGATAAGGGCAATGTGCACCCGTTAGTTCGAAACTAATTTCATTGGTCAATTGGCCCGTTCCCTCTACCAGTTGTAGCTGTGCATTGCGCTGTACAAAGTCGAAAATCTCTGTATGATAAGATGACGATTTACTGGAAAAGGCCGTTTCCCACTCTCCTTGCTGCATCACATAAGTAGCATGTGGAAAACTCAATTCCATTTTTCCGTCATGGTGGTGCACCATGCCACCAGAATGATCAAAATGTAGGTGGGACATCAATACCATTTCTATATCATCTGGATCGAAACCCATCTTTTTGATATTTTCGTGCAAATGTAGCTGGCCTTGCTCGTTGCTATAGCCTAAGCCTGTATCAAATAACACCAGGCTATTTTCCAATTTCACCAAAAATGGCTGTACATGTATAAATAATGAGGCTGGCCTATCTTTCGGATCGTCTTTTGTAGGATCAAAAGGAATAAACTTTTTACTCGCATCTACTGAGTAGGATCCTTCTTGTAAGGTAAAAACTTGTATGGCCATCTCTTTTTTTGAAAAGAATTTTAATGATATATTTACGAGCGATAGCACAAATATAGAGAACAACATAGCTTAAACATAAAATTTTATGCAAGCAGCTGTTGTTTTTATGGCACGACAAAACAGATACAGGGAAATGGAAAAACGTTGGGTACAGCATAATTATACTGATAGAGAAACTGTTAATACACTTGCCAGTGAGTTGAATATTGATAAGTGTTTAGCACAAATCCTAGCTCAACGTGGCATATCTTCCTTTGAAGAGGCGCGACATTTTTTCAGGCCGCAATTGCTTCAGCTTCATGATCCATTTCTAATGAAAGGAATGGAGCAGGCCATCGATAGGATCAATCGGGCCATTGCTGCAAAAGAGGGCATACTTATTTATGGCGATTATGACGTAGATGGCACCACCGCTGTAACTTTAGCTTATCATTTCTTTAGTCAGTTTAGCACTAACATTGCTTATTATATCCCCGACAGGCACGTAGAGGGCTATGGCATTTCCACTCAGAGCATTGATTATGCTGCCCAAAATGGCTATTCCTTGATTATTGCCTTAGATTGTGGGATCAGAGCGGTTGAAAAAATTGATTACGCCAACTCCTTGGGCATTGATTTTATTATATGTGATCATCACCTACCTGGAGATGACATTCCCAAAGCCATAGCCGTATTAGATCCTAAACAGGTTGATTGCCCCTATCCATTTAAGGAACTATCAGGTTGTGGCATTGGTTTTAAACTTGCCCAGGCCTATGCCCAATTTCATGACCTACCGTCCTCATGCTACGAACAATACTTAGACCTTTGCATGGTAAGTATTGCGGCCGATATTGTGCCCATTATTGATGAAAATAGGATCTTGGCCTATCATGGCTTAATTAAGTTGAATAGCGACCCTTCCATGGGTTTAAAAGCATTGATGCAGATTGCCGGAAAAACAGAACATTATTCTATTACGGATGTTGTTTTTCTTTTAGCGCCACGCATTAATGCGGCGGGAAGGATGGGGCATGCCAGCGATGCCGTTAAAATGTTATTGAGCGAAGAGCTGCTCTTTGCTGACGAACAAAGCTCCTTCATTAACCTACAGAATACCGAGCGGAAATCTTTTGATCAAAACATCACTTTAGAGGCTTTAGCGATCATTGAGAATAATGAAGTACTCATTAATCGTAAAACCACGGTTGTTTTTCAGCAACATTGGAATAAAGGTGTAATTGGCATTGTAGCTTCACGGTTAACCGAAAAATACTATAGGCCTACTATTGTATTAACCGAATCGAATGGAAAATATACCGGTTCGGCAAGATCGGTAGCGGGTTATGACCTATATGAGGCCTTGGTATCTTGTAGTGATCTACTCGTACAGTTTGGCGGGCATAAATATGCCGCAGGCTTAACCATTCATCCCGAAAACTTAGAATCTTTTGCCAATCGATTCGAAAAAGTGGTGTCTGAAAGTATTGATCCTGCATTACTTATTCCAGAAATAAATATCGATACAGCACTTCATCTAACCCAGATAGATGGTAAATTTTATCGCGTATTAAGTCAAATGGGCCCTTTTGGCCCGTTAAACATGACCCCCATATTTATGAGCAACAATGTGAATTTAGTAGGCTATCCCAAAATTGTGGGGACAAATCATTTAAAATTCAGTGTAAAGCAACAAAATTCCGCTATTTTTGACGCTATCGGTTTTAATTTAGGGGAATATGAAATCCTACTAAAACAAAATAGACCATTTTCCATTTGTTACACGTTAGAAGAAAATAACTGGAAGGACAAAAAAAGTTTACAACTAAATATAAAAGGAATTAAGATTGAGGAATAAGGATTAAGGAGCAAAAGAATAAAGACCCTAAAAATCGTAATTCGTAAATCTAAAATCGTAAATATAAATGATTTTAAAAGCAGAGCATCTCATTAAAAAATATAAGCAGCGTACTGTTGTTAATGATGTTTCCTTTGAGGTTAGCCAAGGCGAAATTGTAGGTTTATTAGGTCCCAATGGGGCTGGCAAGACTACTTCATTTTACATGATCGTAGGTCTGATCAAGCCTAATGAGGGCAGCATATTTTTAGATGGAGAAGACATTACCAAAGACCCGATGTACCGAAGAGCCCAAAAAGGTATTGGTTATTTGGCTCAAGAAGCCAGTGTATTCAGAAAATTATCTGTAGAAGATAATATTATGGCCATTTTGGAGATGACCCAGCTCAATAAAGAGGAAAGAAAGGACAAACTGGAAGAGTTGATTACCGAATTCAGCTTACATAAAGTGAGGAAGAACAGGGGCGACCTACTTTCTGGAGGGGAACGCAGAAGAACAGAAATTGCCAGGGCACTGGCCGCAAGTCCTAATTTTATCTTATTAGATGAGCCCTTTGCTGGTGTAGATCCTATTGCAGTAGAAGAAATACAGAGTATTGTCGCTAAGCTGAAGAGAAAAAATATAGGCATACTCATTACCGACCATAATGTACAGGAGACTTTATCCATTACCGATAGGGCTTATTTATTGTTTGAGGGGAAAATATTAGAATCGGGCACTCCTGAAGTTTTAGCGGCAAATGAAATGGTTAGAAAAGTCTATTTAGGATCAAATTTTATCCTGCGAAAGAAAAACCTGTAATTTTAACTGCTGATGGCTATTGTAAATTCACTCTTCACCTGGTATATGAAAAAGCGCATTCATCAGATCGAGCTTTTTATCAAGTATCCATTAGATGTTCAGGAGGAATGGTTACATACCCTGATCGCTAGCGCCGAAAACACCGAATGGGGAAAACGCTATGATTATAAGTCCATACTAACCATTCAACAATTTAAAGAACGTATCCCCATACAAAATTACGATAGCCTAAAACCCTATATCGAGCGGATGCTACAAGGCGAACAAAATATCTTGTGGCCTTCGGAGATCAAATGGTTTGCCAAGTCATCTGGAACCACCAGCGATCGAAGTAAGTTTATTCCAGTATCAGAAGAAGCATTGGAAGAATGCCATTTTAAAGGCGGCAAAGATATGCTGTCCATCTATTGCAATAACAGGCCCAATACCCAGATGTTCACCGGTAAAGGCCTTGTATTGGGAGGGAGCCATCAGATCAACCAACTTTGTGAAGACATCCATTACGGCGATCTGTCGGCCGTATTGATTAAAAACCTACCTGTATGGGCAGAATATTACAGGACTCCCGATATGTCTATTGCACTAATGGATAATTACGAAGAAAAAATGGACAGAATGGCTGAGGCCACCATTAAGGAGAACGTAACTAATATTTCCGGTGTACCCACCTGGACTATCGTACTGGCAAAGAAGGTCTTGGAAATCACCGGCAAGCACAATTTATTGGAAGTTTGGCCTAATCTGGAAGCTTACTTTCATGGTGCGGTAAACTTCACCCCATATAGAGCACAATTCAAGGAGCTTATCCCTTCGTCGGGCATGTACTATCTGGAGACCTATAATGCCTCAGAAGGTTTCTTTGGCATACAGGATCAATCTCACTCAGAAGAGCTTTTGCTGATGTTGGATTATGGCATCTATTATGAGTTTTTACCCATAGAACATTTAGAAGAAGAAAATCCGAAAACATTATCGTTAGATCAGGTAGAGCTAAATAAAAATTATGCCATCATCATTAGTACCAATGCTGGTTTATGGCGTTATATGATTGGCGACACCGTACAATTTACCTCTCTCCATCCTTTTAGGATAAAAATTACAGGCCGTACAAAGCACTTCATTAATGCATTTGGTGAAGAAGTTATTATTGACAATGCCGAAAATGCCCTTACAAAAGCCTGCGCTGTTACCAACGCCAAGATAAAAGATTACACTGCTTGTCCTATTTATTTTAGTGGGGAGAAAGCCGGAGGCCATGAATGGATTATTGAATTTGAGCAGCAACCATCAGATTTTGAACAATTTGTGGATGTACTTGATCAAACCCTAAGGGAAGTAAACTCTGATTATGATGCTAAACGCTTTAAAGACATGGCCCTGAGACGTCCGAAAGTTCATACTGCCCCCAGTGGAACTTTTTATAACTGGATGAAAAACAGGGGAAAACTAGGTGGCCAACACAAAGTACCTCGTTTGGCAAATAATAGGGAGTATGTTGATGACATATTGCGCATTATGTAATAGACTATGCTAAACCTGCCAAATCTTAAAATCAATTATCTTCGTTTAGTTTGGCTACTGCTTTTTTCTTTGTTTTTTCTGTTGATGTTACAGATTACCCTACGCTATATTCCTTTTAACAACGAAGTTGCCTTTCTGCAGATTAAGCAAACCGAAGTAGAAAGCGTGAAACCTTATCTGCCTATTTTTTATCTACATGTTTACAGCTCTATATTCGTACTACTTGCCGGTTTTACGCAATTCAATAAACGTTTGGTCTTCAACAATAGCCGTTTACATCGTGCCATCGGCTATCTTTATGTAATTACAGTACTCTGTTTTTCAGCCCCTTCGGGCATTTATATTGCTTTTTATGCCAATGGCGGAATAACGGCAAAGATTGCTTTCCTTACTTTAGGTATACTATGGTTTGGATTTACCCTAAAAGCCATATTGCTTGCAAAACAAGGAAAGATTGTCGAACACCAAAACTATATGCTCAGGAGTTTTGCCTTGGCCAGTTCTGCCATCAGCCTAAGGTTTTGGAAGGTAATCTTGGTTTACCTTTTCCATCCAGCACCTATGGATGTTTATCAGCTTGTTGCTTGGCTGGGATGGATACCCAATCTATTAATTATTGAACGGATTATTAAAAACAAACAAAAAATATGAAGAATCTTATCATCGCATTTTTAGCCTTTTTAGCGCTTGCATCATGCCATAATAACAGCAACCCACAAACTGCAAAAGATGCAGCAGATAGTACTGCCGTAGTAAATAATAGTTATGATCATTTATATGGTACCTGGGTAGGGTATTTTATGGCCGAGGAAGCTAAAGACGAAGTGTACAATCAAAACAAAATCACTTTAATCATTAAAAACATCAATGACCAAAAAGTTGTAGGACGTAGTGTGGTAGCGGGTAACGACAGGCCATTACAAGGCACACTTACCGACATTAACCATAAAATTAGTTTTGTACTGGATGAGCCAGGCACGGATAAATACGATGGCCGTTTTGAATTTGAGCTTCGCAAGGATACTTTAGTTGGAACATGGAAATCGTACAAACAAGAGATCAACGTGACAAAAAGATCTTTCAAGTTATTGAAAAAAGCTTTTGTTTACAATGCAAACCTAATGTTGGATAAAGATGGCGAATACATTGACTGGGAATCCAGCAAGGTGAAAAAGGTGACCGATACCATTGACGGAAAGGCTAAAATTTACATGAACGAATACTATAGAAGTGCTTCAAATGCAGTGTTTACGCTTAACTCCTCTGCTCAAGAGTTAAAAGAAAGTGATTTGAAAAACTTACGTAAGTTAGATCTCCAAATCTTAAGGAACACCATTTTTGCCCGTCATGGTTACACGTTTAAAAAGAAAACCTACCGTCAATTTTTCGATTTTGTAGATTGGTACATTCCGGTAAGCGATAATGTAGAATCTGAACTGACTGCCCTAGAAAAAAAGAACATCAAACTATTAGAGAGATTTGAAAAGTATGCAGAAGACAACTATGATCGCTTTGGTCGATAGTTTTAGGTACGCTTGTTGATAGGGATATAAAACAATTAAATAAATACCCCGATGAATAAGCACAAGTTGAAACGGATGTTTAGTTCCTTTGTAACCAAAGCACAAAACCTAGCACACAACAAGGATCAAACCCAACTCAAGATCAGAGAGGCTTTTGATAAGGCAACGACAAATGAAGGTGCGCTTGCCGAAGTATGGCATAAGCTACAATTGCTGCTCGGCCTAGCGAAAGACTACGCCAATGGGAGTTACCTGGATGTAGACAGAAAAACTATGGTATCTATTATAGCAGGCCTGCTCTATTTCATTTCTCCAATAGACCTCATTCCTGATTTTTTAGTAGGCATTGGTTTAATAGACGATGCTTTTATCATTGGCTACATTTACAGCAAGGTTGCCAATGAATTGGTAAAATACGAAGCATGGAAAAACAAGAAAAAAGTTATTCATATTTAACATGAACGGTTTATTGATTATTTGGATTTATTTTAGTAAATTTAATTAGCTAATATACAACCAGATATGAAGATCGTACAACAAGTCCTCAACACTAAACCTGTTCAAATTTATAGTGTAGACCGATCTACTTCGGTCTTAGGCGCATTAAAAATAATGAACGAAAAAAACATTAGCGCTTTGCTCATCATGGAAAATGGGCAATTGCTTGGTATTTTTACAGAACGGGATTATGCCCGTAAAATCATTTTGCAGGGAAAATCTTCAAAAGAAACACTCATTAGTGAAGCAATGACCGAAAATCCGATTAGCGTAAGCCCGAACGACACTATAGAGCTTTGTATGGAGATCATGACCGATAAGCACATTAGACATTTGCCCGTTAAAGACGCTGCCCAAACCGTGGGGATGATCTCCATTGGAGATGTAGTTAAATCTATCATAGCCGATCAGAAGCAAACCATTTCACAGTTGGAGGACTACATAAAAGGTTAAAAATAACCGTTCTTTATTTGGTCACTTCTTTTTCGGCTTAATTTACAGTCTATTTAGGTGATAAATAGGCAAAGAGGATGCTCGAACTAGTAAAGCTAATACCCTAGATATGCTCTTGGGTTTAGGACTAAAATGCCCCGACAGCAATTTTAATCATTTGACAAGCATCACTCTTTGCTTTATTAATTTTTAGGGCTTGACGTGAGCCAGGCCAGATTAAATCGATAGTGTATTTTGCTGCTAATTAAATGTATCACATTGTCTGGTGTTTGTGTCGCTGCTAGGTAGCCCATGGGCTCTGCATTATTTTTGGTCATTTCAAAAAAGCCAGTCCAGCCACCACCATCCATATATCGGTCTTTGCCATCTGTAAGTAGTTTTTTTGTAGACCACGTTTTGCCTTCATCAAAAGATACCGCAGCAAACATACCGTAACCTTTATATTCATTTCCAGTAATATCTTTAAACATCATCCCTCTTCTTTGCTCATTTTTTTCCCTTGGATGATGTGTAAATGAAATCAGTAAAAGAGCGCCTTCATTTAATCGACGTAAGATGAGGCGTTGCCCCGAATATATAGGCAGAAATTCTGTTGGCGTGTAAGTCCAACTTTTGCCCATATCTTTAGAAATACTCATTGGCATACGTAAACCCATATTGTCTTTTGCCTCAAGATCATTATTTCTGCCCAAAGCCATTAAATTACCATTTTTTAACTGAACAACACCAGCATGTATCCCTGCAATCAACTCTCCATCTGTACCCTCTTTAAATGTTGGATTTTGAATAATTTTTGATGGCTTTTCCCAAGTTTTTCCATTATCCTTGCTGATGTGTATTGCGGTTCCGCCAGCTTGCCCAGGATGCGCATCTGCAGCTTGAATTAACCATCCTTCTTTAGTTTTAAACATCCCAGCAATTACTTGATTCTGCATCTCATGATCTGCATTAATAAATTTTGGTTCAGACCAAGTAGCGCCATTATCTGTACTTATTCTGTTAATCATCGCTAAATTTTTCCATCCCCCTGCTACTTCCACGCCATTGGTATGGATGATTGTACCTTTACCATCATGAAAAAGAGATGAACCTGTTAAATTTCTATCAGGAATTCTTAAAAATTCTGAAGGTTCATCCCATTCATTTTTACCTGCTCTTAACCTACTGGCTAAGATGGTCATCTCACGTCCAGATTCATCATCGGTTGAAAACCAAATAGCCAATAAATCGCCATTGGTGCACCAAGTAATTGCCGGACAGTGATTATGCAAATAAAATGGTGTCTTGTTGGTAGGAGAAGGTTCCCTTATATAATAGATGGGTTCCATAAACAATGGTTCTTTTGAAGACTGCGACCATTCAAAAGTATGTTGAGCAACATTTATGACATAAGCCGAAGGACCAGCATTCGGTAATGCAGCGGTAGTTGGCATTTCGCCTTCAACTATTCTAAAGCCTACCACCCAGTTTTTATCTTCAGGGATCATTGCCAGCCTGTTGGCTGAACGAAGAAATTCTGGAGGTGTGTTATGACTACCACCTCTGGTTACTCTGTAATTTCCCGAAACAGCACCAACAGGGTCTCTTTGTTCTTTAGCTTGATAAGGGCCGTACCAATCTGCACACCACTCTTCTACATTACCATGCATATCGTACAAACCCCAAGTATTGGGCTCAAATTGAGCTACCTGTAAAGAAACAGGCTTAGGATCACGGTTAAACTCTTGTACTTTATAGAGTTCTTTGGGCATTTTACCAGCCATAGAAAATCCTGATAATGTACCCGCTCTACATGCATATTCCCACTCAGCTTCCATTGGCAAGCGATAGTTTTTTCCTTCTTTCTTAGATAGCCATTTACAAAAAGCCAAGGCATCTTCATAGCTAACAAAAATCACCGCCTCATCATCTGCTTTAGACAATCCTTTCTTGCCTCTATATGATTTATGTTGTGGATCAAATTGTTCGTATTGCGCATTGGTTACTTCTGTCGCCGAAATTTTAAATGGCTTGGTAATTTGTACCACATGCGCAGGTGCCTCATCAAAATTCTTTCCACGGCCATCAGAGCCCATATAAAATCTACCAGATGGAATATTAACCATCTCCATGCGCAGACTATTGGTCGATTTTTGTAGCGGTTGATTTTGTGCTACGACAATTCCCAAATTTGCAATAAGTACCAGTACGACACTACAGCATATCTTTCTCATCATAACTTCTATTTTATTTTTTGAAACAAAACTGGGTTATCTGAAATTACACCATCTACGCCTAAATCTTTTAACTTCTGGATTTCTTCTGCGGTGTTCACAGTCCAAGGCAAAATTTTAATCTTTTTCGCATGGCAATATGAAATCATTTCGGGTGTAACCGTACTAAACTCAGGGCTATATGCGGCAGGTGTAAATCCCAGTCTTTGCAACATCTGTTTTGCATCTTTTGCATTTTTCCCAGTAAGTAACGACAATTTAATTTCAGGATATTTTTGATGCAAAACTTGCAGCGGACGCATATCGAAAGACTGAATTACCGTACGTGAGATCACTCCTTTTTCTTTTAAAATACTTACTACCAAATCTACAAATTCATCTGGTAAAGGATGTTCTTTTCCATCTCCGGCCTTTCTAGATTTGATTTCCATATTATAATAAATCAGGCGGTTTTGTTGCTTGGCAATTTTCTCTGTTTCATCTAATAAAGCCGTTAATAAAGGTTTAACAGCAGCAAACTTTTTTTGATCTACAAATTCTGGATGTGGCTTAAGGCCCACGTCGTATTTACTAATGCTATCGTAGTCCATCTGATAAAGCAAATGTTGTCTTGCATTTTCGGGTGTTAAATATTCTCCCTGCGGCGTGGTCGTAATATTTGGATGGAAATAAACATCATGAGAAACCACTACTTTTTTGTCTTTGCTGATGCACAAATCCATTTCTAGCGTATTTACATTTTTAAGCCCCAATGTATATTTCATTGCCGCTATGGTATTCTCCGGAACCAATGCCCTACCTCCTCTATGCGCTTCAAAACCAAACTTATCTGCTAATAATTGTCCATAGCTGAGCATACCATACCCAACCATCAACATCATCAAAATTATTTTTTTCATGTTTATTATTATTTAATCAGTTCGCCATTAATTACCAAGGCAGGTGTTAGCTCGTTGCTTTTGCCTATTCTAAAACCGTTATCTGTAGTAGCACTACTTCCTCCCCAAGCGTATAAACGAAATATCACTTTTGTGGATGCCTGCAGTTTTTGCAGATCAGCAATATTCCATAATTCTATCTGCGGTTGTTGTAAACCGTTATTGTCTGTAAAACCGTTGTCTACTATAATGGGCTGTCCAATAGTTTTAAAATTGGAACCACCATCTATACTATATTTCCAGATGTAATGTTTAGGTGCTTCTGCCTGCACTCTAAGTACAGCTCCAATAGAAGACAAAGCGAGCTTGTTTTTCGTTTTAAAACTTACCTGGTAATAGGCTTCGCCCTTTTCTGCGGCGGTTAAATCTCTATGCACAGGAAAAGCAGCAGCAAATGAAACCGAAGCTTTTTGAGCCGTAATACCACTTCCTCTTGTTAAAATGGCATCGTCCACTTGTGGAATACTAAAAGTAGCTCGGCTATTTTGTTCGTCACCTATTATCCCATTAGTTTCGAAATTCCAAGATAGAATAGGCTTACCCTTTAATTTAGACGGATCTATAACTACATGTCGGATATTTTTACGTCGCCATGAATAGGTAATATGTACCAAGCCATCCTTAGTTTGTATTACTGCCGGATAACTGTAACCTCCTAAATTATCATTCTCGATTACCAGCAGCGGATACCAGTTTTTCCCATCTTCTGAAATAGCGATATTTAAAGGACTGCGATTAATCTCACTATGGTTGTATACCAATAGTTGCCTACCATCTTTTAAGGTAACTGCATCGGTACCAGAATTAGGATTTGGCACATTTAGCAAGGAGAAATTATCCCATGTTTTACCATCATCTTCAGACCAAATACTAAATATCCGTTTATCTTTCATGGTACGGCCTACAGCTTGCAATTTATTATTTCCATAAAAAAGTATACTAGGCTGTATAACCGGTATAGCTCTATCGGTTACAGGTGCTGTTCTTGTCCAGGTCTTGCCCAAATCATCACTTCTTTCAAAATGTAAACGAGAATTAATACTAGATGGAGAAAGAATGCCATTACTGCCAATTGTAACTGCTTTATTTTTAATTGGACCATATATTCCCTCTGGTAGTCGTTCTGGTTTACTCCAAGTTTTTCCTCCGTCTAACGACCGCATTAACATGCCCCACCATTCTGGTGTAGTGGGACCTACTTTATAAAATAACATGAGCTCGCCTCCATTAGGTACTTGATATAGGACCGGATTCCAGCAAGGATAACGGACTGCTGATCCATCAGCAAGTTTGGTAATTCCTGTAATGACTTCAATGGGATTTGTCCAGCCGTTTTTTTCTTGCCTAGCTAACCAAATTCCTACATCTGGATTCTTCTCTTTTGTACCACCAAACCAAGCTGCAACTAAACCTGTTGGGGTTTCTTCGATTGTAGAAGCATGCAGCTCTGGCGTAGGCGGATGGATGCAAATGTCTTCTATCTTAACAATAGCTGACTGCAATAATAACTGATTGCTGGGTTTTTCTACGTCGGTTTCGAGGTTTGGTCGTGCTTTACAGGCTGTAAATATCCAGAAACAAGCTACGCCGAGCATTGATATTTTTATACTGTCCATAGACTAGTTTTTGAAAAATTTGGTATTGATTACTTGTTTATCGATAGTTAAGGATGCTACAAATATCCCACTACCTTTTACGTTTATCTGAAATTGGTTATCACCTTTACCAAGCTTTTGTGTTGCTTCGTAAATTTTCTTTCCAGTAATATCTACGATCTTTAAATTACCAACACCTTCCTTAAGTACAAACACAGTAAAGTTTGTTTGGTTATTTCCCGTACTACTAAAGATCTTCATGCTAGATTTATCGAGACTAGCATTTACATGGATAATCTCACTTAGCGTGTTTTTCCCATCAATATCTACCTGTTTAAGTTGATAATAGTTGTCTCCAACCAACGGCCTCAAATCTGTGAAGCTATAGTTTTGTTTAACGGCGGAGTTGCCTTTACCTTGCACCTTACCTATTAATTTTGGGTTCTTTCCATCTTCCGATCTAATCAATTCGAAATAAGCATTATTCTGCTCCGAACTTGTTGCCCAATTTAGGTTTATTCTATCTCCAGCTAGTTTTCCAACAAAGTTTAACAACGTAATAGGCAAAGTATTTTCTTGTTCTACAATACCAGAAATGGCTAAGGCATCTTGTGTTACACTTAAACTTTTGCCTATACGAAAGCCATTGTTACTGGTAGCACTTGTACCACCCCAAGCATATAGCCTAAAAATTACTGGGACCGTTAATTGCTGTAAATCTGTAATGCCCGATAAATCTAACGTAGGTTCTTGTATGCCATTATTTTGATTAAAATTTGTAATCCAAGTTACTGCTGTACCGACATCGTTAAAAGTAGCTCCTCCGTCCTTACTATACCTCCAAATATAAGTTGGCGGGGCACTGGTTTGAATTCTGAGAATAACATTAAGCGTAGTAAGGCTTACTACTGCATTACCTTTAGGTTTTAATGTAAATTCGTAATAAGAGGCTGCTGCAATTGCAGCATCTTTATCTATATTGATAGGAAACGTACTGGCATAAGATCCTCCAGCAATACCGCCAGCTATTCCTGTTCCTCTTGTTAGTTCAGAAACGTCTATGCTTGCATGATTTGTTGTTGAAGTAGCTTTCACTTCGTCTCCTACTGCTCCAAATAAATTCCAAGAAAGTATTGGCTTTACAACACCGCCAATTGCCAACGCATTTGAGGTATTGGTTAAGCTCTTCCCTATTCTGAAACCATTATTACTGGTGGTACTCGTGCCTCCCCAAGCATACAATCTAAAAATAATGGGCGTACTAAAATTTTGAAGGTCTGCGACGCCAGACAAATCTAAAGTTGGCTCCTGAATTCCGTTATTCTGACTAAAGTTAGTGGTCCAAGTTCGGGCACTGCCAATATCATTAAAAGTATTTCCTCCATCCTTACTATATCTCCAGATATAAGTTGGAGGGGCATTTGTTTGAATTCTCAAGACAACATCCAATGTGGTGAGGCTTAAGGTCGTACTTGCTTTAGGTGTTAGCGTAAATTCATAATAAGAGGCCGCTGCAATTACGGCGTCTTTATCCGCATTAATAGGAAAGGTACCTGCAAAAGATTGTCCGGCTGTTGCCGCTGTAATACCTGCCCCTCTTTTTAAAGTAGCAACCGCTATATTGGGATGGTTTGTAGTTGAATTTACAGTAGTCTCATTGCCCAATTTATCAAATAAATTCCAAGCTAAAACTTGTGCTTTTGTTTGTATAGCTATAATTAGTGTTAGAGCTAAAATGAATATTTTTTTCATGTGAGTTAATTATAATGGCGATTTATTTTTGCTTAATGACTTTGCCTGATATGGACAAAGCATTGGTAGAGGCGTTACTTTTTCCTATTCTAAAACCATTTTCTCTAGAGCCTTCTGTACCTCCCCAAGCGTACAAACGAAAAACAATAGTTTGAGAGGAAGCAATGTTTTTCAATTCTTCGTAAGAGGAAAGATCTAAAGTGGCTTGAGGTAATCCGTTATTAACTGTTGCTTTAATTTTAACATCGTCTTTGCCCAGTTTGGCAAACTTAATCCCATCTGTACTATACATCCATCGATATACTTTTGGTGCATTTGGCTGCACTCTCAACACCACGTCTAAAGCTTCTATAGAAAACTGATAACCTTCTTTAGCTCTTACCGTAAATTGATAATATGCTCCTGCTTTTACGGCTTCTTCTTTGGTAAGATTTACAGGAAATGCAGACGCAAAAGATAAAGTGGCTTTTTCTGCACCTATTCCTGGTCCTCGGGAAAGAATGGAGATTTCAAGATTAGGATCTGTGTAAGTTGATAAGCTGGTACGTTCGTTACCTTTTACTTCTGCTCCAAAATTCCATGCAAGAATTTGAGCTTTAGCATTAAAACTGAGTACGAACACCATTATAAAAAGTAATTTTTTCATGTATTTTTTGATTTTTTATTAAAAGAAATCCCATTCATTCACGATGCATGAATGGGATTATTGGTTATTTAGTGAATAAATTGTTAGGGAATATGCTGTTCTATAACCGTTCCGCCGATAGCTAAAGAATGCTGAGCAGCGGTTAGACTTTTGCCTATCCTAAATCCATTATTACTGGCTATACTGGTTCCACCCCAAGCATACAATCTAAAAATGACAGGTTTTTCTGCCGTGATATTTTTAAAATCATCTAGGTGAGAAAGGTCTATTTGCGGTTGTTGTATACCATTGTTTTCAGAAAATCCAGTGGTCCAAGTGTAGGGTTCTTTGATATCCTTGAAACTAATTCCCCCGTCTAAACTATAGGTCCATATATAAGTTTTTGCAGCATTGGTCTGTATCCTAAAAATGGCATCTAAAGCAGCTAAACTTATTTTAGCTTTCCCTTTGGGTTTTAAAGAAAACTGATAGTAAGCATTGGCAGCAATTGCCGCAGCCTTATCTACATTAATAGGAAAAGTACTGGCAAAAGATCCTCCAGCGGCGGCGGCTGTAATTCCGGCACCCCGACTTAAAACCGATGGTTCCATATTTACATTCACAATATTAGAGGTACTGCTCACTTCGTTTCCTAACGCTCCAAGCAAATTCCAAGCTAGAATAATCAGCTTTTCTTTAATATCGTTACTGTTTCTGGGCCATAGTGAAATCTCTGGTGCTGTTGCCGATGCCACTTGATAAGGAAGTGCAATAGCAGTTACCGAAGCCGTTGATGGAAGTTGCCTGTTTGCAAAGTTTGCACCTACTTCTGTATGAAAACTGATCTGCGCCGAGCCATCGTTAAAAATCTTATCTCCGCTAAAAGTTTCTCCCATAACAGGTGTGGGATTAAAATCTCCCGAGTAAATATTCACCAAGGTGCTTTCATAGTCGCCAGGATTCGCTTTCAATTGACTGAGCGTAACATTCTGAGCGTTAATTGTATGTTGTTGAGCGATCAATTTCACACTAGATGCCGTTACACCTACAATTTCTAAACGGCCATTTTCGTTTTTCAACGTAGCTCCATTAACCGTAACCACAATAGAATCGCCTAACTGATATGAATTTGCTGCTGCACCCATGTCAATACTAATTCCTCTAGTTTTTTTTCTATTGGTATTTTGCATTATTAACACCCCATTAGGAACATTGCCCGCAGCCGCATCAGCAATGACAAGGCCACTAATTTGAGTTGCACCAGAAAGATTGTTACTATTTAAAGAAACACTTGTGCCTTTATAAAGTAATCGTAAATCTTCTATCGAAATAATAGGGCTTAATGTACCTTCAGCCCAATCTGTATTTTTATCGCAAGCGGCAAATAGTAGCAGTACACCTGCTGTAATTTGTATTAAAATCTTCTTCATTTTCATCAATTATTTATTTGTATTGATTAACTGATTAGGGACGTTGCCACCAAACTTTGGTATTGATATCGTCTGTACCTTGTCTGGCAACCGCATCGTTATAATTGGTACGATTGGTTGATTGCAAATAGGTAGGATAATTTATTCTAGCTGGCATTTCTCCATTATTTTGTAATCCAGCACCCTTTGGCAAGTCCGGGTAGCCCGTACGGCGATATTCAAACCACTGCTGCATGTCTGTAAAGAAGAGTGTATAGTATTTTTGAAGCTGAATTTTTTCGATCTTGCTACTTACACTTTCAGCATCATCCCATTTTACATGAACGCCCGTTAAATAATTAGCAGGAACGCTATATCCCCAAAGGGTAATGCTATTGGTGATGCCATTTTCATAATGTGTCTTGGCATTGCCTGTAGACCATCCCCTCACAGCAACCTCAGCCAAAGCCAGTTGTACCTCGGCATAGTTTAAGATATTTCCTAACAAGGGATCTGTTTTAAGAGCCAAAGGCATAGCCGACCTAGACACTGGTGCCATCCCGACAGGATATCCGCTAGGAATACCTGCATATTCTCCTTGGGAAAGTGTGGCCCATTTCGCGATACGCGGATCTCCCCAATTTTTAAGGTTATTGACAAAGAAATCTGTCAATTTAAGCAGGTTCCATTCCGAATCTCTATCGGTTTGAAACGGTGATTGATAAGGAAGTGCGCCTGTCCATTTTAGAATTGCAGATTCAGCATTGCTGGAAATAAGTGGGTAATTTGAAGTATTGGTTTGCGTGATTTGCCTGATTTTATCGGTGGCAGATGACCCAGCTTTGTCGGCTACCCTTAGCAATAGTCGCAGGTATAATGAATTACCGAACTTTCGCCAATTAGCCGCTACTCCAGCATAAATAGGGTCTGATGACGCTAGCTCTCCCGTTAAATTAGTATTTGTTTTTAACAGCTCATTTGCCTCTTCCAATTTTTTGAAGATATCTAAATAAATATCTTCTTGTTTATCAAATTTGGGGGTTAACACGCCGTCTTTACCTTTGTTGGCCTCAAAATACGGTACATCTCCATAAGTATCAGTTAATAAAGAAGCTACCCAAGATTGGCCAATTAGCGATATGGCCATGTAAGTTTTACTGGTATTATTTCCGTCGATGAGGAATAAATCGGAAGCACTAGTATAAATATTTTTGAAATTAGTAAGCTGTAAGAACCAATTGTTCCAGTTGTAGTCTGCTTCCGATTTTCTTATATCATATCTAAATATTCTGCCCTCTACATCACCCATCAAAATATGTACCTGCATCAACTCATTATTGATGCGTTTGGAAGAACGGTCCATATTTTTACTCACAACATCGGTAATGGCAGGTGCAAGTAAAGCCTGGGGCAGCGCAAATTCACTAGAGTTCGGATTTTTGCTTAACTCTTTGAAACCATCTGTACATGAGGCTATCATTAGCAAGATCAAAAAAGTTCCGAGTATTTTTTTTATCGTTTTCATTGTCTTTCTCTTAAATAAATTAGAACCCTACAGTTAAGTTTACGCCAAATGTTCTTGTAGATGGAAACTGTGCAATCTCAAAGCCTTTATCAATAGAGCCATTGTTTAGTGTCCCAAACTCAGGATCGAAAATTGGCCATGCCGTAATCATAAAAAGATCTCTTCCGTACAAGCCAATTGTAGCCCTTTGTAAGCCTAAACTTTTGTTCAGTTTTTGCGTGAAAGTATAATCTAACCGCATTTCCCTTAACTTGATAAAGTTGGTACTGAACATACTACCTTCTAAATTCTCTCTACCGTAATGACGGGTATAGTAAGTCCATATATCTTTAGCAATCACATCATTTGGTCGATAGCTGCCATCTCCATTTTCGATTACACCATTGCCGATAATGCCATTATAACGTCCTGGCAATGTATTTTTCAGCTTACCGTGTTCTGCCAACAAGGCATGAGTTAAGGAATAGGCGCTTCCACCGTATTGTCCATCTATTAGAATATTTAACCTGAATTGTTTGTATCTGAATTCATTGCCAATGCTTGCTTTCCACTTGGCATTACTGTTACCAAGAAAGATTGGCTCGGTGGTAAGCACAGGATAACCATCCTGATAAATGACTTGCCCATCTGGAGATCGTTTGTAGCCTGGGCCATAAATAGCACTGATGTTTCCTCCTATTCTTGCTTCAATAGAGCCTCTACCAGATAGCGTATTTTGTAGCTGTAGTGCAAAAAGACTATCAGTTAATCGTTCTACTTTATTTTCATTTGCAGCAAACGTGGCGAATACTTTCCAATTTAAACCACGCTTATGCTGTAACAAAGCCCCATTAGCCTGAACCTCAATTCCCCGATTACTTACCAAACCACCATTAACTACGATATTACTGTAACCAGATCCTCTATCAAGTGTTGCCGTTAAGATCTGGTCTTTGGTATTTCCTTTATATACAGCTACATCTAAACCTAACCTGTTCTTAAACAAACGAACATCGGCTCCAAGTTCATAACTAGTAGTATACTGTGGCTTAAGACCTCCATTTGGTAAAGTAACAGGATTTAACAAACCTCCAGGGTAATTACTTGCCATTAAATAAGCATAGGTATTTTGATAGGTATTTGTTCCGCCGCTGCCTACACCAGCGTATGAAGCTCTCAGTTTAGCAAAAGAAAAATAGGACGGCAGCTTAAACATATCAGAAACTACTGCACTCAAATTAACCGATGGATAAAAAAACGAAACATTATCTGTGGAATTTGGCGTGGCCAATACGCTATTCCAATCGTTGCGGGCGGTAACATCTAAGAACAAATAACTATTGTAACTAACCGTGGCCAAGCCATAGAAACTATTGATCTTATACTCGCTCTGATAGGGAAGTGCAATTAGCGCATCTCTACTATTAGCCAATGTAAAAACTTGCGGATACTGCAATGAATTTGCTCTCAGCTCATCTTTATTATATCTATTCTGTAGTCTGCTTCCACCTCCTGATATAGAGATATTGACTTTTTCATTTAACTTTTTATCGTATTTCAGTAAGAAATCACTATTCATTTCTTGTGCAAAAACACTCATTTTACGAAACATGCCATACGTAAATTTTTGAGTATCCATAGGGCGTTGTTCCGAACGGTTTTCATAAGAAAGATCCATAGAAGTACGTACCATTAAACTTAGGTCTTTTGTAAATTGGTAAGCTGCCTGAATGTTTCCTGTTACCGTATTACGATTCAGTTTATTGAGCATTTCGTTTACAATGAGATAAGGGTTGTCTGGAGAGGTACTAAATGGATAACTTTGGTCTAAGCCTTCCAATCCGGGCATCCAATATTCTTTTAGCCAGTCTAGATTACCATTGGGCACCTGCATAATGTTCCAATACATAATGGTTTGGTTGTTGTAACCCGTAGCAGGCAGGTTATCACTCTTCTTATTAGTGTAATTGATTTTTGCAGCAATCAGTAATTTATCGGTTATTTTTTGGCTAGCTGACAGTGCTACGGTATTACGATCGTAACCCGTATTTGGAATAATCCAATCGTTACCCACATTAGTTAGCGAAAAACGAACCGATGTTCTTGCAGTACCACCGTCAAGTGTTACACTGTTAGTAAAGGTTTTACCCACTTCGAAAAAATCTTTTCTATTATTAGGATAAGAAATCCAAGGCGTACGTTCGGTTGCACCTTTATGAGTAACTGGATCGTATTGGAAAAATGCCTGTCCATCGAATTTCGGTCCCCATGCCACACTAGAGCTCCTAGTACTTGCGCCATCAGCAGTTGTTCCCCACGAAAAATGTTTTGCTCCCTCTGTACCCGAACCATATTCGTACTGATAATCTGGCCAACGTGAAATTGCTTCTAATGCTGCGTTAGAATTAAGTGTAACTCCAATGCCTTTTATTCTGGGCTTGCCCGATTTTGTGGTGATGATAATTGCACCGTTTGCACCGCGTTGACCATATAATGCAGCTGCACCTGGGCCTTTAAGCACGCTAATCGTTTCTATATCATCTGGATTGATATCACTTAACCCATTTCCAAAATCTACAGGAGAATCTTCTCCTAAATAGGCTGCATTTCCCGTTCCCGTTGTTCTTCCACTACTATTGTTGATCACCACACCGTCTACTACAATTAGTGCGTCATTATCTCCAGTTAAGTTATTTTCTCCCCTTAATACAATTTTATTGGTACCGGTTGGACCAGCCCCAGAGCGTACCAAGTTTAAACCGGCAACTTTGCCAGACAAGGCATCTGTCCAATTATTAGATAACGATTCTGTTAACTGTTCTCCCTTTATTTGAGTCACCGCATAACCTAGAGCCTTTTCTTCTCGCTTTATACCTAATGCAGTAACCACCACTTCTGTTAATTCTTCCTTTTGTTCTTTTAAAACTACGTTGATGGTTGTTTTTGTACCTACCACTACTTCCTGGCTGATAAAACCAAGAAAAGAAAATGATAGAACGGTTTTTACATTAGGAACTTTAATGGTATACGCACCATCATTTCCAGACATTACTCCGCCAGCAGCTCCTTTTATTTTGATACTTACTCCCTCAATACCTTGACCATTTTCATCAGTCACTATTCCTTTTATAGGTATATCTTGAAGGGCTTTCGATTTTATAGTTACCGTCTTTCCGTTAATGACATAACTTAAGGGCTGGTTAGCCAGTAACTTGTCCATGGCCTGTGCAATAGTTGCACTTTTTACAGAGAAAGTAATGGGGCTAGATTTTTTTAGGAGCACTGAACTATATAAGAAATCATATCCGCTCTGTTCCTGAAGTTTGATAAGGACATCTTCTAGTGTTGCCTCTTTTACAGTGAGGTGAATATTTTGCGCATAAGTACTTGCGCTAACTTGTAAAATAGCAGCGAATATAAAAACACCTATTAATTTCATGATGCGGACAAGTTTCGAATGAACACGACTGTGTATGCTGCAATTAAATGCAGTATTTTTTTTATACATTTGAATTGTTAGGTTTAATTTCCGATTGATTGCATGATTAATTCGATTGACCCTGACTTATGCCCGGATACGGTGCGAACGTCTCCGGGTTTTTTATTTCAGGCAATCATTATGAGGCTTAGTCCATAACAATTACCCTCCTTTCTTCCATGGAAATACCTTCTACTATTTTAAATTTCACAAGTCCCGTTAACTCTAAACCGTTGAGCAGTTCTTCCAATTTTTTGGACTTAGAATAAATTCCACCAAATAATTTATCGGTAACATTTCCTTCATAAAATACCTGAACATTGTACCATCTTGAGATCTGTTTCATTACCTCCACAATGCTGTTTTCTTTAAAAAGGAAATAACCATTTTTCCAGGCCAGTGCTTGTTGCGTATTTACCTCTTTCAAGCTGATATCTGCTGAACCATTAGAGACAATAGCCTGATAACCTGGTTTCAATATTTTTTTATTTCCCCAATGAGATAATCGGACAGAACCTTCTAAGAGTGTAGTTTTTACCTCTTCATCATTTGCATAAGCCGAAATATTAAAATGAGTACCTAAAACTTCTACCTCTGTATTTGTTGTTTTCACTTTAAAAGGCATTTTTTCGTTCTTGGCAACTTCAAAATAAGCTTCTCCTGTTAGTTCTACTTTTCGTTCTGAACCACTAAAACTAGCTGGGTAACTCAAAGAAGATGCTGCATTTAGCCATACTCTCGTGCCATCGGCAAGGGTAATTTTATAGGTAGCACCTCGGGGGATAGCGATTTTATTTAATAGATTGGAATTCCCTAGCAATTGTTTTGAGGTATTATAGGATAGCTCTCCTCCCTTAATCTTTCTGATTTCCGTACCACTTTCTTCAGTTAACAAACCATTTCCAGTTTCATCTAACGGAATAATAGAACCATCAGATAAAGTAAGTACCGCAGTAGAAGAATCTATCCTTGCAAATGACACTGAATCGTCAGTGATTACTGGCTCATTTTTAACGGTTAATTGAGATTTTTGATCATCGATGAACAGAAACATTCCAATGGTCAGCAGAATTACCGCTGCGGCAGCATATTTATACCACGATTTGTAAATAGCAAATCTCTTAGGCTGGATACGCTGTTGTATTTGGCTTTTTATTGCTGCCTTTAACAAATCGTCTCCTACCTCATCTTTAGATTCTAGTAGTTGAAAATCATCCTGATAATCGAAGAGTTGCTTTACCTCTTCGGCATTACATTTCCCTTCAAGATACTTCTGGTATAACTTAATATAATCTTCTGAAGTCATTTATACTTGGTCTTTATGATAAAGAGAGATCTGCTAAGGCTTAACACACATAGCAAAATCATTTTTTTTTAAAAACAGCAACTTCACTTTGACTTCACATCTATTTAACACCTTGCGCATACATTTGCGGAGCAAGCACAATATTTGATTATATGCAACAAATAACTATTTTTATCACAACAACCTAATATAACTGTCCTGAGAATGCCTGAACACCAACAAAGTGATGAGATTTTGTGGGTAGCTATTCAAAATAGCGACTATAAGGCATTTTATATCCTATTTAACCGTTACTGGAAGAAAATTTATCAAACTGTCTTTCATTATGTTAATGACAAAGAGGTTGCTGAAAGAGTAGTACAAGATGTATTTGTTGTACTGTGGGAGAGACGTCAGCATTTAAACATAGTAAAATTTGCCAGCTATATCCATGTAACTGCCAGATACCATGTTTTTAACGAATTAAAGGCTAAGAAAAAATCGAAAATTGAATACGTTGAAGATTATCAATTGCTAGACGACGCTTCAACCAGCAATACGGGGGAACTGAAATTAAGATACCTCGATTTTGAAAATCAGGTAGAAAATTATTTAGCACCCTTACCCAAAAGATGTAAAGAGATTTTTTGGTTAAGCAGAATTAAAAATCTTTCTAATGATGAAATTGCAGAGAAATTTGGGATATCTAAGCGCTCAGTGGAGAACCAAATCACCATTGCGCAAAAGTACATTAGAACATCTAAATTCGATATTACTTCTGCAACGTTTACCTTACTCTTGCTAACTTCTGCTATCTCATAAAATGAGGAGATCTAATCTCCCCATTTCCATTCACCTGCTATTTTTAACGGCTCTTTTAATTTTTGACTTTCTAAAAATACTTTCAAATCTGCATCTGAAAATCTGTTCACTGGAATTGTAGGCGTATTTGCCAAAGCATAAGTAAGCATGGCCGAATAACGTACGGTATTTTTCATCCCCTGTTCATCTACCAAATGAAACCCATCGCCATCGGAGTGGTAGAACGGCCCAGCGTTATTTGGCAATTTACCACCTGCTCCCCCACCGGTTGGAATACCCTCTAACATAAATGGCTGATGATCGCTGTGTAAGCCTGCTCCGGCATTAAAGAGGTTTTTAAACCCAGTGTCCAGCTTAACAATTTCTGTTCCCCAGCTTTTAAATAATGGTTCCATTTCTTTTCTAGTGGTAGAAAAACCTTTCGGATCATTGGTCATGTCATAATTTAGCATAAAACGCACCCTATCCAATGTTTTATCTTTTAAACCTTGCGCAACATAAGCCTTAGAACCTAACAAGCCTTGTTCTTCGCCCATAAATAGCACAAATTCTACTGTTCTTTTCGTTTTTAAATTCAACTTTTTAAAAGTCCTGGCCATATCAATAATAGAGAATGAACCGATTCCATTATCGATAGCTCCAGTGGCCAGGTCCCAGCTGTCCAGGTGTCCCCCTACCACAATTTTTTCATTGGGCCAATCTGTTCCTTTTAAAGTAGCAATTACGTTTTTG
Organism: Pedobacter sp. ASV28; assembly: GCF_016428855.1. Taxonomy (GTDB): domain Bacteria; phylum Bacteroidota; class Bacteroidia; order Sphingobacteriales; family Sphingobacteriaceae; genus Pedobacter. The sequence goes on from NZ_JAELTN010000016.1 coordinate 59,805, forward strand.
GCCCTGATCATGCCCGAAAAATTGGTCATTTCTACATGGGCATATTGCGGACTGGCCTTCATTTTTTCTTTTAGGTTCATCCCATCCTCCAAACCTATACAAACTGCAGGTATTGGAATAAGCTTACCCGTAACCGATGCGGTACCGGTAAGTAAAACACCACCTTCAACCTTGTTAACGATCACCACGCCAATGGCTCCATACTTAGTGGCTATAGCTGTTTTTTCTGAGCGATGTAAGGAGGGTGTACCTTTTGGCGAACCTGGCAATACACCTAGATAAATCAGGGCAATTTTACCTTTAACCTTGTCCTTCAGTGGCTGATAATCTGCTTCCAATCCATTACCAACATCTATAAGTTCGGCAGTAACATTGGCTTTGACCGGAGAATGGGCCAGAGTAACTGCCTTGACAGCAGCAAGTTTCCCTTTATCAGCACCAATTTTTACCGATAGGGTTTTTCTATCCCAGCTTTCTACTTCAAATGGCTGGTACTTCACCTCAAAACCATAAGATTTGAGCAGGTTATAAGCAAATTCTTCGGCTTTTGCTCCATTGGCAGACCCTGTTAAACGATGCCCAATTATTTCGGTAGCCTCCTTTAGGTTTTGGTAGGCTTGGGAATGGGACTGGACTTCAGTGTTGATCTGATTAAAAACAGTCGAAAAATTATCTTGCGATTTCGCCTTGAGAAAAAGACCTACAAGACCGGCAAAAAGGATGAGTTTCTTCATTTAATGATTAGATTTAGCTTAGTAAGAATGAAATTAGCATTTTATCACTACAACTAATGTCTATAGTTTAAATTTTACAATAATGATTCTTTCCCTACAGGGAGAGATTAGATGATTATCCCTTTATTGAGGGCGGATAAGAGAACTCATGCAGAGCCTGCTTTCAAATTAGAAATTTTAGTTTTCATAATTTTCATCCATATTAATTGCAGAGTCACTACAAATAAAAGAAATCCTATACTTAATACACCGAAGAAAATGGCAGCTATCTGGGGCATTCCACATTTAGGATCTACCTCAGTTACTTCATATTTTACGAATTGGGGTAAAATGAATACAACGAAAAATAGAAAAATGAAATTAGCCAAAGCCAACCAACCAAAAGGAATTTCAACTTTTTTTGCCATAGTTAAACCTCCGACAAGTAGCTGAATTAAAATCGGCAATAAAAACAAAATACGAGCATAAAGAAACATAACATGAAAACCATTAACGAGTATAAGGATTGCTACGTCGTTTCTCCTCGCAATGACGTGTTTTCGGCTTTCATCATTGCGAGCTTTGCGAAGCAATCTTTCTAAAAAAGGCAAATATCTAACTACTCGGCGGAGGTAAAAATGCCCTAGCACTGTGCTTTTTTGTATAATACCTGATCACAAAATAAGCGACCAAACCTGCAACAAAAAACATCCATAACCGAGCTAAAAAGAGCACAAGTTCTTTAAAGTACATCCAACCATCGGCTAAATTTAACGCCAGTCGTCTGAAGAATGGCGGTTTATAATCATATATATTATCATTGCCAACAATTAAGGTCTTGATGGTATTATCCTGATAAAAACTTAATGTAATGGTACTATACTTAACCTGCTTGTCTATGCCGATATTTTCTATTTTTTTATCAACGTAATCGTCTTTGAGATCAAGTGAGCTTTCTACATTAGCACTTTTCTTGGTACTCACCTTTTTGATCTGGGCGATTGCTTCCCGTCTATTTTCCGACTTGAGCTTGTTTTCCAAATAGGCTAAGCTCCTATCTCGCATCTTAAATGACTGACGATCTACAAAGACTGCCATGCCAGCAATTTGGTTGGTAAAATCATCTAACTTTTCTGAAGGAATTCTTGCGGTCAGATAGCCTTCTTTTCGGTAAGCCGTAATTTCCTTTAGGGAATCGGTACTGAACTTGGCCTTTTCTGTATTTTGTATGGTACTGTTAATCGAAAACTCCATTACCACACCACCTTCTTTTTTGATGATACTGCTCAGATCTTCTTTAGTACGCTGCACATCCTTGACCCTAAACTGCATATCGGCTGTTTTGATCATCTTTTCAACTGCCTGTTCATTGGCAAGGGTATCTGTTATTATTTCTGTGCTAGCGTAATCTGCAGCCTCTGATTTACGTTCAGCATTGCAGCCAACAAATACAGTTGTGGCCAATGCAATCATGGCAAAGTATTTTTTCATCTCTTTGTTTTATTTTGCTTTTAGGTGTTAAGTATCAACTTATCCTACCAACAAAATTGTCTTAAGCATGCTATTCCTTAAGGATAAAACAATTTGATTAGAGGTTTTATGCTTAATGCTAGAAATGGTTTAAGGTAACCCATTTTCTATGGTGCAAAAATGCGATAAAAATAAAAATCCCCTCAAGGATATGCCATGAGGGGATTTTTGATGATATAATTTTATTAAATTATTTTGCGTTCAGAATTTTGAATACGCCTTTGCAGGAAACAACAGTTCCTACTGCAAGAATTGCCCAAGACGCTAGCGAAAGCCAAAGTGCATCAAAAGCAAAACGTAAGAAAACACCAATAACGCTGATGATCACACCAACTAAAATTGTCATATAGATAGACGATTGATTTGCAGTCTCAATGCTTTGTTCTCTTTCTTTAGCATCCATGATTTATTCGTTTTAATTTTGTTCGCTGCAAAAATAACATTTCTACAATAAAAAATATGATAAATTAATAACTTTTAAGCTTTTCCAATCGCTGCTTCGCTTTTTCCTGCTCATTGTACTTTCCTTCTTTGTATAATAATTTCTCCCAATCGCCATACATAGGATTAGGCAGAACGATAAACTTGATACCAAACAAATGTTGATTGGCATCTACCTGTTCCTTAGTATCTTTTCCCTCTCTATAAAACACATTGGAAAAATCGCTTAAATTATCCCCACAAAGCAACAACACATTATATTTTTCCAATATTTTATTTCTTCTTTCCTGCTTATCTGAAGTGGTACTTTTTAACAAAACATGTGCTTCATCTACATAAGGAAAGCCTAATTTTTTCAAATTTTCAATCGTTCCTTTACGATCTGCTTCATCACGATTTGTAACATAAAAGGTCTCTACATTTTTGCTCGCTGCAAACTTCAAGAACGACAAAGCCCCGGGTACGGTATCTGCCATTGCTTTCGAAGTCCATTCAGTCCAATGTGCAGGCACATAGCTTACACCATTTTTAATTTCATATCCCTGAAAACGTGAATTATCTATAATCGTTTCATCTGCATCTACAATTACACAATTTGGTTTCCCATTAGATTGCTCCCACAAAGCCTCTTTTAAAGACAATCTAGCAAAGTTATAAGCCTGAAAAGCTAAGGCTCTGTATTCGCCACTATATTGTTGCCATAAAACCGCATTTGTCCAATCTCTTTCCGGGCCCGTTTTTTGGGCAAATACTGCAATAGGAAAAACAAACAAAGAAAAAATCAAAAATCTTAACCTCATAACTCAATAATTTGATGACAAAGATAGCTTTAAAAAACAATCACATCAAAAACGTTAGTGGTCATTTATAAACCATAAAACAATCTGTACAGAAGCCTATTTCCAAAAGCACAAACATTGGCCAAATAAAATCATTCAGGCTAGTTTTTCATTACTTGGCCCTATGGCTTTATAAAACAAATGGTGCAAAAAGGCCTAAAATAGCGAACAAGATCCCGTTTTAAATCCCCCATTCCAAATACCGTAAAGAGTAGAAAAAGCAGCCAAAAGCCATAAAAACAAACATTTCCAATTAAAGAATATGGGCAAGAGATCACTCCCATTTTTAAGAACAGGGTTACACTTAGGGTTACATTTAGGGTTACATTTCAATAGTTAGAACCTCATATCTTCATAAACAAACGCCTCAAAACACCTCTATTTTCATTTAAAATTTCTGAATTCAACTATGCATATTACCCTAAAAACAGACCGCTAAAACACCATCAACCAACTAAAAATCAAACAATTAAAAACAGAACCACAACAAAAAGATGTGCAGATAGCTAAGACATATTATTAATGCGAATACTCGCTTTAATCAAGGCCAGGCCTGTTATGCATTCTATCTTTATATCCTTGGGCTGGTGATAGCTATTCTGACTAACCAATTTTATATATTGTTCCCCTTTTTCAGATTTCTGTACATATTTCACGGTGATCATTTCATCACCATCATAAGCATAAGAAAGCAAGTACATTTCTCCCCAGAATATGTTATCCAATACATTCTGAACAATTTTATAAATCACAATATCACCAGATTTTAATAAAGGATACATGCTATCCCCCACTATACTTATTGCGCCATCAGATTTTGGAAGATTAGGGATTTTGATATGATCGAGTACATTATTTCTTTCATTAAAAAGTGCAACCAATCCTGCCGAAGCCCTAAAATCATACAATGGGATCATCTGCAAAGGTTGCGGAATGTCAGTACGTCCCATGTAAACACTCTTTGGTTCGGCAAGATTCGACACAGAATAATCAATATTTGCCTTCCACCTATTCCCCTTTCCAGTTAATAAAAAATTAGCATCTATATCTTCACATTTTGAGAATATCAAATCATAATCCAAAGAATTTCTAGCAACCCAATTTGATAAAGTATTCGGAGCCACACCCAAAAATCTAGCTAATTCAGCATCACTACTGAAATTATAATGAGATTTTATTTCATTTAAAATCAATCTATTATCTTTTTCTATTCCCATTTTGTGAATTATTATTTTGAACTAATCTCATTATGTGTATATATTTGTTCCTGATCTGAGAACAAATCAAACAATTTATAAAAATATGGAAAAAAAGAATAGGTACAATACCGAGATCATAAACAAACTCATAAAGCAATACGGGTGCAGCAGAAGGTTCATTACCCAATCCCTTTCTGGCGAAAGAGTAAGCCTGACCTCAGACAGCATTAAGAAAGACTATAAAACGCTAGCTAAAAAGGTCGAAACCGCTTTACAATAACATCAAATGCAGGTATCACCATATGAACTATTTAACAACCAATACGGTGTACGCTTAAGCTACATATTAAGCGATGCAGATAAACGTAATAGCGAAAGCGTGGCTTTAATTAGTTATAGTGCCTACAAACTGCGTTGCCATCGTAAAGAAGGATTTAGATTAAAAGAAGGAAAAGGTCTTGGAAATGAAGCCCTAATTAATTTCGTAAAGCTTTCATTCTCCGAACAAAACATCCTTATCGAAAAATGGGGAGATCCCAAGAAAACCACCAAAATACACCAATTTAAAGATTTTATTATGCCAGACGCCAATGCCTTATCCTTTTATAGCACATTTAAGCTAAGCGACAGGCGTCACCTACCAAATGCCGTAATAGCAGAGTATACCGTAAATGCCAACATACTTAATGCCTGTCATACCATTATGACCAACAACATTGCCAAACGCAAGGCCATGGGTGGCGGCCGCACAAAAATCTGGGAAAAATTAGCAGAGTGTGTGATCAATCTTGATAGAGAAGAATTTCCACATACCCTTCCCACCAATTATCGCCGTTTGCAGGAAAAATACCGAAAATATAAAAACGAAGGCTTCACCGCCCTTATACACAAAGGCTTCTGCAATGACAACAGTCGCAAAGTAACTATTGACATTGAAAGATTAATACTAAGTCTCTATATCGCAAAAAACAAGCCCTATGTTGGCGATGTAGCTAATGATTATTGGAGATTTATAGCTGGCGATATTGACATCTATGACTATCAGACCGGTGAAATATACGATCGCAATCAATTTTATGAAAATGGGCAACCCGTTACCCTTAGCGAATCAACCGTATGGAATTACATTAATCAACCTGCCAACCGTGCTATTGTAGACAAGTTCCGCATGGACAGTCTTACCTACGTTAGCACACATACACCACACCACCATCGTCATGCCCCCAACTATTCTTTCAGCAAGATTTCAATGGACGATAGAGATCTTCCACGCAAAATGCCAAACGGCACTCGTGTAAAGGCCTATTATGCCTATGATATCACCAGCGGGTGCATAATCGGGGCTGCCTATAGCCAAAACAAGACCGTTGGTTTATTTATCGATTGCATGCGCAACATGTTTCATTTTCTAGACAGGAACAACTATGGAATGCCCATGCAGGTAGAAGTAGAGCATCATTTGGTAAATAGCTTCAAAGAAGACCTCATGAAAGCAGGTATAGTTTTTCCTTTTGTACGCTGGTGCAATCCAGGCAATTCCCAGGAAAAATGGGCCGAAACAGGTAACCGTATTAAAAAATATGGCTATGAAAAAAGATACCAAGAAGGCATAGGCCGTTTCTATTCCCGTTTAGAAGCCAACAAAACCAAGAGTGAAAAAATTTTTGATGCAGACAACAACAACTATAGGGAAAAAACATATCCATATGAAGTATTGGTAGCCGATGACATGGAAATCATCGAAAAGTATAACCATGCCCTACACCCGAACCAAAAAAAATATAAAGACCTGACAAGATTTCAAGTATTGGAAATTTATGCCAACCCGAATCTTGCACAAATAGATCGACCATTGCTAATGAGATATATCGGAAAAGCAATCAGTACCAGCATACGCAGAAACCAATATGTACAGGTACAATATGCAAAATATGCATTACCGGATCCAAAAGCCATAAGAGAGTTGACTCCAAACAACTATAACGTAACCGCTTATTATCTACCCAATGAATTGAACGAAATAGAAAATGTATACCTCTATCAAAACGACCAATTCATATGCAAATGCGAAAAAATCATAGCATACAATACAGCAAATGCCGAATGGATGGACAACGACATCTACAACTATCAACACCAAGCCAAATATGTTGCCAAGTTCAGCAACATGGTCAAGGAGCAGAAAACCTTTCTTGGAAAATTAAGGACAATGGAAAAGATTGACCATCGCTTAGAGAATTCAATAGAGACCATACCTCAGTCCATTATACCTAACGAAGAACGTGACCTTTCAGATGACCTGGGCAATGATCAGTTCAGAAGATTAAACGCAATTAACTCCCTATAATTATGATTACACCAGACCTTAAAATAAAAATCGCTGAAGCCATTGCATTGAACCGCAAAAATTTTGGCAGCAACTCCAAGCAAGCCATAGCATTGGGCATACATAGCTCTATTTTAACACGTATAAATAATGGTGAAACCGAGAATCTACTGAGCGATGCCAAATGGGTTAGTATAGCCCGAAGACTTGAAGTACAGCTCATAAATGCGCCTGCTTGGATTACCGCAAAAACTTCGGTCTTTACGCATATCTATACCCAGTTAGAAGCCTGTCAACAAACCGGACTTTCAGCCTTGTTATGCGATTTGGCAGACATTGGCAAAACCCACACTGCCCGACAATATGTACTTGAACATAAAAACGCAGTTTATATCGATTGTAGCCAGGTAAAAAGCAAGCAAAAACTCATACGTGAAATAGCCAAAGAGTTCGGCTGTAATTACACTGCTAGATACGCAGATGTATATGCCGATCTGGTATTCTACCTACGAAGTATCGAAACTCCCCTCATTGTCATCGACGAAGCAGGCGATTTGGACTATCCGGCATTTTTAGAGCTTAAAGCCCTGTGGAATGCAACCGAATGGGCATGTGCATGGTATATGATGGGAGCAGATGGCCTACGTGAAAAAATAGAGCGAAACAAAGATTTAAAAAAGGTAGGCTATACCGAAATATTCAGCCGATTTGGCAATAAGTACCAGCAAGTTGTCCCCCATGGTAAAGAAGCCAGAAACGATTTCCTGTTACGCCAGGTGGGCTTAGTGGCCCTTGCCAACGGTATCCATGACGTACAAAAGATATACGCCAAGTGTGGAAATAGCTTGCGCCAGGTTTTCAAGGAAGTTCAAAAATTAAAAGTTGCATAAATGATACCCAAAGATAGTTTAAAGAAAGAAAAAGCACCTAATGACCTGGTAAGGGCGAAAAGTGCCAAAGAGCTTCAGGACATAAAATTTAAGGTATGGCCTTTTTCCGGTAAATGGGCAGACCTGCTAGGTGAACCACAGACCAGTGGCTGTTGGTTGATTTGGGGTCCTTCCTTTAATGGCAAAACAAGTTTTGTTTTCCAACTCTGCAGATACCTGGCAAGTTTCGAAAAAGTTCTGTACAACTCTTTAGAAGAAGGTTGGTGCAAAGATACACAGGATGCGGTAAAACTCGCTGGGCTAGATGAAGTTGGCAAAAAATTCCACTTGCTGCACAAAGAGCCCATAGAAGATTTGGTAAAACGCCTAGAAAAGCACAAAAGTGCAAATGTTGTGGTGATAGACAGCCTACAATACGCAGACATCAACCTAAGCTTATACAAGTCCCTAAGGGCAAGGTTCCCTAAGAAACTTTTCATCATCATCAGTCACGCTGATGGCAAGGAGCCTGAAGGCCGGGTAGCAAAAAAAATAAAATATGATGCCGCAAAAAAAATAAGGATTGAAGGCTTTAGGGCACTATCGCAAGTGAGAGGAAAAGGAATGGCCCACTATGACATATGGGATAAAGGAGCCGCAGAATACTGGAATGAATTAAGTTAACTAAAATGAAGGATTTTAATCAGCATATCAAGAAAATGGCTTTGCACCTCAGCATTAGCGAAGAGTACATTAACAATCTCTTTCTGGACACCGCAGGCGAATTTCTAAAAGACTACTCGGGCAGTGCAAATGCTGCCCAGATTTGGAAGGCCACACCCGAGTTCTGGACCTGGTGGCAGCAAATATGGACCAACAGAGATAAAATGATCTTAAGACGTTACCCCCAACGCATTGGTGCAAGCAACCGTAAAGAGCTTTATCACATATGGCATAGCCCGAAATACATGCACATCAAACCCAATAGCAGGGTTTACGATGGCTTTATACGCACCATGAAACAACAAAACATACCACTTAAACAAATGACATAATGGAAAATTCAAACATTGAAAAGCTTTTGAACTATTACAAGGGCAGCGAAGTCAGGATAACTGACGATTACCACCCACACTTTAATGCCATTGGCGAGGTTGTAGGGGCCGGAGAGACCACTACCGGACCTGGTCTAAAAATTAAACGCTTCGACACACAGGAAACATTCTTTGTATTCGATGTCAACCACCTCAAGATTATCAAAAGAAAATAAGATGCTCGATGAGATAAAAAGACTTGACGATAAGATAGCCTTAATAGCTACCGAGCTCAAAGACCTTGAGCATACAGAGCAGCAAAAGCTGACCAAAACCACAGCATTGACAAGGCTCATTAAACAGCAAAACCAATTATTAAAACAACAATTAATCAATATCATACGAAATGGAAACAGCAACAATTCACCAACTTAGCACCGACCAATTAGAGGCCCTCCTAAACAAACGTAAAAAAGAAGATAAAGAAAAACGAGAGGCCGAGAAAAAAGCATATGAAACCGAAAAAGATGGCTTTATTGAAAAACTATTTGATGAAGCTAAAGAGCTTTCCTGCGCCATTTCCAGGTTTAAGCAGAAGTGCCATGCATTCATGGATATACAAAAACAAAAACTCGATGCTTATGGCGGTATTAAAGCCAGTAGTAAAGGTGGTTTCTCTATCATAGACACCCAAAATCTCACACAAATTACCAGACGAAGAGACACCGATCCTGTTTGGGATGAAAGAGCGAGCAAAGCAGTAGAGCTTATCAAAGATTTCTTGGGAGATACCGTCAAAAAACGCGATAAAGACCTGCATGAAATTCTAATGGGTTTTTTAGAGCGCAACCAAAACGGCGATTTGGAATATGCCAAAGTCATGGACCTGATCAAACATGAAAACAGTTTCGACGACCTACGCTGGCTTCAAGGCTTAAAGCTTATCAAGGAAAGTTACAGCCAATGCTTCAAGGCATTTGGTTATGAGTTTAAGCAAAGAAACCTTACGGGAAAATGGGAAACCCTATCGCTTAACTTTTCAAAACATTAGTAAACCCTAATGGTCATCCGCCACGACTTAAACTCGTGCGGATGGGCAACTAGGACACCTATGACAAATAGCCTAAAATCATTTACAAACAGATGACACTCAAAGAACAAATAGCCTGGTGCAAGATCCAGATAAAAGCCGGAAATGAAGTGGTGCCCATCCGTAGCATTTTAGCCCGCCTACAACAGCTGGAAAAATGCAAGGAGCCCGCATCATCCATATACAATCAATACATAAGTGAGTATGGGGAATTCTTAAATCGACGAAATGTACCGCTTGTTATGGATGGTAGACAGGGCAAGGCCCTAAAAAATATCATCGCCAAATTAAGCCAAGCCAGCACCGACAAAAGTGACAACGGCATTTTTACCAGCTGGAAGTTCATATTGCGCAATTGGAACCGTACCGGCGATTTCATTGGTCGCCAGATCAAACTCAGTGATATCGATAGAAACCTACAAGAAATTTTCGATAAAATAAGAAATGGAGCTACAAAAAAACAACACAACCTTAACGAAGCAGAACGCTTTCATCAGCAGCTTACAAAATGACAGCCTGGCTACCATAGCCAAATTTGGCCAATGCCTCCCAACTGTTATAGAAGAAATAATAGATCTACACCATAAAAAGATAGATTCATTAGATACCTTAAATCGGAGCAAGAAATTCTTTGAAACCCAATATCAAGGCAAAGACAAAAACAATTTGTTGGTCATGATAAAGGATGAGATTTCAAAGATAAACCACGAACTTACACTGATACCAAAACCCGAAACCCTGGGTGAACTTAAGCGTTCTCGTCCTACCGCATTACAAAAATCCCTTCAATTATTGATCAATGATCTTCGCTTATTCTTTCAGGTAGACAATATGCTAAGTACAGAAAGCATCATCAGCCTTTGTCCATTGCTTATCTATGACTTTGCCAATCTCACGCTCGAAGAAATCACCATCTGCTTTTCACAAGCCAAAAGAGGACACTATGGAGAACTTTATAACCGTTTAGATGGACCAATTATATTGAAATGGTTAAGACAATACCATACCGAAAAACTAGAGCGGTTAAAAGAGCTAAATTATGTGCGGGAAGTACATGCCAAAATCGGCGTTGCCGAAGGAAGGAAAGATTTTAAGGGCACACATGCACAGCTCATGGAAAATGCCTACTGCATGATGATGATCGAAAAAACTAGGGCAACCAACAGCCAACCCGTTCCATGACCACAATCTCAAACATAATCCAATACAGCTCCAGCTACTAAAATTATTTTTTAACGTTGGTAGCATTTGATAGGACAAACTCTTTTACTTAATTTTGTACTGATGGCCAAAACACACTTAAAAACACGAAATCAAGATGTTAAGCGATTTTTTGACGAGCTTTGCAAACGCCATCCCGAATGGAGGCTTGATGCACTGGAAGACAAAACCGCAGCTCGTTTCTATATTAGTCCCCGTACGGTAAGGGCTATACTAAAGGGCGAAGGTATTTATGCCTAGGGCACAATACCTTTCCACCCTATTTTCATTCCAAAAAGTGGAATAAGCTTAACTTTCCTTTAACAGGACGTATGCTAAGAGATACTTATGCTTTTAGGCTCATATTTAGGTGCCACCACTTTATCAATAGAAGTTGAAAAACTTATCTTTCGACAGGTAATCCCTTGTATTTTTACTTCTTCATGATCATCAGCAGTTTGGATCAAAGACCTAAAAGCACCTGCCACCAAAAATTGCAGCTTGTCACTAATTTCCTCAATTAGATCTATCTCTGCCTCTCCATCATCCGTACCTGAAAAAAGTGCCTCAGCCATCCCATCCTTGGTATAAAGATAAATTTCCACAGTAACCAAGCCCTCCAAATGCTGCTCTACCATCGTATTCCATTGCATGGGCCCTATTTTGATCAAACAAGTAGTCCAATAGGCGGGATAACCCTCATTGCCTTCGGCAAACTGGTTACGTTGTGCACCAACATATTCCAACCCATCAATTTCTGTTAATTTGTTTTTTATCGCTAAATATAGCGCTTTACGTGCTGTCATATTTCGTTTTCATTGAGGAACCCTCCATCCATAGCTAGACCACCTGTCTCTAATTGGCTTATCCCTATCAAAGCAAGTATTATCACGACTATAGCAGGCCCCTGTTAATCAATATTCTGCTTCTATTTTCAGGCGGTTATCATCTGTAAACCTTAATTCCTTAACCCGCATCAGGTCATACTCAAAATTGCGCTTGGCTTCCAGAAGCATTCCCGCTGCATCTTCACTATTGAGCATATTCATAATGCCCACACCTAACTCGGGATATTCCTTGTATTCGCCTTTTTCGGCAATCAAAATATTCCTTTGATGGTACTCATCTGCGTACCCAATCAGTAGATCTCCATTCTCAATGTCGAGATCATCATTTATAATAAAATCCTGCATATTCTAACGTTCATATCAACAAATCTCTGTCAATTTTAAGAGTAGATAAAAAAACAAATCAAGCCTTGTATGATAGCGATACAACCCTTGTTGAAATATTTACAAGCATTGATCCCCAATTTTTTTAGCGATTAAAATCGTGTCAATTTTGCTCTTAACGAACAAGAATTAAAAAGTATAAATCATAGTGTTCGGTTAATACCGGGCATGATAGATAGAGAACAAATGGTTGATTGGATAAAGACAGCACAAAGTCAAATCGGTGTACAAGAGTTCCCCAAAGGAAGCAACTCGGGCAAACAGGTAGAGATCTACCTTAATTCGGTAGGCCTAGGAAAAGGTTACGCCTGGTGTATGGCTTTTATATACTGGTGTGTATTACAGACCTATAACAAAACCGGTGCTAAAACACCATTAAAACGCACGGGAGGTGTCCGCGATCAATGGATTGCCTGCAAGTCCCTAGCAGTTAAAACGCCCCAGGATGGAGACATATTTATTATTGTCTACCCCAATGGCACAGGCCATGCGGGTTTTGTAGAGAAAGTCTTGCCCAATGGTTTTATACAAACCATAGAAGGTAATACCAATAGCGACGGCTCCAGAGAAGGCTATGCCGTTTGTCGCAGAACAAGAAAAACAACAACGATAACCGACTTTATTAGGTTAAATGAATTTTAGGATACTTTTTTTTCATGGGTTGATTGTACTCTGTTTGTTGGCGGCCTGCCGTACCAGGCAAGCTGCCTCAAATGGGGTATCCTATACAAAAACCATCACCTCGGTACAAAGAGACACCATTTTTAAGGTACAAGCAGACAGTAGTTTTTACCAGGCATGGATAGACTGTGTGAACGGAAAACCGATTATCGTAAACGATACCGTTTATAAGTCCGGCAAATACCTAAACAGCCCAAAAGTTACCTTGAATGGCAACAAGATCCATGTCGACTGTATTGCCCAAGAGCAGACCCTGTTTAAAACCTGGCAGCAACAATATATAAAAGAACACCAGGCAGAAGTAATTACGCTTCCCCCTGTAACCATAGCCAAACCATTAACATGGTGGCAAAACACACAACTATTGTGTGGCAGATTACTACTGATAGGAATAGTGCTTTATTTAATTTATATACTCATTAAAACCAAAATTCAATTAAAATGAATTTACCAAAAATAACATTCAATATTCAAAACGGAGGGTTGCTACAGCAACCCGTAACCAGCGACAAAGTAATAGGCCTAATAAGCTCAGGTGTTGCTGTATCAGGGAAAATTGCCCTTAACACTTCCTATCAGATTTTTAGCCTTTCTGATGCCGAAGATTTAGGCATTACCGCAGACGGAACAAACAGTTTCGTTTACAGACATTTAGAACAGTTCTACAATGAAGCTGGTCAGGGTGCCGAACTTTGGCTGATGCTGGTAGCTGATGCCACTACCTACACCACCATGCTCGATGTTACCGGTACCTACGCCAAAAAGTTATTGGCCGATGCCGGTGGAGCAATCCGCGTATTAGGTGCATTAAAAAAATCTACAGGCACCGAAGAGGCCGAAAGCGGATTGGACGGAGATGTACACACTGCCGTTGTAAAGGCACAAGCCTTGGCTACGTTTTATGCAGAAAAGTATATGCCGGTACACATCATCCTCTCTGGCAATAACTATAGCGGAACCATTGCCGATCTAAAAGATTACACGACTACCAATTTCAATAGGGTAAGCTGTCTCTTGGCTAACACAGACGGCAGCAAGGTTGCAGCAGTAGGTTTAGTCTTGGGAAGATTGGCACATACGCCAGTACAGCGCAACATTGGCCGTGTGGCAGATGGAGCTATCGAACCCACAGCAGCCTATTTTACCAATGGGTCAAAAGTAGAAAGTCAACAAGACGGATGGGATACCATTTATAACAAAGGCTACATCTTTTTACGCTCATTTGTGAACAAAAGCGGTTATTATTTCACCGACGACCAAACATTAACTGCCGTAACAGACGATTTCAACAGCTTGGCACGTGGCCTAGTGATGGATAAAGCCATCTTATTGGCTTACGCCGTACTCATCGAAAACTTACTTGATGAAGTAGAAATGTCTGCAGATGGCACCATCCATCCAGTAGTGATCAAAAGCTGGCAGGCACAGCTAGATAATGCCTTACAAACCATGATTGCAGCAGGCAATCTTTCTGGAGCATCGGTAACCATCGATCCTAACCAGAACATTCTAAGTACCGGAACCCTACAAGTACAAATTAGCCTATTACCGGTAGGTTATGCCAAATACGTAACGGTTACCATTGGTTTCACAACAACTTTAAACAGCTAATAAAATGACATTTGGAAGCAAACAATATGCCTGGAGCGATATCAGTATCGCCCTTGGCGGAAAAATCATCAACGGTATTACCGAAATCGAGTATACCAAGAAAAAGGAAAAAGAAGCCCTGTACGGACGTGGCTCAGACCCACATGCCATATTAAGTGGCAAAAACACCTACGAGGGTAAAATCTCCATTTGGCAGAGCGAGCTGGAAAGTATGATCGCATCTGCTCCGAACAAAGACGTACTTGCACTAAATTTTGATGTAGTGGTAGCCTATGTTCCTCAAGATGGAGGTCCCATTGTAGTTGACATCCTTAAAAACGTGGAATTTACAGAGGTAAAAAAAGCCATGAAACAGGGAGACAAGAACATGGTAGTAGAGTTGCCTATTGTTTTCACACAAATTAAATCACAACAATAAAAACATGAGTAAAGTAACAACCCAACAGATTGCCGAGTGGAAAAAGCAATATACGGAAGTATATCAGTTGCCAATCGAAGATAAAGTATGCTATTTAAGAGCACCACAAATGGTGGATTGGAAAAGAGCATTTACCAGTATGCAAAAAGGTGGCGATATTGGTTTTGCCGAAGAAATGTTAGCCTCTTGCTGGTTAGGTGGCGATGAAGAGATCAGGTCTAAAGATGATTACTTTCTTTCTGCACGCAAGGAAATTGCCTCCTTATTCAACTATACCGATGCCGTGATTACGCCAACGGAAAGCAGGGGCAATAAAATTACCATAGATGGCCTTACCTGCACCATTAGGGTAATTACAAGGGAAGACCTGAAGTTAGCTGATAAGAAAAATCCATCTAACAAGCCATTTGTTACGCAAGAAGCGCTGTTCGAACTTATCTGTACAGAAAAGGACGAAGCTTTTAACGACAAAAACAATGCAAGCTTAAGGTTTCCGCTTTACCAGGCAATAGAAAGCTTACAAAACCAAAAAGCTGCACAGCTAAAAAAGCTCTAGCAGAGGCCATTGTTGACCAAAATGATGCCTCTGCACATGAACTAGCCGAAATCAGTGTAAGGCTGGGAGACGCTTTTTTGCGCTACTATATGCATATTCCCAGCCCATCCTCCCTATCTGACGAGGAATGGGCTGAGGAATTGCAGAACCTACACTACATAAGACACCAGGAAGCACAAGCTTCGAAGCCCCAATAACAGAAATGAACGCCGTTGATTATATCTCCTTAATAGCAAATTCCACCAGCTCTACCCTCACCAAAATTTCGGAGAGCGTAGGCTTGGTTAGGCAACAACTTGGGCTACTGGACAAAGCAGTGTCAGATTTTGCGGAAAATGCGCTAAATAGAGTTAGATCTTTATATTCAGGTCTACAGAATTGGATAGGCTCAACTGTGAGCAGAGCAGGTAATTTTATTACCTCCACCCTCGATTCCATTCGCAATCAAAAAGGATTGACCAGAGAGACTTTTGGTGTAAACCATATACTCGAATTTGGAAATAAGGTTTTAGAGGCAACGCAGAGATATAATGGATTCAGGTCCACTTTAAGCGACACTTTCCATTCGGTAAGCGTTGGAGAAGCAGCATTGAATACCATTACTAAATTTGCCACCGACTCTCCATATACGCTTGAAAGTGTAGTTGGCTCTTTTAACAATCTTGCCAAGAATGGTATATTACCTACTAAAAATGAACTGTATGGACTGGGAGACCTGGCTTCTTCGAGTGGTAAAAACTTCGAGCAGATCAGTACTGCCATACTGGACGCCCAAAAAGGTAACTTTGAAAACCTCAAAAGCTTTGGCGTAGAAGCAAGTGCTTCTGGGGATAAGGTTCGCCTATCATTCAATGGAGCCAACCAAACTGTAGAGAACAATGGCCAAGCCATTAAGAGCGCATTAGCCCAATTTGGCAATATGCCGAACGTAGCAGGCGCCATGCAGGAAGAAGCAAATTCTTTTAATGGGCTATTAACCTATTTCAGAGATTTAAAATTCTTGGCCGACTACATTCCCTTAATCTCTAAATTTTTCGAAATATTGGGAGAGACCATACAACCGGTGGTCAATTCGGTATGGAACTTACTAAAAGGCTTTTTTAGCTTTGCTTCTGGAGCTCAAGGCATTAGCACCTTCTCTCAAATTTTAAGTGGAGCAGTAATGGTAGTCGATGTTTTTTCAATTGGCCTATCCTATCTTATTGATATTTTAGCGCCCTTTGTACCTACCATAGCTGCCATTGTAGCCGGCATAACCGCATTGAACATCGTTATGGCCTTAAGCCCGATCCAATGGATTATTATCGGTATCGTTTCCTTGATTACCATTATTGGCCTGCTCATTAAATATACAGATGGTTGGGGCAAGTCATGGGATGCACTGGGTACCATGTTCACCCTAATTTGGCAACAGATTCGAGCCGATTTCAATTTTGGTATCGACAGTCTAACTTATGGGTTTACACTGGTCTATCTACATGCCAGAGATGTGGTAGAACGGATCATAGGCACTTTCGCTAATCTTGGGGAAGCCATAAGTCTTGCCCTTGATGGCCAAGGACAAGCCGCACTAGATAAGGCATTTTCTAGGGTTAACACAGCGGCAGAGGCAGAAATTGCCGCATTAAACAAAGAACGGGAAGCCAGTAAACGGGCCTATCAAGCTGGTTCAATGCAACGTGGAGCCGATTTTGAAAAAGCCAGAAGCAATTTTGGAATCACTTTCAATACCGCAGCTTTTGCCAAAGACTTCAAAAACATAAAAGATAAGTTCACCAATGTAGGACAATCCGAGACGGCCTATACAGACCATCTCAACAATAACCCGAAAAAGTCGGGCAACAACAACAGTTCCCCTAATAATGCTTCTGGTATGGGTATTACCAACGGGGGAGCAAAGGCTACCAATATTACCATCAATCTGGCCAAAATGCAAGACCAGATTGTCATCAACACTGTAAATGCTGGCGAAGGAGCTTCCAGGTTACGTGAAATGTTGGAAGAAGAGCTCAACCGACTTTTAAGTTCAATTACACAAATGCAGACCACATCATGACGATAGATATTAAAGAACTTACCGCACTCGCACATTTAAGCTATATCGCTTCGCCATATCCAGATTTATCGAAAAAGATAGAAGCCCTAAGGCTGCCAGACCTTAACAAAATCGGAAATGTCCTTGGCTCTCCCTATTTCATGCAGTTAAACTTAATGAAGCCAGATAATGAAATCATCACCTTGCCCAACGAACCCCTTGTAAGCATCTCCTTACAAAAAACAATCGTTGAAACGGCAACTGTTGGAGAGCAAAGGAAAGGGACTGTAAAGGAATACATCTGTACGGAAGATTTTAATATCGATATAAAAGGAGTCTGTATAGGCAAAAATGAGGACTACCCTACCGAAGAAGTAACACGGCTCAAAGACCTATTCATGGTCAATGAAGCACTGGAAGTTAAAGAAAATTTTTTCTTGGGACTTTTTGGCATCGAAAAAATCGTATTAAAATCACTAAAGCTAGATGAAATGATTGGGCAAGAAAGTGTACAGAAATATACCATTACCGCCATAAGTGACATGCCGTTTTTTGCCGAGCTGAAAGATAGGGCGGCACTTATTAATAAATCATAAGACCATGTTCGTTTTACAAGGATATTTTGAAATAGGCAATTATAGGTTTAATGCCATTAATAACATTGAAATTACACGGTCTATAGAGGAGCTGACCAGCACCGCGGTCATTAAAATGCCCAGCAAGTTCTATATCAAAGAAGATGGACAATTGAAATATACCGAACAGGTTATTAAAAAATACCAACCTGTTAAAATTGTACTTGGCTACAAGGGCAAGCCTGAAGTGGTAGAATTTAATGGTTTTGTAGATAAGGTTAAATATAGCATCCCCATGGAAATTCATTGCGAAGATGCCATGCAATTGCTGAAAAGGAAGGATTTTATATTTAATGAGCCTAAGCCCAACTTAAGAGATATCCTATTGCAAATAGTAAAGGATACCCCCATTAAACTAGCGGCAAAGATGTCCGACATGAAATTGGACAAATGGGTATTTAAAGAGGGCAATGCGGCACAGGCCCTGGCAAAGCTGAAGCAAGATTTGCCAATGTACCATTTCTACATCAATCAAAATGGCGAATTGTATGCGGGTCTTAAACATTTGAATAAAGTACTCGAATCCGTTACCTACGATCTAAACTACAGCTTGGTAGAAAACAACCTTGAATTTAAGGACGGTAGCGAAAGAAAAGTAAGGGTGATTTATAAAAGTACCACAAAAGATAATAAGCCCATAAAAGTAGAATTTGGCGAACAAGGTGGCGAAAAAGTAGAGGTCAACAATGCTACCATAACAAATAAGGAAAAATTAGCGGAGCTGGCACAAATACATTTGAAGAATCTAAAAGCAGATGGTTTTGAAGGAGATCTTACTTCTTTTCTCTTGCCTTATGCCGAACCGGGTATGGCCGCTCAACTCATCGATACCAAGCATCCCAATAGAGAAGGAAGGTATCTGATTAAAAAGGTGGTGACCACCTATGGGACTAAAGGCGCCCGGCGCAAGGTAAGTTTGGGCAATAGACTAACAATAGCGGATAAGAAATGACCGAGGAAATAGCAAGAAAATTAAAGTTGATAGGTAAGCAGGATATTGATACCTCTATTATGACCGTACTGTCCGTTGATAAAACCAATGGCACCTGTATCTGTGATGATGGCGAAATCAAACATACCGACGTGCGCCTTTCGGCCATTATTGACAATCGGCTACAAAAGTTTTACCTATTCCCAAAGGTAAACAGTACCGTATTGGTTACACCAATTAATGCAGATTATAATCTGCAGTTCGTAAGTGCTGTTAGCGAAGTGGAAGACTTTAGTTTGGTTATTGAGGCTTGTAAGATGCAGATAGACAAAGAGGGTTTCTTGCTTAAAAAGGAAAACGAAACCTTAAGAGCATTAATGCTCGACCTATTGGCGGCCATTAAGGCCATGAAGTTTACCACCAATGCAGGTCCAACCATTGCCCTGGTAAACGCCCCACAATTTACGGCTATTGAAAACCGGTTTAAACAATTTTTAAAGGAGGCTTAAAATGGCTTTAAATAAAGACAGGCTAAAACAAAAGGTAAAAGATGCCTTTACGGCCGTACAGAACGAAGAACAGGATCACCAAGCTGCACTAGACCATATTGCAGAGCAACTGGCCACAGCCATTATTGAAGAGATCAAACAATTGACCATTGCCTATAACAGTGGGCTTTTGGCACCTAATGGTGCAGTAACAGGAACGTTTAACGCAACACTCAGCTAAGTGGAACATTTTTTTAAGGAATACATCAGCCAATTGATCACCGCATTGATCGGGGCTTTTATCGGCTGGTTTTTCCAACGGAAAAAACAACAGGCCGAAGTACGTACCAATGAAATTGAAAATGCCGAAAAAGCATTGCAATACTATAGAAGAATGGTCGATGACCTCGGCCAAAGACTCACCCAGGCCATTGCAGAACTCAACAGGCTAGAAGAAAAGGTAGAAGCATTGACCAAAGAACTGAAAAAATACAAGCAATTGAACGGGAAAGTATGATGTTAAAAAAAGCACTACACAACCAGTCGGTTTTTGATTTTGCCCTCTTACACACGGGCAGTATAATGGGAGTTTTGGCCTTTTGCCAAAGCAATGCCATTTCACTAACCGACGATTTGATAGCAGGCCAGGAATATCTTGTTCCAGAGGGAATACTATCAGACACAGACATTAAGATTTATTATGCCAATAATGGCTATAAGCCAGCAACGGCAATACAAGGAAATACCACCATCATCACAGATTATGGTATTGGCGACATGATTATAGGCAACTCATTTTTAGTAAGATAATGGCAAGAAGCATAGAACAAATACAGGCAGAAATTATACAGGCCAAAGAAGGCAATTCGACCCTGGCACAATTGAACAGCACAAGTAAAGTAGCCGTGTGGAGATTAATCACCTATGTAATGGCCGTAGCCATTTACACTTTAGAGGTATTGTTTGATCTCCACAAGGCTGAAACCGATAACAAGATAGCTATACTTAAACCACACACACAAAGATGGTACAGACAAAAAGCGCTATCTTTTCAATATGGTTACCACCTGGCAACAGATGCCGATTATTATAACAATGATGGCATTGATGATACTTTGATAGAACAAAGCAAGATCATTAAATACTCGGCAGTAACCGAAGCAACGGGAGAAAGTCGTGTCATTATTAAAATCGCAACTGAAACGGCCGATGAGCTAAGTCCTATTACCCCAGAACAGAAACAGGCCTTCGATGCCTATATTTTTGAGATCAAGGATGCCGGTGTTAACGTTTCCACCATTAACTTCTTGCCAGACAGGCTATACCTTACCATGCGAATTTATTATGACCCTTTGGTGCTCGATGAACAAGGCAACAGCATACTAAGCGGTGGTCGACCAGTAGAAGAGGCCATCAAAGCCTACCTAAAGGAAATGCCTTTCGACGGAGAACTGGTATTGGCGCATTTGGTAGATAGACTGCAGACCGTAGAGGGTGTACGTATACCACATATCGATAATGCCGAAAGCAGCTGGATTGACAACAACACCAACGATTACGGAACGCCCCAGCCCATTAATGTAAAAAAGGTACCCGTATCAGGTTATTTCAAAGTAGTAGATTTTAGTCGTATAAGTTATGTGGTATAAACTAGATCTTAACAAACTGGTGGTTTTACTGGTGCCTACATTCTTACGCAGGCCCCTATTTATTTCATGGCTGCAATCTTTGGTGGCTCCCTTAGTGAGCGTACAACAATCATGGTATGTAAAACGATTAGATAATCTATATAAGCTAGATCACAATGGACAGATCTGTTACTTGCGCAAAGCCCTGAACGATGCCTTTGATCCTTCATTAAGACGTATTTACATTACCGACGGAAATAAATATACAAGGGCATATATCTATACCAATGGCGAACAGCAAACCAAGTACCTGGGCAAGATGCATTTAAGACAGGTGGATGACTATGCCGATACCGGAGTAGACTTTAGGGTCATCATGCCGAGCGACTTTTCCCTGCCCAGCAATATTTATCAGCTCAGGGCACTGATCGATTTTTATAAACTGGCTTCCAAAAGATATTTAATAGAGTTACAACAATGAACAAGATACTTTTACAACAAACAGGTGGTTTCCCGTTAGAAACCGACACCTTAGATTATATGCAAACAGCATATGCACAACTACAGGCTATTGCCGCATTAGGAGGTGACAATTACATCTTATCTGGATGCGTAGCAACAGGTGGCAGTACTGGCAATGGCGTTGTCGTGCTCGCAGGTGAAGTGCTCGAATTCAGGGGTGGGATTACACAGGCAAGCATTGTCATTAGAGAGGACAGGCAGAGCCGTCCTTTCGAAAATGGCCAGGTGAAGGAGGTATTTATTACTCGTTATGCTACCTTTGGTACAGGGGCAGAGGCCATTGCCTGGAATACCATTTCCAAGTTAAAAAACCTTTCCCTATTCAAAAATCTGCCCACCTCAGCTTCATCGGCCATTAACTTAGACGATGAGCAGACCTTGGCCACCTCAAAAGCGGTAAAGCTCTTGAACGATAAAATAGAATCTAATTTACCAACGGGATGCATCTTGATCTGGAGTGGTTCTATTAACAGCATACCTATAGGCTTTGCCTTATGCGACGGCAGTAATGGACGTCCCGATCTAAGGGATAGGTTTGTTTTGGGAGCTGGTCTGAACTATTCAGTGGCTGCAATTGGCGGGGAAAAAGAACATCGGTTAACGATAGACGAGATGCCAAGCCATAGCCATGGTTACACTGCACCACGTAACGACCAAAATGTTGATGCCGGTGGAAATAGCAGATATGGTGCGGTACAAGGAGGAACAACAACAAGCACAGGCGGTAACCTACCACACAACAATATGCCTCCATATTACACCTTGGCTTACATTATTAAGCTTTAGTTGCTATGGCAAGACAGGCTTTAAATATTATAAAGAACTGGTTCAAAACAGGACTTAAACCCACGCAGAACCAATTCTGGGACACTTGGGACAGTTTCTGGCATAAGGATGAGAAAATTCCCACAAATGCCATCGAAAACTTGGATTCCAGGTTTAATGAAAAGGCAGACCAAGGCGCTTTTCTAAGTCACCTTAATGACATCAATGCCCATAATGGGCTCTTGGCCGCTAAGGCTAATTTAATTGACGGCAATACCTTTTCAGGCAGTCAAACTATTAATCTAGTCGATTTTTCTGATGGTTTTAGGATAAATGCCAAAAATGAAGATGATGAACATAAATCACTGTATATCAAGGCATCATACACTGGTCATAATATTCAAATCGGCTCTCCTACCAATAACGGTATAGAGATCATAGGGGGAGCAGGAAGTTTTGAGCAAGGTGCCCCCTCTTTAATTCTAAGCAACAATTTTGGAAGTTTCCTAGATATACCTACAGGGCATACCATGGATTTGAAAGGCTCCTTTTCTTTAAACGGTAGAAACCTAATGCAATGGCTTACCCCAGCATTACTAGTTTTAGATGCTAATAGTCCAGTCATAGGGGGGTATTCGAGTCTGAAATTAAGCTACAGCAATACCCATGCTGTCAGCATTGTATGTTGTCCGGAAAGTTCTGCCGATTCAATTATGGATTTATATCTACCTCCCAACACCGAATCGTATGAAGGTCAACAAGTGCACGTTAAATGCCAACATGGCAATTATTTCGTTAGAATTAAAGACAGCTTAGGAACCCAAATCGAAGAGGTGGGTGGTAAAGTCACTTATTACTTTAGGTTTACAGCCGGCAGCTGGGGAGGTGTTGTAAACTGGATAGAATAAGCCAGGTCTCACTTCTAAGCTTGACAAAATAATACTTAGCAGAACCGTGCAACTGGTTTCTAATACTAGGCATAACAATGAATATTTCCAATACTTATTACATCTTTCACCTCGCAATATTTAATTACAAGGAATGGCAAAGCAGACTTTAAACATTATAAAAAACTGGTTCAGGACCGGTTTAAAACCTACACAAAACCAATTCTGGGACACTTGGGACAGTTTTTGGCACAAAGACGAAAAAATCCCAACCAATGCCATCGAAAACCTGGATTCCAGGTTTGACGAAAAGGCAGACCAAGGAGCATTTCAAAGTCACCTTAATGATGTGGATGCCCATAGCGAACTGTTGGCCACTAAGGCTAATTTAATTGGTGGCAATACTTTTATGGGTGCTCAACAGATCACTGGAGATGATACCCTATTGGCACTGGACTCCCAGCAGTTAAAAGTGCTCGATTTGGCTAACAGTTTATCTACGACAATAACGCCTAACGGTATAAGCTGGGAAGCAGAAGGGCAAGCCCATGAATACACATTTCCAACAACTAGCGGTACCCTAGCATTAGCCGATGACATCGACAACTTCATTAAACCCATAGAAGTTACCTATGCCGATTTGGTGGATCTGATCAACAGCAGCTCTTTGGTAGCCAACCAAAAATACCTAATTACAGATTTTCAGACGATACATACTATACCAAACTCTTCACCTGCTGAGCTGAACACAGGGCCGGTGGAACCCCTCATAATAAAAGCCAGTGGAGTTAATTCGATCTATTCAGAAGTCAAAAGTACTCTATATCCACAAGATATATTGAAGTATAAAATTGATAATGAGAATGGGAGCACTAAGGGTACTATTGTTTACAGGGAAGACACTATACAAAAAAATATACTATTCTATGATTTTAGACATTATAAAATCAGAAGATGGAAATTGAATCCTCCTACTTGGACTAATATTGGATTTACCATAGGAAATTCAGTCCAATTAAACAATGCTATATATCATTGTGTTGCAACACATGGTACTGGGCAAAATCCCGAAACTGAGACTCAGTACTGGAAAAAAATAATAGATGATAATACAAATTATTTATCACATACGAGTGCAAATTTTAGCCTAACATTAAGTGCATCCACAAGTGGAAATCTACTTATACCTACTAATATAAATGATTATATAGATACAGTAACATTTCCTAATTATACAAATATTAAAGGTAATACCATTGGAATGAGGCCATCTATTATCGCCAATATAGTAGTTTATACAGATGGGCAACCTTTTGGATTTGTAAATAACACTATAACACATCACACAGCTACCTCATTCTCATTAAGAGGAACTTATTATTGTTACGACAATTATTTTAGAATTCTTCAAACAGCGTTAATAGTTGGGAATAATCAGGGAACTGCCAGTACTAATATAGCAATGTTACAGAATAATATAGATACTGCATTTTCAGTTTTATTTGGTGGGGGTTCTTTTTATTACAATAATATTAATCAAATACAACAGTGCGTATTACAAGGAACATACAGATTAAACAGTGGTCAAAGATTAGCATATTTAATGGGGCCAAGTACGTTTAACAGTAATAATTTTAAAACCATTGGGCCGGTTAAATTTACTAATACCAATCATCAGATTCTTGGTTGTAATTTTAATTGTAATATTGGTATTTTCTATGCTAATTCTTTTTCGGGCAATGCTCGAACATGGACTGTAACGGCTAACTTAATAGACAAAACATTTACTGGAAGTATTATATCAGACACGGATTCTCCTAATGCAATGACAGATGCCCTTACAAAATCAGTAATATATGCGGGCCTCCCTGCTCCTATAGATGTTAATGATAAGGAGGACATGGCCAATAAAGCAACAAATCTAATTAGCCCAGACAACATTAAGTATCCCACCACACAGGCAGTAGCTACGGGCTTAAGTGAAAAGGCAAATCTTGGGACGAGTAATACTTTTACGGGGAACCAAATAATAACAGCAGGTAAGCTAAGAGTCAATACCAATCGTGAAGACAAATATGATATGCCAATCGTCACCAATGGGATAAACATAGGAGGCACTGCTTTTTTTAGTGATGGAAATGGTGGTTTACAAATAGACGACGAGCACCAGGCAGCTCCCTTATATCGTTTAAACGGGGGGAGTATAGATTTACTAGCGGGAGGATATATATATCATGTATTTGACCCAATCAACTCTGATGATGCCGCAAATAAACAGTATGTTGATAATATTGCGGCAGGTATTCCCCAAATAAAATATGGGAGCTTATTGGTTACATTTAATGGTGGTGATACCGTATTTAATATTCCGCATGGTATGACCGGCATCACGGCCTCGTCATCCTTTGCGCTAACCTTTGGAGATGCCAGTAATTCTACTTTCATCCAATCTGTCAGAACATTGACAGCGACCCATATTGTGATCACTTGTAATACCGCACCTGCCGCAGGATCCCAGACCGTGTATTGGCAGGTATTCAAATAATTAGCACTACCGATCATCAGTTTTATGGGAATACCCCGAGAAAAAAGACAGCATGATCAAGCGCCTTACATTAATGGCTAACCATACCAAAATACCAACATGGCAAAACAGACCTTAAACACCATAAAAAACTGGTTTAAAACTGGTTTAAAACCTACACAGAACCAATTTTGGGATACTTGGGACAGCTTTTGGCACAAGGACGAAAAAATCCCAACCAATGCCATCGAAAACCTCGATTCCAGGTTTGATGAAAAAGCAGACCAGGAAGCTTTCCAACATCACCTTGTCGATGACAATGCCCATCAAGAGCTATTCCATGCCAAGGCCAATGTGCAACATACGCACCCTATAGCAGACATTGATGGCCTATCTACCAAAATAAGTGATATAGAGGACAAAGTGGAGGTGGTACAGGAAAACATGTACTCCATTGAATTAGATTTATCTAACAAATTAACCGCTACCCTGGCTACAGATGCTGAAACCCAGATCAGTACCGCCAGTGGTATTACGGAAGACCACAAAATTGTTTCCCGTTTAAAATTATTCAACTGGTGGGCCTGGATCAGGTCTTCGCTAGTGGGTTTTACCAATACCACAGAAAGTACCAGTACCAGCACCGGAGGACTCACCATAGCCGGTGGACTTGGCGTGGCCAAAAGAACCACGACCAAAAGCTTAACCGTAACAGATTATGCAGGTGGAGGCACCAAGATCATCGCCACCGATAACAATGGCGCAACCAGCGCCCTATATCCGGTGGTAACACCTGTAATTACCAACAGTACCATTATCTCTCAGTTAACCACTACAGCAAACTGGAGTGCCGCAGATGTATATACTGGCGGTGCCATAGCGGGTGCCTACCAAATGCAGTATTATGTTAATGGAGATTATTGGTATTATTTCTATGATGACACCACCCCCTTAAGAATACCTAGAAGGGCAGCAAATTTGGCTGCTACTGATACAGAAGCTTTGGCTGGTACTTTGACAAATAAGTATTTAACACCAGCTAACTGGACTTATTTAAAAGGACAAGCACAAACTTTAGGTGGTGCATGGGTATTCTCAAATACATTAGGTTTGGGTGTTACTCCAAATAGTTTAGCATATTTAACTGTTTTAACACCATCAGCATCAAAAGCTCAAATGCTTTTGGCACAAGGTACTACGGATTATACAGGTACAGGTAATGGTTTAATTTGGAATAATGGTGGAGAGATTAAGTTCATCGATAATTCAATTATAAACAGATTTGACAAAGTTTACAATAACGAGCTTTTCAAGGGCAGCGGCAACAGGCTAGTAGAGGTCAACCAGTTTGGCGATAAATCGGCCGTTAACACCATCAAATCACGTTGGATCTATAATACCGATGTTATAGCGGCCATTACTGGCGCCACTTATGGTGCAAATAAGAGGGCCGACATCAACGTGAGCGGCTATACCGTCGAAAAGGGACAGGTCTATTTCAATGCCTCAACAGGTACTTTATATGAAGCCTACGATGATAATAAGGTTATGATTGTAAGCGAATCATATGATACCGTACCTACAGCAAGTAGTTTGAAACCAGTTACAAGTGACGGTATAAAGACAGCTTTGGATGCTAAGGTTAATAATTCAACATCTGTACAGACAGGTAATTTTAATTTAACTGGTACAGGTAGATTAGATACTGGTTTAGGACTTGGTGTTGCACCCAATACGACAACCTGGGAAACAATATTAGCGAATACCACAACCAAATCCCAATTAAGGCTAAACCCGTCTACCG
>NZ_JAELTN010000157.1 GCF_016428855.1 Pedobacter sp. ASV28
TGACCCTTAGCAGCAATGCCCTTTCTGGCGATAACATTACCCTAGCCTATACCTCCGCTACGTTCAACAGCAAGACCGTAGCCAACGGCAAGCCTGTTTCGGTTTCGGGCATCAGCCTTTCGGGAACAGACGCGACCAACTATACATTTAACACCACGGCAAGTACCACTGCCGACATTACGCCATTTGCCCTGATGGTTTCCGCTACTGGAAGCAACAAGGTGTACGATGCGACCAGCAATGCTACGGTGACCCTTAGCAGCAATGCCCTTTCTGGCGATAACATTA
>NZ_JAELTN010000158.1 GCF_016428855.1 Pedobacter sp. ASV28
ACTGGTACGATTCCAACGGTACGCTAGTGGCATCGAACACTGCGAGCTATGCTACGCCCAACAACCTTGCTGCGGGCAGCTACGACTATTTCGTGGAGGCGGTGAACACCAACAACTGCAGCAACAGCACGGCCTCTCGTACCAGGATCACGATCTCCGTTGGCGGGCTTTCGTTGGCCTCCGATATCCAGGTTTCCGGCAACGCCAGTGCCTGCGGTACGGGCACCTTTGTCCTTACGGCCAGCAGCACCACTGT
>NZ_JAELTN010000159.1 GCF_016428855.1 Pedobacter sp. ASV28
CCGGTAAGGCTAAATACTCCCGAGAGACCGATAGTGAACCAGTACCGTGAGGGAAAGGTGAAAAGAACCCCGAACAGGGGAGTGAAATAGAACCTGAAACCGTATACTTACAAGCGGTCGGAGCGTCCAGGTGGCGTGACGGCGTGCCTTTTGCATAATGAGCCTACGAGTTACTCTTCACTGGCAAGGTTAAGTGCTTCAGGCACGGATCCGAAGCGAAAGCGAGTCTGAATAGGGCGCATAGTCAGTGGAGGT
>NZ_JAELTN010000160.1 GCF_016428855.1 Pedobacter sp. ASV28
CCGGTAAGGCTAAATACTCCCGAGAGACCGATAGTGAACCAGTACCGTGAGGGAAAGGTGAAAAGAACCCCGAACAGGGGAGTGAAATAGAACCTGAAACCGTATACTTACAAGCGGTCGGAGCGTCTAGGTGGCGTGACGGCGTGCCTTTTGCATAATGAGCCTACGAGTTACTCTTCACTGGCAAGGTTAAGTGCTTCAGGCACGGATCCGAAGCGAAAGCGAGTCTGAATAGGGCGCATAGTCAGTGGAGGT
>NZ_JAELTN010000017.1 GCF_016428855.1 Pedobacter sp. ASV28
GTTTTCACTAAAACGATCTAGGTTTGGTTTGGAAAACTTAGCCTCCTTCGTTTTGGGAATGCAATATTAGGGCTTTTAAATTATTTATGCAATATTTGCAGTGAAAAAATTTTAAAAAAATTTACATTATTTTATATGAGCCTGATAATCATAGGTACTGTGGCCTTCGACGCCATTGAAACTCCTTTCGGAAAAACTGATAAAATTGTTGGAGGTGCTGCAACTTTTGCTAGTTTGGCCGCTTCTTACCTCTATAACAAGACAAAAATTGTTGCTGTTGTAGGCGATGATTTTAAAAAAGAGGACATCGAAACCTTAAATAAACATGGCATAGACACCGAAGGTTTACAAATAAAAGCAGGAGAAAAATCTTTTTTCTGGAGCGGCAAGTACCATAACGACATGAACAGTCGCGATACGCTGATTACAGAATTGAATGTATTAGAAAACTTCGATCCTATTATTCCAGAAAGCTACCAAGATTGCGAATATCTAATGCTAGGGAACTTAACGCCGCAAATTCAACAAACGGTAATTAAACGTTTAAAAAATCGCCCCAAGCTAATTGTATTAGATACCATGAACTTTTGGATGGACATCATGATGGACGACCTACTGGAAACCATTAAAATGGTGGATGTATTGACCATCAACGATTCGGAAGCCCGTCAATTATCTGGAGAATATTCACTGGTAAAAGCCGCTAACAAAATCTTGACTATGGGGCCCAAATACCTTATTATCAAAAAAGGTGAGCATGGCGCATTATTATTCCATGAAGACAAGATCTTCTCAGCCCCTGCCCTGCCATTAGCAGATGTATTTGATCCAACTGGTGCAGGCGATACTTTCGCCGGTGGTTTTATTGGTTATCTGGCCAAAGTAGGCACCATCAATTTCAACAACATGAAAAATGCCTTGATCTATGGATCAGCCCTAGCCTCGTTCTGTGTAGAGAAATTTGGGACTGAGCGCCTCGTTGAGCTTTCGCAAACAGAAATTGCTGCCCGTTTACAGCAATTTGTAAGCTTAAGCAGTTTTGAAATTATTCAAGATTAAAATAAATAGAAGGTGTAAAGTTTAAAGTCAAACGCATGTCGAACTTTGAACTTTACACTTTTAATAATCCTACCTTTTCAAATTTCTCGAAAACCGCATCCGTATGTGGAGCATCCGCCAGTTCTTCGGTAAGGTCCTGTCCAGCCCAATGCTCATAATGTTTGCCATTTTTCCATAACCTGCTTTCGGTTACATCATAAATAAAACCTTTATAGGCTACCCATATTTGTGGTTTATCCTGTCCATTCCGTAAGGCCAACTGCTGCTTGGTATAGCTGGGCAACTCCATTACTTGGCAGCCCTGTGCTTAAAGAACTCGAACATATAAATACTTAACACCACCATAGACAAGGCCATAAAGTAGCTCTCTAAGGGGACCGTTAGAAAAGTAAGTTTTAAGGTCTCTGCTTGGTTAAAGGTAACGATTCCCTGCTTTTCTAAAAAGATCGCACAAATGCAGAATGGAATGAACATAGCCGCAAAAGCCCGATAGGCCTTGTACATAAATCTTAATTTGTTGAGGTATTCGATAAACAGCAACAATAAAAATAGTGAGGAGAAAGTCAACAGACTGTACCATTTACCATAGGCAAAAAACAAAAAGGCCACACAAATACCCAACAGAAGATTACTTAAGGTCAAGCTAAACTTTTGCAGGTCATTTTTCGGGAAACGGATATGCAGATAATGATAAACACCTAAGGCTGCAAAACTGAAAGCAAAATTGAAAAGATATTGCGTTAGGGGCAGTTCCTTATAGTTAAAGCTCAAAAAATAATCGAAATGATAGTTGACCACAC
The DNA here is from genome assembly GCF_016428855.1 of Pedobacter sp. ASV28. Classification (GTDB taxonomy): domain Bacteria; phylum Bacteroidota; class Bacteroidia; order Sphingobacteriales; family Sphingobacteriaceae; genus Pedobacter. The sequence continues at coordinate 1,860 of NZ_JAELTN010000017.1, forward strand.
TGAAAATCTTTAAAAAAGCCATTTCTGCAGAAAAAACAATGGCAGAAACCAGGGCAGCCCCTAAACTAAATTTCAAATAGGCTTTACCCAGTACATTTTTATCCAAGCTCAGCAAAAAAGGGATCAGCAATAAAAAGATATCAATGGCCAGAAAAGTAAAATTCATTGTTTGAGGATATTTTCCACAAAAGTATGATTTTTAAACCTCTTTCAGAGAACAATCACACCATACATGCCTACATGCCCCCTCGAGAGCACGATCTATGAAACAAAAAACGTCAGAAAAATATTTTTCTGACGCTCTCTTCTATCGTATAAGCTAAATAAGGCCTATACTTTTTCTATGGAATAATTTTTAAGGTATTTTTTCAGGTGCCCCCTGGCCACATGTATACGTGTTTTTACTGTACCAATGGGAATATTCAATTCTTCCGCAATTTCATGATATTTAAATCCTTCAAAATATTTGATGAATGGTACATAGTATTCAGGCTGTAAAGAATCAAGCGCCTTATTGATGTCTTTTAGCACAAACTTGCTCTCCACAGCATTATTGGTAGCACTAAAATGGAGGTTTGCATACGTAATGTCTTCGCTTTGGGTAATCAATGCATTTGTTTTGACCAGACGCCTGTAATTATTAATAAAAGTATTACGCATGATGGTAAACAGCCAACCTTTTAAATTTGTTCCTTCTTTAAACTTGCCATAATAAGTTACAGCCTTAAGAAGCGTATCCTGAACAAGGTCATTCGCATCTTCAATGTCTTTGGTAAAATTTAAGGCAAATGATTTTAATGAACTTGAATAGTCATTTAATTGGTCGTTAAATTGTAGCTGTGTCATAGTATTAGTTTTAAGTTAATAAAGAACAGCTGCTTGATGGTCAGCAAACTGTCATAGCTATGTAACCCCTTACAACTATAATACCAAAAAACAACAAGCTAAGGCTTAAAACTCAAAAACTTTGTTTTTAAGCTCAAGAGACTAATGATTAAAAAATATTTACTTCCCGCTCCAAGTTCACGGCAAATTTGTGCTGTACAGTGTCTATTATTTTTTCTGAAAATCTATACACTTCATCGCCTGTGGCATGGCCATGATTGACCAGTACCAAAGCTTGATTTTTCCAAGTACCAGTTTGGCCATCTACTACGCCCTTAAAACCACATTGCTCAATTAACCAACCAGCAGCCAACTTAACCTTATTATTTGGCGCCGGATAATGGGCCACTTCTGGAAACTTTTGGAATAAGCTATCGAATTGAGCCTTTGTTATGATTGGATTCTTAAAGAAGCTCCCCGCGTTGCCTATTGTTTTTGGATCTGGCAGTTTGCTCACCCTAATAGCCGCTACCACTTCAGAAATATCAGAAATACTGGGCTGCTGTATATTTCTTCTTTCCAATTCGGCATTGATAGCGCCATAATGGGTCTTTAAATTAGGTTTGGTACTTAATTTATAGGTAACCGAAGTAATGATATACTTTCCCTTTAATTCATTTTTAAAGACACTTTCCCGATAACCAAAGCCACATTCTTCTGGACTGAAAGTCCTGACCAGCCCTGTAGCAGTTTCAAAAGCTTCACAACTGGCAAACACATCTTTGATTTCTACCCCATAGGCACCAATATTTTGGATGGGCGATGCCCCTACCGTTCCCGGGATCAAAGTAAGATTCTCTATGCCGGCAAAACCATGCTCCACACAATAGCTTACCAGGTTATTCCACACCTCTCCCGCTCCGGCCGTTACCCACACTTCTGTGTCTTGCTGCTCTACTTCTATACCCAAAATGTTCATTCGTACTATCAAACCTTCATAGTCTTTGGTAAAGAGCATATTACTCCCACCGCCCAAGATCAAAACGGCCTGCTCTTTAACAATAGGACTTTCAAAAATAGCCTGCAGATCTTCAACATGATGGGCTTCTACAAAATATTTGGCATTTACATCAATTCCAAAAGTATTCAGGTTTTTAAGAGAATGGTTTTCTTTGATGAGGGGCATAGTCTATAATTATGCTACAAATGTAAGTTATTTACCACAAGAAATGATTTCAAAAAAGAGCGGTCTACCTGCCATTTAAAACCTATGTCTGTTAAATGTAATTTCATCTCATCCTAAAAAAATAATCATTGAAAACTTTAGGATTAAAAAAAGTTTCCATAGTTTTGCGGCAGAATTTTGAAAGGACACGAAATTGGAAATAAAAGATTATATCATTAACGGTGCCGACAAGCTTTTTTGCCAATATGGTTTTAAAAGCGTAACCATGGATGATATTGCCAAACATTTAGGAATATCTAAAAAAACCATCTATCAAAACTTCAAGGATAAAAATGAGCTTATCAACATCCTTATTCGAGATAGGATTGTAAACCAGGATCTTCAGATGAACAAATGTTTGATTGCATCTGAAAATGCCGTACAGGAGGTTTACTTTGGCATGCAAGACATGGATTATTTTTTAGCGACCATGAATCCAATGCTTTTTTATGATTTACAAAAATATCATCAGGAAGCGTGGCTAAAGTTCATGGCCTTTAAGGAAAAAGAAATTGGCAAAAAAATTATGGAAAACCTGGAAAGGGGCAAACAAGAAGGCCTCTACCGGGATGATATCAATAGCGAAATCATTACGAGGATGAGGTTGGATCAAGTAGATGTTGTTTTTACTCAAAATGGGCATTATGACACGAACAAAAACAGTTTATCGAATATTATGGTCGAAATAACCAGACACTTTTTGTTCGGAATTTGTAACAATGAGGGTATAAAATTGATCCATAAGTATGATAAGGAAATCTTGCAAAAGCAAGAACTTGCCAAAAGCAATTAACTAAAATAGAGTTCACCCAAAAATTAATAATTAATCAACTATGTTTAGAATAAAAACGGCAAAACTGATGCTGTTGCTGCTTACCAGCCTTGGTTTGCCAGCATTAACCTTCGCACAACAACCCGTAACCTTAAAAGATGCACTGAAGTTCGCACTTGATAATAATGTGAAAGTTCGTAAAGCAAGGTTAGATATAGATGGCGGAAGATACAAGGTACAAGAAATAAGAGCCCAGGCCCTACCTCAAATCACAGGGAATGCCGGTTTAACCTACAATCCTATTATTGGCCAATTGGTGGCTAACATAGGTGGCCAGACCCAGTCATTTAAATTGGGCCAAAATTGGAACTCTAGTGCAGGTGTACAACTTTCGCAGCAATTGTTCAACCAAACCGTGTTTACAGGCTTACAAGCAGCTAGGTCAAGTGAAGAGTATTATAACCTCACTGCCCAATTTACAGAAGAGCAGATTATAGAGCTGGTGGCCAACAACTATTACCAGGTACTGGTAGGCAGACAGCAGTTGGGTGTTATAGAAAACAACATCAAAAATGTAAAAGTGGTGGAAAAGATTACCTCAAGCCAGTATGAAAATGGCCTGGCCAAAAAAATTGATGTGGACCGTATTAAGGTTAACCTTACCAATTTAGAAACAAAACGTGCAGAAATCATCAATTCAATTACCCAATTAGAGAATCAGTTGAAGTTTTCTATGGGCATGCCAGTGGCCAGGCCCATCTCTTTACCGGAAACTGAATTAACCGAAGTTAAGCAATTACCCGTATTTGCCGATTCAATTGCTTTGGCCAATAGAACAGAGATCAAGCTTTTAAACAATCAAGACAAACTGCTTTCCCTGCAACGCAAAGCTTACCTTTCTGAATATTACCCTAGCTTATCTTTAACTGGTAATTATACCTATTCCAGCCAGAGCAACGGATTTGATTTTCTAAATTCAAGTAGTGCAGCTATTGGTTTTGGCGCATCGGCCATAGGGGTTTCCTTAAAAGTACCGATCTTCAATGGCTTTTTAACCCGTTCAAAAGTGCGTCAGGCCAATGTGGAAATCGACAAGGCTAAACAAGATAGGATTGAAACCACAAACTCCTTGAATTTAGCTTATGAGAATGCCAAAATCCAATTAAAAAACAGCATGAACACCATTACCTCTCAGAAAAAAAATGCTGAATTGGCAACGGAAATCTATAAGAGCACACAAAACAATTATAACAACGGTTTGGCTAGCTTAACAGATTTGCTTGACACGGAAAATTCACTTACCGAAGCCCAAAACAGCTATACCCAAGCATTGCTGAACTATAAGATTGCCGAAATACAATTAATTAAAGCCAAAGGAGAAATCAAAACTCTAGCCCAATAAACCAAAATATAGAAGAAATAAATTACATAAAATGAAAAGAGTAATAACCATAATCGTCGTAATAATTGTAGTGCTAGCTGCTATTGCCTACGTATTAAACAATAACAAAAAGAAAAACGATGCCAAAACCGCTTATATTGCCGAAGGTGGTGGTGCCGTAGCGGTTCGTATCGCTACAGTGGAGAAAAAGGTTGTTGACCTTGATTTTAGTTCCAATGGTACTTTTGCACCTAATCAGGAGCTCAATTTCTCTGCCGAAAACAGTGGTCGTGTAACCAAAATTTTTGTAGAAGAAGGTAGCCGTGTAAGTAAAGGTCAGGTTTTGGCCCGTATAGATGCCGAGATATTGAATACCGATAGAGAAACTGCAGAAGCCACTTATCAAAATGCCATTAAAGATCTTGCCCGTTATGAAAACTCTTTCAAAACCGGTGGAGTTACCCAACAACAATTGGATCAGGTAAGACTAACGGCAGAAAATGCTAAACTTAAACTACAACAACAACAACGTAAATTAAACGATGCCAATATCAGGTCTTCTATCAACGGTATTGTAAACAAAAAAATGATCGAAGTAGGTGCAGTAGTAGCTCCAGGCACCCAATTGTTCGAACTGGTTGACATCTCTAAGCTAAAGCTTAAGGTGAATGTGAATGAAGGTCAGGTTGCCAGTCTAAAATTAGGTGATAAGATCACCGTAAAATCTTCGGTGTTCCCTAATGATACTTATAGTGGAAAAGTGACTTTCATTGCTGCAAAGGCAGATGAGACATTAAACTTCCCTGTCGAAATTGAAGTAACAAACAATATTAACAATAGCCTAAAAGCGGGAATGTATGGTACAGCAATATTTAACTTTCCTAAACAAGCACCTAGTATTCTTATCCCACGTTCATCTTTTGTGGGTAGCGTAAGTAGCAACCAAGTTTTTGTATTAGAGAACAATACTTCAAAAATACGTAAAGTTGTTGCTGGCCGTATTCTGGGAGACAATGTTGAAATTCTTGAGGGCTTGAAAGAAGGAGAAACTGTTATTACAAGTGGACAAATTAACTTGGCCGAAGGAACTGCAGTAAGCATCGTTAAATAGTCCAGTTTACAATTCTCAGTTTGCAGATTTTGAGCAAAAGACCAATGGTCTAAGATCTATCATCTCAATACTAAATATTTAATAAGAAATGAAAATAACAGATATATCTATAAAAAGGCCCTCCTTGGTCATCGTGGTTTTTACTGCGCTTACGCTATTGGGGCTATTAAGTTACTTTTCGCTGGGCTATGAATTACTTCCAAAGTTCTCGAACAACGTAGTATCTATTTCAACCATATACCCTGGTGCTTCACCAAACGAAGTAGAAAATACCGTGACCAAGAAAATTGAGGATGCGGTATCTTCAATGGAAAACATCAAAAAAATCAATGCAGTATCATTCGAGAGCTTATCTACGGTAACCATTACCCTAACAGATAAGGCCAATATTGATATTTCACTGAACGATGCACAACGTAAGGTAAATGCAATTCTTTCTCAGCTGCCAGAAGATGTAAAAACACCATCTTTAAGTAAGTTCTCCCTAGATGATTTACCTGTAATCACTATGTCGGCTTCGGCAACCATGGATGACATTACCTTTTACGATTTAATTGACAAACGTATTGCCCCTGTAATTTCAAGAGTAAACGGTATTGCCCAGGTAAATTTAATTGGTGGTTCTGAAAGAGAAATCCAAGTTTCCTTAGATGCCAACAAGTTACAAGGCTACAATCTTGCTGTACCACAAGTACAACAAATGATACTAAGCTCCAACTTGGATTTCCCCACCGGAAGTGTTAAGACAAAAAATCAAGATGTTTTAATCCGTTTATCTGGTAAATACACTAGCATTGAGCAGTTAAGAAACTTGGTTTTAACCACTTCAAAAACTGGCGCTCAAATTCGCTTAGGCGATGTTGCCGATGTACAGGACGCACAAAAAGAAACAGAAAAATTAGCTCGTATTGATAGAAAAGAGGCCATTGCCATTCAAATCATTAAACAAAGTGATGCCAATGCCGTAGAAGTAAGTAAAGGTGTGCATGCCATTATCGAAAAACTTAAAACAGAATATGCAGCCAATAAACTTGATATTAAAATTGTAAACGACAGCTCAATTTTTACTTTAGAATCTGCCGATGCCGTAATTCACGATTTAATACTTGCAGTTGTGCTGGTAGCCTTTGTTATGTTATTCTTCCTACATAGTTTACGTAATGCGCTCATCGTAATGGTATCTATCCCGGCATCTTTAATTGCTACGTTTATCGGGATCAACTTATTTGGCTTTACCTTGAACCTAATGTCGTTACTGGGCCTCTCTCTTGTGGTAGGTATCTTGGTAGATGATGCCATTGTGGTATTGGAGAATATTCAACGCCATATGGAAATGGGTAAAAACAAGGTAAGGGCGGCGTTTGATGGTACCCGGGAAATTGGCTTTACTGTAGTTTCTATTACTTTTGTAATTGTAGTAGTGTTCTTCCCTATTGCCGTAAGTACAGGATTGGTGTCCAACATCCTACGTCAATTCTGTGTGGTGGTAATTATTGCAACACTGCTTTCATTAGTTGCCTCATTTACCATTGTACCCTTACTTTTCTCTAGATATGGCAAACTGGAACGCATTGAAGGTAAAAATATGTTCGGCCGCTTCATCTTATGGTTTGAAAAACAGCTTAAAAAATTCACCCACTGGATTACTTCCATCTTAACATGGTCATTAAACCATAAAAGACGTACCATTGTTGCTGTTATAGTATTATTCGTTGCAGCAATGTGGCTGGCCGGTGCAGGTTTCATTGGGTCAGAGTTTTTCCCTAAATCAGATAAGGGAGAATTCTTGGTTCAAATTGAACTACCTAAAGATGCGCCTTTAGAACAAACCAACTTCTATACCCAAAGGGCAGAAGCTTTCTTAAGCAAGCAACCAGAAGTTACCCAGTTAATTACAACTGTTGGACAGGCAAGTGGTGATTTTGGTGGAACACAAGCCACCGCCTATAAATCGGAAATTAATGTAAAGCTTGTTGAACGTAAAGAACGTGAAGGTGTTTCCTCGGATATTTTTGCAACCAGAATGAGCCGTGAACTGGCCAAACAATTGGTAGGTGCAAAAGTTAAAACAGTCCCCATCAGCATCTTGGGTATTGCCGAAAATGCACCAATTCAATTGGTGGTCATGGGTTCTGATTTAGATAGTGCCTTAAAATATGCAGAAGGTGCCCAAAAAGTTTTAGCATCGATACCTGGCGCCACAGAAATTAAACTGTCGGTAGAAAAAGGAACGCCAGAAATCAACGTACAGGTAGACCGCGATAAAATGTCGGCACTTGGTCTTACGCTACAAACCGTAGGTTCTACCATGCAAACTGCTTTTGCGGGCAATACAGATGGAAAATACAGAAAAGGTGAGTATGAATATGATATCAATATCCAGTATCAAGCTTTCAACAGAAAAGATATTGATGATGTACGTAACCTTATCTTCGTTAATAATAAAGGCGCTCAGATTAAACTATCGCAATTTGCAGCCATTACCGAAGGTTCAGGTCCAAGCCAGTTAGAGCGTTTAAACAAATCTACCTCAGTATCGGTTAAAGCGCAATCAATCGGTAGGCCAACTGGAACTGTAGTAGCCGAGTTTCAGACAAAGCTAGAGGAAATGCAAAAAAATGGCAAGTTAAAAGCGCCAGTTGGTGTGAGTTATACCTGGGCAGGGGATCAAGAAAACCAGGCCGAAGGTTTTGGTACTTTAGGTATCGCATTATTGGCTTCTATTATTTTGGTTTACCTCATCATGGTTGCTTTATATGATAGTTTCGTTTATCCATTTGTGGTAATGTTCTCCTTACCTCTAGCCTTAATTGGAGCTTTCTTAGCACTAGCCTTAACCAACAACTCCATTGGTATTTTCACCATTTTAGGTTTTATTATGTTGATGGGTTTAGTGGCCAAGAATGCAATTATCTTGGTCGATTTTACCAACCACATGAAAGCAGAAGGAAAAACAACCGTAGAGGCTTTAGTATTGGCCAATCACGCTCGTTTACGTCCAATTTTAATGACAACCATTGCCATGATATTTGGTATGCTACCTATTGCCTTGGCAAGCGGTGCTGGTGCCGAGTGGAAAAATGGTCTGGCCTGGGTTATCGTAGGCGGTTTGACGAGTTCGCTTTTCTTAACCTTAATTGTGGTACCGGTGGTTTACCTAATTTTCGATATTATATTAGAAAAATTAGGTTTCAACAAAAAAGGTAAAACTATTGATGAGTTGATGGTTGAACCTTACGACCACAAAGACGTAAATGAGTACGATTTAGATCATTAATATTTAAATAACCCACACACAAATGCAACCCCTTTAGTTTATAATTAAAGGGGCTTTTTTTGCCCTTATGAAACCGAAAAGGGTTTAATTTTCTTTATGATTCTCCAACGCTCAAGTTGACGTGTTATACCTTGATAAATCTGCCAAGTTGGTCTCACGCTAGGTGCTCACCTGAGCAGTGTGTTTAATATGAATGTTTATTTAATTTACAGGAAAGCAAGACTATAAATCTCTTTAAAGGAAGTCTGGTTTTTCGCTAAAATCATTGTTGAGAAATTCTAGCCATATTTCCATAATCATCCATCAATAGGATCGATTTCTTGAAAATAGAGGTCTTTACTTGATTGCGCTGATCTTCCTAACCAGTAAGCTAATCAAAATTCCGAAACAGCCTACCAAAGCAAACGAGTAACGCAGGTTGAATAGCTCGGAAATGTACCCAATAAGGGGTGGCCCCATTAGGAAACCGAAATAACCGATACTCGAAACCATTGCAATAGCTAAGCTCGAAGGAATTTTATGGTTATTACCAGCAATGGTATAAGTCATAGGGATGATGACAGAAACGCCTAAGCCTACCAGCATAAAACCAATGGTAGCCAAAATTAGATTTGGGAATGCGACAGATAAGAACATCCCTGTTGAAATAATGACACCACAAAGCTGCAGCATTGTTTTTCTACCTAGGGAAGCAATGAATTTATCCCCCACAAAACGACCAATAGTCATCATTGCCGAATAGGAAGCATAACCTAAAATTACCCATTTTGCTGGTGCGTTAACAATTTCTTTAAAATAAACGCCACTCCAGTCCATCATTGCTCCTTCGGCAGCCATGCTACAAAAAGCAATGATACCAAGCTGAACCAGCACACCCTGCGGCTTCATTAAGAATTTTGGTTTATCTTTCTGTACCGCTTTACCAACCAACAGGAAACGATGGTTTACAAAAATATGTAGCCAGGCCATAATGGCAATGATCCAGAAATGGGTATTGGTAGGAAGGTGCAGGTTCATCATCAACAAACCCACTAAGGCCCCGGTGAACAGGCCCAAGCTCCATGAACCATGAAAAGAAGACATAATAGGCTTTCCATAATGTCCCTCGGCAGTAACCGCCTGTGTGTTCAATGCAATATTGCACAAGTTACCAGAAATACCAAACAACAATAAAAAAAGAGCCAATTGCCAACCTTGTGTAGCTAGGGACAAGTTGGTTAAACACAGTGCATAAAGAGGAGTAGCTAGGGTAAGTATTCTCTTACTACCAAAAACCGCTACCAATCTCCCAGAAAGCGGCATGGTGATGAGCTGTCCGATAGGCAAGGCCAACAAAATACTGCCCAAAGCGGCATCAGACAGATTTAACATGGCCTTCAAATCGGGTATACGACTTGCCCAGCTAGCGAAAACCAAGCCCTGACCAAAATAAAAAAGAGAAACAGCTAATCGGATGGTCTTTTTACTGTATTTACTGGTTTCTTTAACGGATAAATCGGAACTATCGGTAATTGTTGACATGAAAGAACGGGGAATTTGTAATTATTTCTACAAAGGTCTGTAAAAACCTACAATAAAACCACCCAATACCCTTGCCATTTATTATTTTAACACAATGATTACTTTTGAATTAATGAAGGCATTCAATCTGTACCGAACCGAATATATTCAATGGATATTAACCTGCATTTAAAAGCTTGCTTCGTCGTGCCTCTTCCAAAACGGAACAAGCTATCGCAATGATGAAAATAGTGGCGTCATGGCGAGTTTACGAAGCAATCTCTTATTCAAATTAACTACTTCACGCTCCGTCCCACCTGTTGCACAAAACTGTGAAAGTTGACTCTTTTTTGCCGGCCTCCCAAACGCACAATAATCACTTTGTTTTGCGGATTCACATAAATCGATTGGTGGAACATGCCCTGCGCTTTAAAATCATAGACCTTTTTGGCGTAGAAATACCTACCATCGACATTTCTCTCTATAGGATAATCTAAACCCTCCTTTTCAAGCGAAATTACCGCACTTACAGAATCCTTAAAAAATTTAAAATCCCTAGTGGCCCAAAATTGGTTTTTATACCTTTTCTTGGTTAATGAATCTGGATGGGTAGTCACTTCTACCCAATTTTTGGAAAGGATCTGTTTGCCCTCCCAATTACCTCCATTCAGGTAAAGTCTGCCAAGCTTGGCAAAATCTAGTGCCGTAGCATTGATACAGCAAAAGGCCTTGACATGGTGCTTGTCATCCAAACTCCATAAGGCTTCGCTCTCTGCACCCAAGGGTTTCCATAAACTTTCCTGCATTAATACCTCTATTTTTTTACCGGTAGCCTTCTCCAGTATAAATGCCAGTACTTGCGTATTGATACTCTGATATTCAAAAACCTTACCTGGCTCATTTTTCATTTTCAGCTTACCTACCATCTTCTTCAGATCGGCACCATAATAGCTACGTACAATTTTCGAGAAGGGATTTAACGATCTTTCGGTAAAATCAAATCCGCTTCTCATATCCAGAACATGCTGTATGGTTAAACGCTTAAAGCGTTCATCATTCTTTGCCAACTCAGGCAAATACCGAATTACCAGTTCATTTGTCGACTTGATTTGTCCACGATCTACAGCAATGCCTACCAATGTCCCTACAAAAGCCTTTGCCATAGAAAAACTAGGCTGTTTGGCTGCCAGGCTATTCCCTTCAGAAAGATATTGGTAAATGATACTATCATTTTTAATCACCAGAAAAACATTGGTCTTGGTATAGCGTATAGTTGAGTCGATATGTTTCTTTAAAGGGGTATAAACATCATTAGGATAGTTGTTTTTAAAATAAAATGGCCTTTCTGATTTCTGGATGACTACATTTTCAAATTTGGCACTATCGCCCAAATCAGGCACTAAATATTTAATTGATCTGAGTGGTACACAAGCAGCTAAACAAAGTAATGCTGCAACTAGGGGAAAAGCTATTCTCATCATTACTAAAATACGAAAGTCAGGTTACACAGCCTTAGCAAAACAAAATATTTACGTAATATTTTTATGGTGGTAATACCTCACTTCAAGGGCTTTGGGTTTATTCCCACTAACCGCTACAAAAGAGAATAGCACAAAAAAATCCCACGGTAGCAACCGCAGGATTTTATATATCACAATGTTCAAACTTTCAACTTTGAACGCTAAACTTTTAACTTAAATATGTATCGCTCTATTTTCAGTAGCTGCCAAAGCAGCCTCTTTTAAAGCTTCGGTATAGGTGGGGTGTGCATGGCAAATTCTGGCAATATCTTCTGCCGATGCGCGGAATTCCATGGCTACCACAGCCTCTGCAATCATATCTGCAGCACGTGGACCAATCATGTGAACGCCCAAAATTTCATCCGTTTTTTCATCAGCCAATACCTTTACAAAGCCATCAGTATCCATACTTGCTTTAGCTCTACCACTCGCTTTGAAAGGGAAAGAACCCGCTTTATATTTCACACCAGCAGCTTTCAATTGCTCCTCGGTCTGGCCTACAGAAGCGACTTCTGGCCAAGTATAAACTACACCTGGAATTAAGTTATAATTGATATGAGGCTTTTGTCCGGCAATAGTTTCTGCCACGTAGATCCCTTCATCTTCAGCTTTATGGGCAAGCATAGCGCCTTTAATCACATCACCTATGGCATAAACACCCTTAACAGCAGTTTCTAAATGATCATTTACCGGAATTTTATTTCCCCTTTCCTCTGGAGTAATTCCAATTTTTTCTAAGCCTAAACCAGCAGTATAAGCCGTTCTACCTACAGCAACAATGCAGTAATCAGCTTCTACTTTCACGGCTTCGCCTTTTGCATTATCGGCAGTTATCGTTACCACCTTACCTTTAACCGATGCACCAGTTACTTTGTGGCTAGTTAAGAATTCCATGCCTAAAGATTTCTTTAGCACGCGTTGTAATTCTTTGCCCAAGCCAGCATCCATAGTGCCAATAATTGCAGGAGCATATTCCACTACAGTTACTTTCGTTCCTAAACGGGCGTAGACCGAACCTAGCTCTAAGCCAATTACACCACCGCCAATTACGACCATGGTTTTAGGTACTTCTTTTAAATTTAAGGCTTCTGTAGAAGTAATAATACGTTTTTTATCGATCGGCAAAAACGGCAAAGCTGTAGGCTTAGAACCCGTAGCAATGATGACGTTTTTAGCAGTCAGCTTTTCGGTACTACCATCAGTTTTAGTGACCAAAATGGTGTTTTTATCTTCGAAGGAAGCTACACCTTCGTAAGCGTCGATTTTGTTCTTCTTGAAAAGATACGTAATACCAGCCGTATTTTGTGCTACTACATCATCCTTACGGGCAATCATTTGCTTCATATCAACCTTCAAATCTTTAAGGTTAATACCGTGAGTGGTAAACGTATGAGCCGCGTTATGATAGTGCTCCGAAGAATCTAATAATGCCTTAGACGGGATACAACCCACATTTAAGCAGGTACCGCCATAAGTTTTATACTTTTCTACTACCGCTGTTTTTAAACCTAATTGTGCACAACGGATGGCACCTACATAACCGCCCGGACCCGAGCCTATAACAACTACATCGTATTGCATGATCTTTTAAGAATTTTTGTTAGGGCAAATGTACGTTTTACCACTTAAACCCCAAAAGTTAAGTGTTTTAATGTTGTAAAAACTTGGTCACGGTTTTATTTCCCGAAACACACCAATTACAGCGCATATTTTTAGAAAAGCCAGGCCAGCATTATATCGGTTACGCTAGTCGGGCTTTCCGCTCCTCCCGATGAGAAATCGGGATCCACTACAATCCCGTTTAGTTTACAAAAAACGGTACTTATCATAAAAGAAACCGGAAGAACAAACATGCCCCTTCCCAACATAGATAAGTCCCTTATGAATTTAAAAATGCTATTCATAAGCAAATTTCAATTTTAAAGTGACAAACGCTCTTTACGCTGGCGCAAGCGTGTCGGCTTATGTGCCTCTTTATCCTTTTTCACCTTCGGTTGGTGTTATCACTAACCAAAAACAGCGTCTACTTTAGCAAAACTTTCATTTAATTTTCGGTTATAATCAGCACATTCTTATATTCCTCTGTAATAAAAATATTCTTCAGTGATAGAGGAGAGATCGATAAACGCTCAATTTTCCTACAATTATTATTGCGTATATAAGCTACTTTATCTAAGTTTGAATATGATAAACTTAAGAAACGTCCCATTTTTTGCAGTAGGTGTAACTGCATTGCTTTTTGGATTATTGGTTTTTAAAAATGACTGTCCTGCGGTATGGTATATTATCGCATTGATTTATTTTATTTTAGGTTTCGCATTTCGCAAACCAATTGATACCTCAGACGGTGGCCATTAATATGCTAAAAAGCAGGATAATGGCTATCAAGCAATTGAATATTGACATTATTTAGCCGCAAAATTATCCGAACAACTTCCTTAAAAAATTAAGCGCAAATCTTTTGAACTTTAAGATTTGCGCTTTTATGATTTACAACGATAAGAGATTGCCGTTAAAGCAATTTACCTATGACCTTATACCTTACCCTATTTCCGTCTGATACTTCCTCATAGTATACATCATCTGGCGAAACGTAGTATTTATCGTTTTTAATGGTTACCATTCTCGATCCTTCTGGTAGCTGATCTATCAAATCTCCAATTTGGTAAGCTGGACCTACCAGCTCATTGGTATTCAAAACACCATCTCTGCCGGCTACCACATAAACCACCTTACCATCGGCATAAGCCTTTTGCATAAAGTAAACCCCTTTAAATTCGTAATAATTCTGGCCGTTTATCACGACTTGTTGCGCACCAGAAGGTAAGTTCTTAACCTCAGCACCCAGTGGCGGGGCAACAACTTCATAGGCATCATTATACTGTCTGTAAAATAGCCCTCCTGCATAATAGAATTGGTCTGGCCCAAAATAAAGCGAATAAAAACCACGTGGAAGTATGTTTACCCTAAAGCCCAAAAACGGTCTATAATAATTGTAATAAGTATAATAAGGTCTATACCCAAAATTGATTGATCCTATATGACCTGGGCGGTACATAGATCTATTGTAGCCCATATGAATATTCGAAGGTCTTGAAAATACATGACCAGGCCTAATACTAGCCGTTCGCCCCCCCGAAAATCCTCTTGTAGGCCTTTGGGCCAATACCGTTCCAACACCAACAACTGTCATTATTGCTACCATAGCAACGATAACAGATCTTTTACCTATCAAATCTTTCATTATTCTAATTTTACTATCCTACGCAAAAACCCCGCCCTTTATTACTCCAAAGCATAAAATTTGATGGATTTGTGACAGAACAGGTACCTTTTTTAAAGGTATTCCCTTCAACGCGTGAATTAAATTTTCATTCCTATATTTGTTTAAAAGGAAATCCTAACCCCAAAACATTTCTACAATGAAATTTTTAAAAATTTACTTTGCACTATTTGCCTTGCTAATTTCGGGCAGGTTAGTTGCCCAAGAAACCGATTCGGCCTATGTACGTAGCCATTATACCAAAATAGAACGATCCATACCGATGCGTGACGGCATAAGGCTGTTCACTGCTATCTACATCCCAAAAGACCTTTCTCCTACCAAAAAATATCCTTTTTTAATCAACAGAACTCCTTACACCGTACAGCCTTATGGCGAGGACAAATACAAATTAAGCTTGGGCAACTTTCCTGATATGATGCGTGAAGGTTTCATCTTTGTCTATCAGGATGTACGAGGGCGCTGGATGAGCGAAGGCAACTTTGAAGACATCAGACCACAAACCTTGAAAAAAGGCAAAAAGGACATTGATGAGAGTACCGATACCTATGACACTATAGACTGGTTGGTAAAAAACATTAAGAACAATAATGGAAAGGCCGGAGTGTACGGCATCTCCTACCCTGGCTTCTACTCTACAACCTCCCTGCCTAATGCCCACCCTGCACTCAAGGCGGTATCGCCGCAGGCACCGGTAACCGATTGGTTCATTGGCGATGACTTTCATCACGGAGGTGCTTTATTTTTGACCGATGCCTTTAGCTTCATGAGCTCCTTTGGTGTACCTAGACCAAAGCCCATTACACCAGACAAAGGACCAAAACCCTTTCAGTTTCCCATCAAAGATATTTATCGTTTCTATCTGGAAAGCGGATCTGTTAAAAACCTCAAAGAAAAATACTTCGCCGATAGCATCAAATTCTGGAACAATCTATTTAAGCATCCCGACCTGGATACTTTCTGGAAAGCGAGACAAATTCTCCCCCACTTGACCAATATAAAACCTGCAGTAATGGTAGTAGGCGGCTTTTTTGATGCTGAAGATGCCTATGGTACTTTTGCTACCTATAAGGCCATAGAAAAACAGAATACCAACAATTATAATATCCTGGTAGCAGGACCTTGGTTCCATGGCGGATGGGTACGTGGCGATGGAAGCAGTTTTGGGGATATCAACTTCGGACAAAAAACCAGCACTTATTATCAGCAAAACCTTGAACTACCTTTTTTCAAATATTACCTTAAAGGCGAGGGAGCATTCAAAGCAGCCGAAGCCAATATATTCATTACAGGCAGCAACCAATGGAAAGGTTTTGCTACTTGGCCTCCACAAAATATAGAGACCAAAAACCTGTATCTTCATCCAAACGGTAAGCTGTCGTTCGAAAAGGTCCAACGTACAGACAGTTGGGACGAATACGTAAGTGATCCTAACCACCCCGTACCTTATCAGAATGGTGTACAGACCAGAAGAACCAGAGAATATATGATAGATGACCAACGCTTTGCTTCACGTAGACCTGATGTAAAAACCTATCAGACTGATATTTTAACAGAAGACATTACTTTAACGGGCCCTGTATTGGCCAATTTAGTAATATCAACTACTGGTACTGATGCAGATTATGTGGTAAAACTAATTGACGTTTTTCCAGAAGACACGCCAAATCCGACGCCTAACCCAAATAACCTGGTAATGGGTGGCTATCAAATGTTGGTGCGCGGAGAAATTCTTAGAGGAAAGTACCGTAATGGTTTTGAAAAACCTGAACCTTTTACTCCCCAAACCATTACAAAAGTCAATTATCAACTTCCAGATGTAGGACATACTTTTAAAAAAGGGCACCGTATTATGGTTCAAATCCAAAACTCATGGTTCCCTCTTGCCGATAGAAATCCACAGAAATTCATGAACATTTACGAAGCCGAGCCTGGTGATTTCCAAAAGGCCACACATCGAATTTATCATGACACTTTCAACAGCTCCTTCTTGTCTTTACCTGTATTAAAAAATTAATCTATCCTACCATGAAAAACATTCTTATTGCCCTTACCGTACTTGTATGTACAGCCAAGTACGGTAAGGCGCAGTTAATGACCGACAAAAAAGCCTTTTCCAAAGCAGATACCTTAAGGGGAACCCTTTCTGATTTGCGCAGTTGCTATGATATCAATTATTATCATCTTGATGTGAAGATCGACATTAATGAAAAATCAATAAATGGCAGCAATGAGTTTGTTTTTACGGCCACTAGGGATTTCGATCAGTTGCAATTTGATCTTTTTGAAAACCTTAAAATTGAAAAAATCGTCTATAAGGACAAAGACCTTCCTTTTACCAGAGCTTTTGGCGCCGTATTCGTCACTTTCCCAAAAACCATAAAAAAGGGTAACAAAGATCAATTTACGGTATTCTACAGCGGACAGCCTAAGGTGGCAAAAAATGCACCTTGGGACGGTGGTTTTATTTTCAAAGAAGATAAATCTGGCAATCCATTTATATCGGTCGCCTGCCAAGGTTTAGGTGCCAGTGTATGGTGGCCCAATAAAGATCATCAAAGCGATGAAGTAGATAGCATGCTCATCAGTATAAGTGTACCTAAAGCATTAGATTGTATTGCCAACGGGCGCTCACGTGGTTCGATAGACACAAAAGACGGCTATGTAAAACATCAGTGGTTTGTAGCTAACCCCATCAACAATTACAATGTGGCCTTTTATATTGGAAAATATGCACACTGGACCGACTCTTATGATGGCGAAAAGGGGAAACTGACCCTAGATTATTATGCACTAAAGGAAGACAGCGCTGTTGCCCGTCCACATTGGGATGCCGACGTTAAACCCATGCTGAAATCTTTTGAATACTGGTTCGGCCCATATCCCTGGTATGAAGATGGTTACAAACTGGTACAGGCTCCCCATTTAGGTATGGAACATCAAAGTGCGGTGGCTTATGGCAATCAATTTAAAAAAGGATACTTGGGCAAGGATTTATCAGGCACAGGCATTGGCCTGAAATGGGATTTTATCACCATACATGAAAGCGGGCACGAATGGTTCGGCAACAACATTACAGCCAAAGACATTGCCGATATGTGGATACATGAAGGATTTACCAATTATTCGGAGGCTCTTTTTGTAGAATCTACACAAGGAAAAAAAACGGCTGAAGATTATGTAGTTGGGCTACGTCGGGGCATTAACAACAAGGCCCCTATTACTGGCATTTACAATGTTAACCATGAAGGAGATGGAGATATGTATCCAAAAGGTGCCAACCTGATTCATACCATCAGACAACTTATAGATAACGACGAAAAGTTTAGAAGTATATTAAGAGGTTTGAACCAAACTTTTTACCATCAAACCGTTACTTCCAAACAAGTGGAAGATTACATGGCCAAGCAAAGTGGCTTGAAATTGGACAAAGTTTTTGATCAATACCTGCATTATGCAAAAATCCCCATGTTAGAATATAAAATTGAAGGCCAGCATTTACAGCTACGCTGGGTTGCTGATGTCAAGAATTTCGATATGCCCGTAAAAGTTACCTTGGAAAAAGATAAATTCAGCTTCGTCAAACCAAGCCAAAATTGGCAATCCATAAAATTAGAAAATGGGGTAAATGATAGCAATTTCAAAGTAGATATTAATTTTTACATCGCCATAAAAAAAATCGAATAAACCTATGTCCATGCTACTATTTATGAAACCCAAATAAGTTTTTAGCTTATGCAACGTTTTATTTGCAATCAACGTCTATTTTTAAAAGTACCTTTTAAAACGCAAAACTTATGACTAGAAAATACATTAACACCTGCTTAATTGTCATCACTGTACTGGCTACGCAAAACGTCTTTGCAGAATTGCCCATTAACATTGGCATAACCAAACTGAAGAAACAGGATATTGAAGTTAAAAATTTCAATGCTATTGCTGCGGGAGGTCCAATTCAGGTCGTCGTTACGCTAGACAATAAAGAAGACCTCAGATTTGAAGGGGATGAAGAGGCCATTTCCTCTTTAGTAGCGGAGGTAAAAGGAAACACGCTGATGATTAGGCCACAAACCAGTTGGACCAGCTGGGCACACAAATACAAAAACAAAAAAATAATAGCTCATGTAAGTGCAAAAACATTAAAAAGCTTAACCATGAGTGGAGATGGTTCCCTCACCATCAAAGGGACAATCAATAATTCGAGTTTAGCTGCTACGCTAAGTGGATCAGGTTCAATTACGGCCAACATTAACGTTGACCGCTTTACAGCGGTACTTAGTGGTTCTGGTCAACTGAATATTTCTGGAGAGGCCGATGAAGCCAGCATTACGTTAAGTGGATCTGCTTCCTTACCAGAAAAGGGAGGCTTTAAGGTGGGCAACCTTTCTTCTCGTATTAGTGGATCGGGCTCGATTTTCGTTCATAGCGATGGCAATATTGATGCCCTGATCAGCGGCTCAGGCAGTATCAATTACAAAGGCAATGCCCAAGTTAACCAAAGGGTAATTGGCTCTGGAAAAGTAAGAAAAGTATAAATCTATACCCACGTAAAAGGCCCCAATATTTGCATATTGGGGCCTTTTATATAGGTGAATTTCTCTAAAACTGAAATCCTATCGCCGTATAATTTTCCAAAAAACGAATGGTTTGCTTTGCCCCATCTATGCTGTTTCTTCCGGTGGTATGAATTTTATCCATATCTATAAATCCCGCTTTGGTCACGTTTTGGAAATAGAGCTTTCTGGTTACGTTAAACTTAAGACCGGCCTTTAAGGAGAGGCCATATCCTGCAAAATTCCAGAAGTTATTTTCGCCAACACCAAAAAACCTCACATCAGAACGTGGGATTACAAAACCAGCTCCCACACCTGTTTCCATGGTCAACATTTGTTTTTTATTCTTAGCTATCCATATGTCATCATATCTTTCCAATTCGGCACTCACATAGTTTAGGCCGTCCGTATGTTCGAAGGTCAACATTTCTGGCTGCACCTCTAATTCCTGATTGTGATAAACACCTGCATACTTACCCGTAACAATACCCGGATTGGACACCACCGGATCTATATACCCGTTAACAACCACTTTCTGCGGCACCTGCATCACATATTTCATATGGTCCCAGCCCAGAGAAATACTGTAATTATCCTTAAAAAAATAACCAAATCTAAAATCAAACTGCGGCGTGGTCAACTCCATCGGATTGATATAGTCTAGACTTAATTTAGAGGGCCTGTCTGCTGCTTTTACATCTTTTAGGGTAAAGTTATAACCCGGTCCCTGAAAGGTAATATCACTTTTATCATACCAGGAAAAATTCCAGCCCCAATGCACATACCAATCGCCCTTACGGCTAAAGTCCCTATTCGACTGTTTTCCACTAAAAATACTTTTACCTGTTTTTATACTTGGTGAAATTTCCTGGGCATGAACTCTGCGACCAAAGATCAACACCATTAATATCATAAACGTTTTTTTCATAGACATCATTTAAGTCTTTAATAGACTACCTTGTTAGCGTATTGCTACAGTATTTGAAAATTAGGAAAAGAAAATTCCATTTTCCGCAGCAAAAATGCAAAAAATGTATTCCGATCAAAAAGATTAGTGGCTTGAGTTTAGAATATGACTTTAAGTAAACTAAAATCTGGTGTATAAAGCCAACTGTACGGCATGATTAATGGTACTATTATTTAAACCTTTAATTGTCTGGTTCAAATATCCCGCCTCTAGATCTACTTTTTTAGAAAATCTATAACCCATGGCAAGATAGGCACGATTCTGATCAAAAAGTTTACCATTTAATTGATCTTTATTTTGGAGATTAAAGAACAATTCGTTCTGTAGGGCTGCAAAAACACCTTTACTAAAACCTTCAGCCTGTCTTTCCAAAGGCTGTATTAACCTAAAGAAATAGCGGAATCGTTGCGAAAACAAATCATCTGTCTGACGTTCTATGAAACGTTGCTCCAACCTAAATCGATGACTTAATGTCGCACCTCTCCAAGGTTGGTGATTATAAATATATTGCTGCCAAATGCGATGCTCTGTTAAGGTAAACTTTGGCTCGTAGGGAACGGCACCTTCCGCAAATACAGGATATTGGTGTGGCAAATAAGTTTGCGTAAATAAATAGCCAACAGTTGCATTAGAGTTTTTATTGATATAATAGGTAAGCCCCGGCCTTACCAATAGATTTCTAACACCATCCCAATTATCTTGTGAACGCAATTGCAAATCAAAATGCATGCCCCATTTATCATTAAACTTGGTACTGTTTAGAAACATAAACCAACCAGTATTCTGGTTAATGGTTTGGGCGTAAAGAGAAGAAGCGAAAATGCTTAAGAAAGCAGCAAGTACAATTTTATTTCTCATCTGGTTTTAATCTTTGTGTGATTAACGAAAATATCAAAATAAGTTAAAATCGAAGAAAACGTAACAGAAACTAGACAAAGCTCTTTTTCGTCATTGCAAGGAGTGTAACGACGTGGCAATCATTCAAAGTTGTTATTTCTTCTTCATAGCTCTAAGATTGCTTCGTACCTCGCAATGACGAGGTAATTAGGAAAAATGCATAAAAAAGCCTTGCTCATTTTCACGAACAAGGCTTTTTATCGTCATGCTGATCCAATAGCTATTGGATTTATTTTATTTCGTAGCTTTTCGCTTTGCTACAAATCAGCATCAGTTTTATACGTATTGCAGACTCTGAAACAAGCACAGAGCGTGGCGGAGTTTTTTATTTAAACCCCTAATAATAATCTTGCTGGATCTTCCAATAACTGTTTTACACGAACCAAGAAACCTACCGACTCGCGTCCGTCGATAATGCGGTGATCGTATGATAGTGCAATGTACATCATTGGACGAATAACCACTTCTTTATTTTCAGCAATTGGGCGCTCAATAATATTATGCATGCCCAAAATAGCCGATTGTGGTGCATTGATAATTGGCGTAGACATCATAGAACCAAACACTCCACCGTTAGTAATCGTGAATGTTCCTCCAGTCATCTCTTCAATGGTCAATTTGCTATCTCTAGCTTTGGTAGCCAGTTCAATCACTGTTTTCTCAATTTGCGCCAAGCTCATGCTATCTGCATTTCTAATGATTGGTACTACCAAGCCTTTAGGTGCAGAAACAGCAATCGATACGTCTACAAAATCATTATAGACAATTTCTTCGCCTTCAATCCGTGCATTTACTGCAGGGAAGTCTTTTGCGGCTTCACAAACCGCTTTGGTAAAGAAGCTCATGAAACCTAAGCCTACACCATGCTTCTCTTTAAATTGATCTTTATATTTAGCACGCAGGTCCATGATCGGTTTCATGTTAACTTCATTAAAAGTAGTTAACATCGCCGTTTCATTTTTAACAGCCACCAAACGTTTAGCTACGGTTTTACGTAACGGAGACATTTTTTCTCTACGCTCGTTCCTTGAACCGGCAACAACAGGTTGGGCAGCAGCTTTTGGTGCTTCTGCTTTGGCTGCAGGTTTACCCGCTTGGGCATTATTTGCATCATCTTTGGTAATTCTACCATCTACGCCTGTTCCTTTAACAGCTGTAGCGTCTATCCCCTTTTCAGCCAAAATCTTAGCTGCCGATGGAGATGGCGTTCCCGTTGCATAGCTCTCGCCAGATTTCTCTGCTACTGGGGCAGCTGCTTTCTCTGCTACAGGTGTTTCGGCTTTAGGCGCCTCTTCTTTTACTTCTTTGGCCGGTGCAGCACCACCTACTTCAATAGTACAAACTACCGCACCTATTTCTAGCGTATCACCTTCGCTAGCCACAATTTTTAAAGTTCCCGCTTGTTCTGCAGTAAGTTCGAAAGTTGCCTTATCTGATTCTAACTCAGCAATAATTTCGTCCATTTCTACAAAATCGCCATCGTTTTTAACCCAACGAGATAGAACTACCTCGGTAATCGACTCGCCTACTGGCGGAACTTTGATTTCTAAACTCATATTAATTTATATGTTTTGTTTAACGCATGTCGACAAGCGGAAGGTTTTACACTTTAGGCTAATGCCCACCGCTAATTGCTTAACGCTAGTCTATATATTTACTAATTTTTTATTTGTCTTTTTTGTGGCATTTTCTGTTGTCGGTACATCAAAAGTAGCGGCCACAATATAAGCTTGTTGGTTGGCATGTTGTTTTGCATAGCCTGTGGCTGTACTGCTGCTTTCCTTTCTCGAGATGACCTCAATATCACTAAATATGGTTTTCCTTAATCTACGTAACAGATATGGCCATGCACCCATATTTTCAGGTTCTTCCTGTACCCAAACTGCCTCAGTTGCATTTTTATAGCGCTTATAAGCAGCTTCCATTTGATCAACAGGTGTTGGATACAATTGCTCAACTCGTACAAGGGCCACTTGATTATTTTGTTTGTTTCTTTGCGCCTCCAATAAATCATAGTAGATCTTTCCTGTACAGAAAACTACTCTTTTCACCTCTGTTGCTTTCACATTCTCATCGTCAATGACTTCTTTAAAACCTCCTGTTGTAAAATCTGCCAATGGACTTACACATAATGGATGGCGTAACAAACTTTTAGGACTGAATACAACCAAAGGTTTACGGAAATCGCGTTTAAATTGGCGACGTAATGCATGGAAAAAATTTGCAGGTGTAGTACAATTGGTGATCTGCATGTTGTAGTCTGCACAAAGCTCCATAAAACGTTCTATACGTGCCGATGAGTGCTCCGGTCCCTGGCCTTCATAACCATGGGGCAACAACATGACCAAACCGTTTTCTCTTTGCCATTTCGTTTCTGCACTGGCAATATATTGATCTACTACAATTTGTGCGCCATTAAAGAAATCACCAAACTGGGCTTCCCAAATAGTCAAGGCGTTTGGATTGGCCATGGCATAGCCATATTCAAAACCCAGCACCCCATATTCCGATAAATGAGAGTTATAAATATCAAATTCGGCCTGTTGATCAGAGATGTTTGATAATGGTACATATTCTTCTTCCGAGTCTTCCAAAGTTAACACCGCATGACGGTGAGAAAAAGTACCACGTTTCACATCTTGGCCACTTAAACGTACACGCTTGCCTTCAGCCAATAATGTACCATAGGCTAGCTGCTCGCCCATTGCCCAATCAAATACATGGGTAGTGGAGGCCATTTTATTTCTTTCATCGAATAATTTTTCAATTTTCTTGAAAAACTTTTTATGCTTTGGCAAGGTAGAAATTCTTTTTGCCACCTCTAATAAGGTTGTTTTCTTAACTGCAGTTTCTGGAGAATTCTCAAAGTCTTTAGCGGTTGCCAGACGCATATCGGCCCAAGCACCTCCAAATTTAATCTCAGTAGACGAAGCTGTAAATTCTTTGGCTTCGTTTAATGAATCCTGTAGATGTGCCTTGAACTCTTTCTCCATATCCTTTGCCATAGCTTCATCTAACTTACCCTCCTTAATCAATTGGTCTACATAGATTTTTAAAGGGTTAGGATGTTTTTCTATAGCCTTATACAATAAAGGTTGGGTGAATTTCGGCTCATCTGCTTCATTATGACCAAACCTACGGTAGCAAAGAATATCAATAAAAACGTCATTTCTATATTTCTGACGATATTCCATCGCCAGATTAATTGCATAAACCAAAGCTTCCGGATCATCGCCATTCACATGGAAAACAGGCGACAAGGTCACTTTTGCGATATCCGTACAATAAGTACTGGATCTGGCATCTTTATAGTTGGTGGTGAAACCAATTTGGTTATTGATGACCAAATGGATCGTTCCTCCGGTTTTATAACCATCCAAACCTGCCATCTGTATCACCTCATACACAATACCTTGACCCGCAACGGAAGCATCGCCATGAATTAATATAGGGGCTAAACGGCTATTGTCTCCACCGTATTTAAAATCGATTTTTGAACGTGACATGCCTTCTACCACACCGTTTACCGTTTCCAGGTGTGATGGGTTGGGGCATAAGCTCAAGTGTACACTCTTACCTTTGTTCGTTGCAATATCTGTAGAATAACCAAGGTGATATTTTACATCTCCACCAAACGGGGTATCTGGGTCATAGCTCCTACCTTCAAATTCTGCAAAAATATCTTTATAACTTTTTTGCATGATATTGGCTAGCACATTCAACCTACCCCTATGCGCCATACCAAGAACAAATTCTTCTATACCTAAATCGGCGCCTTTTTCAATTACCGAATCTAATGCTGGAATTAAAGCTTCTGCACCTTCAAGTGAAAACCGCTTTTGACCAAGAAATTTTGTTCCTAAAAAATTTTCAAATACTACCGCTTCATTTAATTTTTTAAGTATTCTCTTTTTCTCATCGACAGATAGTTTTGGCGTATTACGATCGCCTTCCATTTTACTCTCTAACCAAGATAAAATTTCTGGGGTACGCACGTACTTGTATTCTACACCAATAGGGCCGCAGTAAGTCTGTTCCAAGAAGGCCACAATGTCCTTTAATTTTGCGGGGCCTATACCCAGCTCTACACTTGAATTGAAAACGGTTTCCAAATCCGCAGTGCTCAATCCAAAGTTTTCTATCGTTAGGGTAGGCAGATGCTTACGTCTTTCTCTAACTGGATTGGTTTTGGTGAACAAATGGCCACGCTGGCGATAACCATTGATTAGGTTCAATACATTAATTTCTTTTAAAAAATGTTCTGGGGCTTCTCCGCTTACATTGGTAGCATCGGCTCCTCTTCCAAAATCAAAACCTTCAAAAAACTTTTGCCAGCCAAACTCTACAGAATTAGGATCTTCTTTATAGCTCTGGTATAAGGACTCAACATATTCGGCGTTAGTGCCGTTAAGATAAGATAGATTATCCATTGTATATTATAACTATTACGATAAGTATTGCAAAATTAGGATTTTACCTTAAGAAAAGGCAATAAACTTAACATTTAAATAAAATAAAAACTGTAACTAAATAATAGACGTTTTTCTAGGCCTTAACGACCTGTGCGAATGCACCTTTTGGATCTAAAAATTTCAATTGCTTCTCAAAATCGAAACTATTGGTTAATTTTTGGTCGTTGCCAACCCCTGCCATGGTGGCCCAATTTCCCCAGTTACTCGCTGGGCAGTAATCGATTAGCTTTTCTTCAAAATAGGCGGCTCCCAATATCCAACTCACATGAAGCTCATCAACTAAATAAGTAGCTACCAATTGCCTGGCGGTATGGTTCATGTATCCGCTGGTATTAAGTTCGTTCATGCAAGCATCAACCAAAGGCTGTCCAGTTTGGCCATTTTTCCATTTTTGCAACAGCTCACTGTCGGCCAGGTCTTCTAATATCCCATTAGGGTTAAAACCGCTTGGTTTAAAAAAGATATTGCCATATTTTTTGAACATGAACCGGTAGTAGTCGCGCCAAAGCAAACCTAATACAATTTGGTGAAAATAAGGTCGTACACCGTAATTGGTTTCCGCCTCTTTCATCTTCCAGTAAACTTCCCTGGGCGACAGACAGCCAAGGGCCAACCAAGCCGAAAGTTTAGAGACAATTTCGTGCTTTTTCAAAGTAGCATTTGCCAATATCATCCCTTCTCCAGCATGCAGATAATGATGCAAATGCGTTAAACCCTCTTGTTCTCCACCCATAAAATCGGTGCGAAAGTTTTCTGGAACAGATAGATGGCCATTGACGAGGCTTGTCAGTTCAGGTAATACGCCCCAGTCATCAACCCTTACAAAACTCATGGAATCTGGTGTCGGAAAACAGGGCTTTACTATCGCATCTCTTTCTGTTTTCTTTTTGAATTGGGTAAAAACATCAGGAATGTCCTTGATCGGAAATGGCAAATCCTCCTTATTGTAGAGGGTGTGGCCGATGAAATGTTTCAGGTTTACCTTCAATTTCCAGAGCAGATCTTCCACTTTGGTGCTTACGGCAGTTTCTTCACTAGCTACTTCCCTATGGTGATAAACTTCGGCAATGTCATACTTAGCCACCAAATCTGGCAGCACCTCTTCTGGTCGTCCATTCACCACTAATAAATCACCTCCCATTTTTTGCAGCGATTGTCTTAAGGAAGATACACTCTCTATCAAAAACTTTGTTCGGACTACGCCTGTCTTATAGGTATGGTAAATGGTTTTATCGAAATGGCGAGGGTCGAAGACATAAACCGGCAAAATTTCATCAGATTTGGAAATAGCCTCCACCAACATCTCATTATCATGTAAGCGAAGATCATTCCTAAACCAAACTAAAATCTTTTTGCCCATATCCCGTAGCCTTTCAATTTAAAGTGGAGTGCAATTTGCAAAAAAATAGGGCAAAAGTAATATTGGCTACCGATTTTTTACATATATATAACACATGTTCATCAATTTCCAGGCACTGTCCGAAAAGTATGCAGGGAGGTTCCAGCAAAGGTAAGCCCTATCATTAAATCACTTTTATGGATCTTCTCCATATCGCAAAAACCTCGGGCTTTTTATAGATCTAACCGCATTTGTGCTAACTTTATCATTAAAATTAAGTCGCAAACTTAAAAACTATTTTTGTTGTGAATTTGCCATGAATGATAACGATACTTCAAGACTTTCGAGACTGACCTCCATATTGATCAAATTACAGACCAAACGCTTAATTACGGCCAAGACACTTGCCGAAGCATTTCAGGTGACGCCAAGAACTATTTATAGAGATATCAAAGCATTAGAGCAAGCTGGTGTCCCTATCTTAACCAAGGAGGGAAAAGGATATACCTTAATGGAAGGCTATAATATACCGCCCATTATGTTTACGGAAAGTGAGGCCAACGCACTCGTCACCGCCGAACAATTGATTTTAAGGAACAAAGACACTTCTTTTGTTAAAGAGTATACCTTGGCCATTAACAAAATAAAATCGGTATTGAAGTTTGGCACCAAAGATAAAACCAATCTGCTGGCTGATCGAATTGCCTTTAGGTATAACATAGGGAACGAACAGACCAGCAGCTACCTATCGACCCTTCAATTGGCGTTAACCAATTTTAACCTAGCCGCCATTAAATATTATGCTCCCGAAACCCAACAAACAACGACAAGAACAATTGAACCTTTTGCTTTATATAGCACCCAGGAAAACTGGTTACTGGTGGCTTTCTGTCGGTTAAGGAAAGATTTCAGGTCCTTTAGGCTAGATCGCATACAACATTTAAATGTGCTTGACGATACCTTTGAACCACACCAAATGTCCCTACAGGAATATTTTGAAATCTGCAATGCAAAATATTTTTCACAGCCTTGACATAAGGCTGTCACTGGTCCATTTTAGTTTTGTAACTTAATCTTAAAAGCATGGACAATTACACCCTAAACGAATTTAATATTATCGGTATTGCGATAAAAACCACCAATGAAAATGGCCAATCTTCAAAAGATATCCCCATGTTATGGCAAACATTTATAGAAGAAGGAATTGCAGCGCAGATTCCCAATAAAATTGACCATTCTCTTTATTGCGTCTATACCGATTATGAAAAAGATCACACCCGGCCCTACCTTACCCTTTTAGGCTGTAAGGTCAGTTCTTTGAATGAAATTCCAAAGGGAATGATCGGAAAAACCATACCGAAGGGAACATACTTAAAGCAAGGGGCAAAAGGAGACCTCACAAAGAATATTGTATTTGAAGAATGGGAAAAAATCTGGAATTTAGATCTACCTAGGGCATTTACGGCCGATTACGAAGTATATGGGGAAAAGGCACAAGACATCCATAATGCGGAAGTAGACATCTTTCTAGCAGTAAAATAATTGATAAACCGGTTACTCCAATTTACAAGCGCTTATGAGCACCCTTCTTAAAGATATTTATTCCCCTTCGTTTTACGAGAACTTTTCTAATGTGCTAAAAGAAGTATTACCTTCTTTTGATCAGCTTCAATTTACAGAAGCCATTTTTGACACCACTTGGCCCCAAAAGGAGTTGAAAGACCGCATGAGGCATACTTCATGGGTTCTACACCAATTTCTACCCAATGATTTTGAGAAAGCTACATTTAGTATTCGAGAGATCATCCTTAAACTTCAGCAAAAAAAATTCACAGGAACAAGTGTGGAGTTTATGTTTTTCCCCGATTATGTCGAGACTTTTGGAATTGAACATTATGATGCCTCGATAAGATCCATAGAGTTCATCACCCAATTTATTAGCTGTGAATTTGCAGTTAGGCCCTTCATTATTAAATATGGGGATAAAATGCTCATGCAAATGTATGAATGGTCTATGCATGAAAACCATAAAGTAAGGAGACTAGCAAGCGAGGGCTCTCGTCCACGTCTTCCCTGGGCAATGGCCCTGCCCCAATTGAAGAAAGACCCATTACCGAATTTAGCTTTATTGGAGAATTTAAAGAGCGATCCCTCCGAATGGGTCAGAAGAAGCGTAGCCAACCACATCAACGACATATCCAAAGACCATACCTCCATCGTTATTTCGTTGGCCCAAAAATGGACAGGCCTGGGAAAAGAAACCGATGCGATCATTAAACATGGTTGTAGAACACTACTCAAGCAAGGACACCCAGAAATTTTAGCCCATTATGGCCTAATCAACAATGACAAGATTAAACTAACAGACTTTGGCATCTCAACAAAAAAGGTAACTATAGGCGATGATCTGATATTTTCCTTTAGCCTACACAATCAAGACCTCTTTAAGCAGACACTCAGAATTGAATACTCGATCTATTACCTTCGGCAAAATGGTCAATTTTCCAAAAAAGTGTTCAAAATCAGTGAAAGATCCTTGGAACCGAATGAAAAGATAAGCATCGAAAAAAAACAAAGCTTTAAATTAATTACCACTAGAAAATTTTATCACGGGACACAACAACTTTCCATTATTATCAATGGTAAGGAAAGGCAAACAGGTAATTTTGAGTTTTTGACCTAGATCTCTTTCTAGGCTAAACAATAGCGATAGGCTAAAAATATTAATTTAGCTAATTATTAAAAGCATTCTTATTACCAATGGACAAACCGACTTCTTTTAAAGATCAAATTGCCGAAAATGGATTTGCCATTATCGAGGAGATTTATTCCAAAGAGGAGATTGATCAGATTGTCGACCAGATAGAGCAGGCCGACCAATCAAAAATGACCTTTAGAAAATCTACTGATCTATTTGCCATCAGACAATTCTTAAAAGAAGTACCAGACAGTATGGTGCCTATATTCAACCACAAATTGAAGACATTAATCTATGGAATTTTTGGCACTGGTTATTTTAACGTAAAAAGCATTTATTTCGATAAGCCCTCAACGTCAAATTGGTATGTCCCTTATCATCAAGACCTAACTATCGCTGTAGATAGAAATACAGACTTGGTGGGTTTTAGCTCATGGACAGTTAAGCAGCAGCAATTTGCAGTACAACCACCTCTGGAAATATTAAAGAACATTTTTACCATTAGAATTCATTTAGACAATACCAATGCTGAAAACGGCGCCCTGAAAGTTATTCCAAAATCGCACCTAAAAAATATTTACAGGCCCGAAACCATCAACTGGACTACAGAAACGGAAATTACCTGTAATGTAAAGGCAGGAGGCATTATGATCATGAAGCCTTTGTTGTTACATAGTTCAGAAAGGACAACAAACCAAAGAAGAAGAAGGGTAATACACTTGGAATTTTCAGATAGTGAATTACCTAGCGGTATAGAATGGGCAGAAAAACTACATTGCCTATAAATTAATCCAATCGTATTTTGGCCTCCATCAACTCTTGATAAATAGCTACCATACGTTTGGCATTTGCATGAATTTCGTGATGCTTTTCGGCGGTCTTACGGGCATTTTTACCAATTTCCAGCCATCGGTTAGGTTGCGTAATGCATTTTAGGATGGAACGATAAAATTCATCGGCCGTATCTGCAATAAGGATATCCCTACCCTGCTTATAATCAATACCTTCTGCAGCCATTGTAGTGGCAATAATACATTTCTGCATGGCCATACCCTCAATAATTTTCACCCGCATTCCACTTCCCGAAAGCAGAGGTACAATCATAATGGCCTTACTGTTCATAAATTCAACGGCATCTAGCACTTCCCCTTCTACAATAAGATTATCAGAATCGTATTCAAAAAACTGGCGTTGCATATTTTTCCCTGCAATGTAAAATCGCAATTCGCCACTCAATTCTTCAATATCAGGCCAAATCTCATCCAAAAACCATTCTAACCCTTCCTTATTTGGCCTCCAATCCATTGCCCCCAAATGAAACAATGTAGGGAAACTGGTTTTGCCAACATCTACCTTATATTTCTCAAAATCCAATGCTACGGGAAATACATCTAGTTTTGTTCGACAGCCCATCAGTAATAATTTTTGACGGTCCGGCTGGCTGATGGCAAACACCTGATGAAAGCGGTTGACCTGCTCTGTTTCATAGGCCCTTAATCTTCTCGACAAAAACTCCAGATAGGTGCGGCGTGGTGTAAAACTTTCTCTCATTGCCAATCTTTCCCATACATCAAACTCTATGTTATGTGCCCTGTAGATCAACTTTGCCTTGCTATGTGCTTTCACAGTATCTATATAAGGTACCACAAACAGGCCTTCAAACTGTATGATATCGAATTCATGCTCCCTTAATATGCCTTCCAATACTTTTTCCGCATCGTCATCAAAAAATCTCGAAACATTATAAGATTCGCTCGAAAAAATATTCACAAAAGCATCCCAGATGTTCACTTCTATGTCAATGGTAAAAGAATGAAAATTTATCTGGTCAAATATAGGATCATAAATATCATCTACATCCACATAATGCTTAGAACTGTTAAGGCTGAACAAAGTGACTTCCACTCCCTGATGGAGCAAGCCCTTAATGGTATTATACACCACTATGGGATAACCACTGTTTGGCGGAAAAGGCACCCTATTGCTTAACAGTAGAACTTTCATCGCTTTAAAACTTAATGGTGAGTTGAGGACTGCTTACATTAAATGTTTTACGATGGTATGGTGAAGCGCCCAAGGCTATTACGGCCTTACGGTGAGCTATGGTAGGATACCCTTTATTCTTTTTCCACTCGTACTGAGGATAGGCCAGATCCAAATTGCTCATGTATTCATCACGGTGTGTTTTCGCCAAAATAGAAGCCGCAGCAATATTCAGATACTTGCCATCGCCTTTTACAATACAAGAATGTTTGATGTTCTGGTAAGGTTTAAATCTGTTACCATCAATCACCAGATATTCTGGACGCAACAGCAATTGGTCTAGCGCACGGTGCATCGCCAAAAAAGAGGCATTGAGGATATTTATCTTATCGATTTCCTCGTGATCTACCATGGCTACTGCCCAAGCCAATGCTTTTTCTTCTATAATGGGCCGAAGCTCATCGCGTTGCTTATGGGATAACTGTTTCGAATCATTAAGACCATCTAGGTAAAAATCTTTGGGCAGAATTACCGCTGCCGCCACTACCGGACCTGCCAGGCAACCACGTCCTGCTTCATCGCAGCCAGCCTCCATAAATTCTATTTGATAACAGTTTAGCAGCATTTTACAAAAATAGCACTTATATGCATTTACTTATCAGTTTTTAGCATTTACACCAACTATTTAATTTAAGCCCAAAATTTTGCTCAGTGCAAGTCCCTTAAAGATCGAAAACAACCACTTAAACGCTGGTATTCTGACCTTTTACATCAAAGGCATCACGAAGACCAATGGCTATTAGGTTGAAAGCATAAACTGTAAGCATAATGGCCAGGCCAGGTAGCACTGCCAGATAGGCGGCATCCATAATAATATAACCGTAATGTTCTTTAATCATGGTACCCCAACTGGGCATTGGTGGTTGTGCTCCAAAACCCAAGAAACTTAATCCGGTTTCGAGTAGAATGGCAGAGGCAAAATTAGCTGAGGCGACCACCAAAATTGGTCCCGCTATGTTGGGCAGAATGTGTTTTATAATAATCCTGCCATTAGAAAAACCCAATGATTTGGCTGCTTCCACAAATTCTACCTGCTTAAGCGCCATGACCTGTCCGCGAACCAAACGCGCCACATCTACCCATGTAGATAGGCCCACCGCAATAAAAATCTGCCAAAAACCTTTACCCAATGCAAATGAAATGGCAATCACCAATAATAAGGAAGGCAAAGACCAGATCACATTCATAAACCAACTGATGGCGGCATCTATTTTCCCACCGAAATAACCTGCAATAGCACCTAAGCCAACACCGATAAACATAGAAATTAGTACAGCCATTAAACCTATCGATAACGAAACCCTAACCCCTAGAATTAGACGGCTCAGCATGTCCCGCCCATACATATCTGTACCCAAATAATAAGTTTGTTTATAGGCAAACTCACCAGAAACAAGTGGAAAAGCAGCATCTTCAGCCAGTTCATCATCTCCTATATATTCTTTAGCAATAACCTTATCACCTTCCACTCGATAAGATGTTATGGGAATACTTTTATAATTAGCCTCTTGACCATATAGCATTCTATGAAGAAAGCCAACTTTTTTGACCTGATCATTTCTGCTTATAATCAAAAACTGGAAGGTTCGTCCAGGCTTTTTATTACTTAACTGTAAATGCATGGTATTGGCATAAGGGGTCTGGTCAGGTGTAATCAGATAACCTAATACACCAACGACCATCAACAGCACAATAAAAATCAGGCCTGCAAAGGCAAGTTTATTACGCTTAAATTTCTTCCAAACTTTTGAGGGGGCTTTCTTGCTCATTTATTCTATTTAACCATACGACCTTTCCAATTGTACTTGCCCGAATTTCCAGCTATGCCAATATAAACAATGTATATAATATGCAGTACATTTAATATGGGCAAACACACCAGCAACGCCTTTCTTTTAAAGAATGCCATAACATTATTCAAGAAAATGAACTCTATAACAAGCTTGGCACCTAATTGGAAATATAGAAATGGCAGGTAATTAGCCGGAAAGAAAATACTCAATATCGCATTGATGATAATGCTAAGGTTGAACAGCCATACGCTAACGCCCAAAATAATTACCGACTTCTCTTTGTAACGGGTGCTTTTGGAAGCCCAACGCCTACGTTGTTGGATAAATTCCCGCAAAGTTGCTTTGGCATGGGTGTACACAATGGCCCCTTCATTTTTAAGAAAGCCTATCTGGTTCCCATAAATAGCTGATATTTTGTGCAATAAAAGTTCATCATCTCCAGATGCCAGATCGTCTATTCCTTTAAATCCGCCAACTTCATGAAATGCTTGTTTTTCATAGGCCAAATTGGCTCCATTGCAGGTACTTGGATTTTTATTGCCAATAGTAGAAGCCCCCAAACCTATCAAGTAGGCAAATTCCAAGGACTGCGCCTCTTCAAAAAAACCTTTTTCTTCAAAATAGGCCACTGGCGACGATATCATTTTATAACCATTGGTTTCATAACAATCTACAATGGTACTCAGCCAGCCTTTGCCCATCCTACAATCGGCATCGGTAGTGATAATCAGTTCACCTTTCGCCTGGCCAATAGCGGTTTGTATTGCTTTCTTCTTATAAGAATTAAGGGCAAGATCTTCGTTCAGCCTGATGAGTTTTACCCCGTCTTCAGCATAAGCAGCTACAACCTGCGCCGTAGTGTCGGTAGAATGATCATCGACTACGATTAATTCAAACAAATGACCTTCATAATCTTGTGCAAGAATATCATTTATGGTACTGGCAATCTTATCTTCTTCATTACGTGCAGCAACAATGATGGACACCAACGTGGAAAGCCTTTTTTTGCTTCTTTTAAAAACAGGTATTTTGGCCCAACCCCTAATAAATGTAATGACTACGAATACATAAATAAGGGTTAAAAAAACAAAAAAGTAACTAATGCCGTTGAGAATTTCCAAAAAAATTGAGTTTAAACACGAAATAAGATCCTAATATAGCAGGAATTATAATATTGACGAGCCAAATACTTGCAATGCATGCCACTACTGCCGCATTTTGTGGGGTAACATATTTAAAAAAGAACAGTGCGGTAACGCTTCTAATGCCTATGTCGAGCAAATCTAATGAAGGCAAGGCCGATTGAACAAAAAATAGGATAGGCACCAATATGAGCATATCCAGCAGGTTCAGTTCGGGGATCAACCATAAAAACATGATGAAATACTGCGTAGTGAAAACGGCATATCGGGCTAAACAGAAAAGCAGGATCTTTAAGAGTTCAGACTTTTTATAACTGCCCAAAACCGCATAAAACTTTTTGTATTTCCTCGTTATCCTCATGGCCAGCAAAATACCATTCAACCATTTAATGTTGAAGTAAAAAACCAAGAAGAACAGGGCAAACACAAAAGCCAGACCACAAACGGCAAGGAACAGTATGGGTTCGAGCGGGATGAACCTATAGATAAACACACAGACCCCGATTGCTCCGAATACATTGGTCAACACCAACTGTCCCATGTTGCCCACAGTCATGGCCACCACCCCCGCAATCCTACGTTTGGGCGACAAAAAGAAAACCCTTCCTCCGTACTCTCCTATCCTATTAGGGGTAAAAACAGCCCATGTTAATCCACAAAAAACAGATTCGATGGCACTCCATAGGCTTATTTGCTCTACCTTGGCAATCAATTTCTGCCATTTGACCGCCTCAACTCCCCAATTCAAAAACATCAATAAAAAAACAATGGTCACCACGCTCCAAACCTGTACAGGTGGAATATCTTTTACCAATAAAACAAACTGTTTTAAGTCGTTATGTTTTGTTAATTTATGGTAGATAAACCAAAAAGCGAAAACCACTACGGCAATCTTGATCAGGGTGGTTAATATTTTTTTGTAATTAGATGTCAAACTATTGCTTTTTGTGTGTGCAAATATGCTTAATATTGTTGTATGTTGGTTGAAAAAAAGGAACGTGTAATATTGGGAGTAGACCCAGGTACTGCTATTATGGGTTATGGGGTGATCTTAGAAAAAGGAAGCAAAATGGAACTGTTGAACATGGGCGTGGTGCGTATGGACCATCTTGATGACCATTTTTTAAAGCTAAAACGCATCTTTGAGCAGACCATAGGCCTTATAGACACCTACAAACCAGATGCTTTAGCTATCGAGGCACCTTTTTATGGAAAAAACATACAGGTCATGCTAAAGTTAGGCAGGGCGCAGGGGATTGCCATGGCAGCAGCACTTTCAAGGGATATTTCCGTAACAGAATATGCGCCCAGAAAAATAAAACAATCCATTACCGGAAAGGGTACGGCCAGCAAAGAACAAGTAGCGGCCATGCTGCAACGCCTGCTCAACTTT
The DNA here is from genome assembly GCF_016428855.1 of Pedobacter sp. ASV28. GTDB lineage: Bacteria > Bacteroidota > Bacteroidia > Sphingobacteriales > Sphingobacteriaceae > Pedobacter. The sequence goes on from NZ_JAELTN010000017.1 coordinate 38,051, forward strand.
AACGAAACACCAGAATTTTTGGATGCCACCGATGGACTGGCCGTAGCCGTCTGCCATTCTTTTCAGAGAATACCTACCAGTGGAAAAAGCAAAAGCTATTCTGGCTGGGAAGCTTTCGTAAGCGATAACAAGAAGCGGGTGAAGTAAGCGCTTTTAATTGTTGGCTTTGTTTTAGCTAACAATTTCTATACTTTAAGTTTCTTCTTCGGAAACATCAACGAAGCAATCACGCTAATGGCCAAGATAGCGACGATGATAATCAGCGAATGCTCGGTTGTAAACCCCCACAGTTTCAAATAATCGTGGGCCAACATTTTAACACCGATAAAAGTCAATAAAAATGCGAGGCCTGTTTTAAGGTAATGGAATTTATGGATAATATTCACCAATAGAAAGAACATGGACCTTAGGCCCATAATGGCAAAAATATTAGAAAAGAAGACGATATAGGCATCTTTGGTCACCGCAAATATAGCGGGAATAGAATCTACCGCAAAAATCAGATCGGTAAATTCTACGATCAATAATACCAGGAATAAAGGTGTTAATAATTTCTTGCCGTTTACTTTATGAAAGAATTTCTTTCCTTCATAGTGCGGGTGGATTTTAAAAAACCTGGATACAAATTTTACCACTTTATGGTTGGCCGGATCAATGGCATCGTCATCTTCTTTAGAGAAGAACATTCTTATTCCTGTAAAGACCAGAAAAGCACCAAAAACATATAAGATCCAAGCAAACTGGTTAATTAGGGCCGCTCCTGCAAAAATGAAGATAAACCGCATGATAATGGCGCCCAAAATACCCCAGAACAAAACCCTATGGTAATATTTCTCCGGAACGGCGAAAGCTGAAAAAATAAGTACGATGACAAAAATATTATCTACCGAAAGGGCATATTCTATCACATAGCCCGTTAAAAATTCAATGCCCAGGTTTTTCTTATAGATAAGAAGGCTCTCTTCGAAATGCCCAGGCACCAAAGTGATCTGGTGCTGATGTGCCTTCACAATCTGTTCAAGCTTTTCAAAGCTATCTATTCCATGTAGATATTCCCCCTTTAGGATGAGCAAAAGGTAGAAGCTCAAAGCCAATACCACCATTACGAAGCTCATCACCGCAGCTTGTTTAAGACTAATGGTATGATCGCGTTTACTAAAAAGTCCTAAATCAAGTGCAAGTATAAGCACTATGAAGAGCAAAAAACCACCAATAAATAATAATTCGTGCGACATTATTTTTTTCGTTCTGTTGTGTATCTTACCAATTGTTCCAGTCCTGTTCTGGCATCACCTTCCGGAAATTCATATAAAATTTCAAAAGCTTTATTCTGGTATTCCAGCATTTTTTGGTTGGCATAATGTACGCCATCCTTGCTATTCACAAAATCAATGATCTCTTGTATTTTCTTTGGATCATCCTGATGGTTTTTTACCAGGTTGATAATTCTTTTGCGTTCTGCCTTATCCGACCTGTTCAGCGCATAGATCAGTGGTAAAGTAACTTTCTTTTCCTTAATATCAATCCCCAAAGGTTTGCCCACATCATCTGTACCAAAATCGAAAGTATCGTCTTTTATCTGAAAGGCAATGCCCACCAACTCTCCAAACAACCTCATTTTTTCCACCACTTCGGGAGATGCTCCAGTAGAGGCGGCACCACAGGAACAACATGAAGCAATAAGGGAAGCTGTTTTCTGGCGAATTACGTTAAAATAGAGCTCTTCTCCAATATCCATTCTACGTACCTTCTCTATTTGCAGCAATTCTCCTTCGCTCATTTGCTGTACAGCCTCGGAAACGATCTTTAAAAGGGAAAATTCATTATTGTTTACCGAAAGCAGCAAGCCTTTCGCCAATAGATAATCGCCAACCAAAACGGCAATCTTATTCTTCCATAGCGCATTGATCGAAAAAAAGCCTCTTCTTTCATAGGCATTGTCTACCACATCGTCGTGCACCAAGGTTGCCGTATGCAGGAGCTCTACCAAGGCCGCACCATGGTGTGTAGATTCTACTATGCCACCACAAAGTTTAGCCGCAAAGAATACAAACATTGGACGCATCTGCTTTCCTTTTCGCTTTACAATATAATGGGTAATACGATTGAGCAAAGGTGCATTACTGTGCATCGAGTCCTTGAACTTGATTTCAAATGCATCAATCTCTTCTGCAATAGGTAGTTTTATTTTATCTATTCCGGGCATCTAGCTAAAAATCTGTTTGCAAACTTAGTTGAATTTCCATTAAAAGCGTATTTTTAATGAAACTATTCGCATGAAAATCTTTTTAAGAATACTCGGCTCCATTTTAGTTCTGCTTGCCCTTGGTTATTTGGTAGGCCCCAAACCTAAAACACCAATTTATCGACAGGATTTACCTAAGGTTCCATCTATAGATTCTTTAACAACGTTTATTGATCAACAGGAAGCTAAGCATCGAATAAAGCCAGGCAACAATGCCCAAATTGTATGGGCAGACAGCAGTCATCAGCAAACCGCTTATGCTGTAGTTTACCTACATGGCTTTTCTGCCTCGAAAGAAGAAGGCGACCCTGTCCATAAGACTTTTGCCAAGTCCATAGGGGCCAATTTATATTTGGCCCGATTAGCCGATCATGGCATTGATACCATAGCCCCCATGCAATACCTTACTGCCGATAGACTTTGGGAAAGCGCCCAACAGGCCTACGCCATTGGTAAGAAATTAGGCAAGAAAGTCATTTTGGCAGGTACTTCCACGGGCGGAACATTAGCTTTAAAGTTGGCCGCCACCTATCCCGAAGTACACAGCCTTATCCTTTTATCGCCAAACATTGCCATTAACGACAATAAGGCCTGGATGCTTAATAATCCTTGGGGATTACAGATTGCACGACTGGTAACTGGTGGAGACGAAAGAAGAGTAGATGGGAGGAGCCCTTTATACCAAAAGTACTGGTATACCCATTATCGTTTGGAATCTGTGGTTGAGCTTCAGGAATTATTGGAAACCTCCATGAGCAGCACATTGTTTAAAAAAGTGACTCAGCCTACCCTCTTATTGTATTACTATAAAAATGAAAAAGAACAAGATCCTGTAGTAAGTATATCTGCCATGCTCAAAATGTTCGACGAATTGGGCACTCCAGCTGGTAAAAAGCAAAAATTGGCACTACCCCATACGGGGAACCACGTAATAGGCTCATTTATTACCTCAAAAGATGTTGCAGGAGTAGAAAAGGCCATTGCACAATTTGCAAAAGAAAATTATTAGCTGATCAATTTCATTTTTTATAATGAAGAAAAAAGTACAGTTGGTTCTGGGGAGTGGGGGTGCCAGGGGAATAGCCCACATTGGCGTGATTGAAGGCTTAGAAAAAGATGGTTATGAAATATGCGAAGTGGTAGGTTGTTCGATGGGCGCAGTAGTGGGCGGTTTATATTGTGCCGGTTTTTTAGGCGCCTATAAAGATTGGCTGAAAACCTTAACCAGAAGTAATGTATTCAGCTTACTAGATTTCACCTTAAATAGCAGGGGCTTTGTAAAAGGAGAGAAAATATGGAATTTAATTGCCAAAATTACCGGTGATCAGCAAATTGAAAACCTTAAAATCCCTTTTACCGCCGTGGCCACCGACATGTTGCATATGGAAGAAGTACACTATCGCTCCGGCAATCTATTTACCGCCCTACGCTCTACCATTTCCATTCCTGGCGTATTTACACCTGTATTGGCCGAAGACAGTATTTTGGTAGATGGCGGCGTACTTAACCCATTGCCACTTAGCTTAATCCAAAAACGAGAAGACACCCTCGTTGTAGCCGTAAACATCAACGGAAGAAATATACCTATATCCGACCAAAAAGAAGCCCCTAAAGAGAAAAGCAAAAGTTGGCTATATAAATATTGGAACAGCGGGGTAAAAAACACCACGCCCAAAATTTCCCTTTTCGACTTGATGAACACCTCTTATGATTTTACCCAGGACAGGTTGGCCCAATTGACCATAGCCCACTATCAGCCTGACCTGGTGGTAGAAATTCCCAGAAATAGCTGTGGCACCTTCGACTTCCACAAATCGAATCAATTAATAGAAATGGGTGAAAAGGCTTATGATAAAGCCATGGCGCTTATTGATCATCCTCCAATCAAAAAATCAATAACATGAACAACCTTCCATGTGTAGAAACCCAAATGCTAATCAGAAAACCTGTCAGAATGGTTTTTAATGCCTTTATAGATCCTTCCATCACCCGTAACTTTTGGTTCACCAAGTCCAGTGGCAAACTGGCAGCTGGAAAAAGCATTACCTGGCAATGGGAAATGTACAATGTTTCTACAGAAGTGGTGGTCAAAGAAATTATCGAAGACAAAAAAATCATACTCGAGTGGGATACACCTGCCACTATAGTTGATTTTGATTTTCAAGCCATTGACAACGAACGTACCTATGTGGTAATTAAAACTACGGCTTCCATCAAACGGGCGACGAGCTCATCGCTGTGATCAAAGATAGCACCGGTGGTTTCACAACGGTGCTGGATGGTTTAAAGGCTTATCTGGAATACGGACTTCAATTGAATTTGATTGGTGACAAGTTTCTCAAGGAATAATCTGCCACAGAAATATACATTATAGTTTAACCACACCAAAAAATTGCTTAACATCGCAGAAAATTTAAACCAAACTTGGACTCTAAATGGGGCTATTCCCAATAAAAGAAGAAATTCAAAAAACGGGTAGATGTTTACAAGGCAAAATATACTTACCACTTAGGTAATTGGCTAAAATAAATAATATGATGGATTGGAAACAGCTCCTATCTTCACAGCGATGGGGGCATGAGAAAAAATTAAACGAAGATACAGATGAGGCAAGATCTCAATTCCAAAGAGATTACGACAGATTGATCTTTTCGTCTCCATTTAGGAGGCTACAAAACAAAACCCAAGTTTTTCCGCTCCCTGGAAGCATATTTGTACACAACAGGCTCACCCATAGCTTAGAGGTAGCAAGTGTTGGCCGCTCTTTGGGCCGCATATTTTACCATCAGCTAAAAAAAGACCAGCCAACTATCGATAATGACCAACCATTAATGAGCGAGGTGGGCAATATTGTTGCCGCAGCAGCATTGGCCCATGACTTGGGCAATCCTGCTTTTGGCCATTCTGGCGAAGCTGCCATTTCAAGGTATTTTACAGATGGAGAAGGAAAAAAATACCTTGAACAATTAAGTGAGGATCAAAAAAAAGATTTCACCCATTTTGAAGGCAATGCAAATGCTATTCGCATACTAACCCATGGTTTTAAGGGCAAGGGCAACGGCGCTTATGCCCTTACCTATCCTACTTTGGCCGCAATTGCCAAATATCCCTGCGAATCGAGCATTGGGCATGATAAAAAGTTTAGGCATAAAAAGAAATATGGTTTCTTTCAATCGGAAAAGGAAACCTTTAGCACCATTGCCAATGCATTGGGCATGATCAAAGAAAATGAGGCTCCCTTAGTTTACCTACGCCACCCGCTCACCTACTTGGTTGAAGCTGCCGACGATATCTGCTATAATATCATCGACCTGGAAGACGCCCATCGATTAAAAATATTAAGTTTTGAAGAAGTCAAAACGCTTTTATTACCGCTTTGCAATGACGAAAGGTTAGATGCAAGACTAAAAAATGAAATTGAGGACGAAGATGCCAAAATAAGTTTGTTAAGGGCAAAAGCCATTAACACCTTAATACAGGAATGCTCAGGAATTTTTTATGAGGCACAAGACCAGATCTTAAGTGGCCATTTTAACAAGAGCCTCACAGATGCACTTCCTGAACATTACCTTACCGCTTGGCAGGCCATTGAAAAAATCTCGATAGAAAAAATCTATAATTACGAGTCGGTTATCCAAAAAGAGGTTTCTGGCTATAAAGTAATGGCAGGTCTATTGGAAGAATTTGTACCTGCATGGGTACATAATGATACGCATTACTACAGAAAGTTGGTAAAGCTCATCCCTCAACAGTTTCAAAACGAACAGGACGACCTGTATTCAAAAATACAAAGTGTGCTGGATTTTGTTTCTGGCATGACCGACCTTTATGCTGTTGAGCTCTATAGTAAGATTAAGGGAATTTCCTTCCCTTCGGTAACTTAGGCTGGGCACATTTGAACAAAATTTATCCAACCTCGTAGGCTTTAAAAGGCGAAGTCTCTCAACTTTACCGTTGAACAATAAAAACCTACGGGGTTTCTAAGCTTAACATATCTTTAACTTTTTACCGCCGCTAGGTTTTTACGATAGTTTTCTCCAATGGGGATTTCTACGTTATGAATCCTAACCTGGTTCTTCCCCATCTCCAAAAGATAATCCTGATTAATCAAATAAGAACGGTGAATTCTTACAAATTGCTTTTTCGGCAACAGTTCCTCTAAATATTTCATGGTCATATGCACCATGAAATTACCATTTCTGGTATACAGCATAATATAATCTTTGATAGATTGGGCATAAAAAAGTTCAATATGCAACACTTTTAATAGTTTTCCTGAAACCTTGAAATAGGTATAGTCCTTTTCCTCGTCAACTGCCATTACGGTTAATTTAAGAAATTTTTGTATGCTCTTCTGAAAACGTTCGTTGGTAATTGGCTTTAAAAGATAATCTACGGCTTCTAACTCATAACTGGTTACGGCATATTCGGGAAAAGCTGTTGTAAAAATAACCGCTGGTGGATTTTTAAGCGATTTTAGAAAATCTATCCCGCTTAAGGCAGGCATCTTCACATCCAAAAACATTAAATCTATCTGTTGTTGGTGCAATATTTCAAAGGCTTCAAAAGCTGTGCTACTTTTTTTTACCAAACATAAGTTTTCATGGCTGTTGATATAAGTTTCCAGGATGTCTTGCGCTAATGGCTCATCATCTACAATTAAGCATTTGATCATGTCATCTTTAGTGTTAAAATTACCTGATAAACTCCATTGTTACTTTGTATCTCTAGCATATGCTTTTGTGGATATAATATTTCCAATCTCTTCTTCACATTTATCAAACCGATTCCTCCCCTATTGCTTTGCCTACTTGCTATACTATTGCTCACTTCCATGGTCAGCTCTTCTTCTGTTTTGCAGATGATAATCTTCACAAAGCCTTCCTTTTCCTCTTCTTCTACCCCGTGCTTAAAGGCGTTCTCTATAAATGGCAGTAATAGCAAAGGACTAATTTGACCCCCTTTGTCCACGCCCTGTGCATCAAAATTAATATTTATTGCCGCACGATAACGAATGTTCTCTACTTCTACATAATTTTTTATAAATGCGATCTCATCATGCAAAGGCACTAATTGATTTTCCGTCCTGTATAAAATATAACGCATCATTTCTGCCAATTTAGCCACCAATGGCGCTGTATCCTTATCTTGTTTCAAAGCCAGGCTATATATATTATTTAATGTATTAAAAAAGAAATGGGGTTGCAACTGTGCTTTTAAATAGGTCAATTCGGAAATTAATTGTTGCTCTTTTAATGTTTTTAGTTGTTCATCCTGTTGTAAAGACCGGATCAAAAAAGCAAAACCGATAATGGTAAAAAGAATGCGGTTAAGTGTATAACTGATGATAAAGTATAAGGTTGGTCTACTAAAATCTTTAAAAGCCCTTGCTTTCAGCTCAGCTGATACAAAAGGTAATTTAGTAATGGACCAGTTCATTACATATTTGTCGTACATATGGCTTAAAACAACAAAAAAGGCCACACTTATCACAATTGGGATGGTTTTTTTCTTAAACACATAACCTTTTAAAAACACCCAGTAATAAATGCTATAGAAGATAAAAATATACGTACCAATAACTAACCTATACTCTAAGGCATGGGTAAAATTCCATAAATTGTTCTCCTCATAGAAACTATATTCGATATCGCTTATGATTGAGCCAACATAACAGATGAAGATAAAGAAGATCAATTCTATCTTGAAGTACTTCCAATCTGTTTTAGTCTTGAGCTTGAACATGGCACCAAGGTAAATAATATTTGTCTAGCTCTTTTTCAATTGATTTTACTTTTCGACTAAAACCCACATTTTTTAGACTAAAATTAATTTTGACCTTTCTGTCGAATTAATCAACCACCCGGTCTAATTCATAAAAAAGGCTTCATTGCGATGTATAGATTTGTAAAACAAAAACTTAAAATCATGAAATATAGCTTAACCTTTTTAGTTTTATTATCTACCGTTAGCATGGCGTCGGCCCAAAATGTAGCAACAGTCGAAAATGTAATTGGCAAGACAAGTGAAATACTCAACAGCCTAAAATCCATCTCCTATAGTAGTTATAGAGAAATCAATAATTTCAAAGACAATTACTTTTCAAAGAATAGCGGGAACAGTTACTTTGAATATGATTCTGCAGCTGATGGAAAAGTAGCGAAGTTTCAACTTCAAAATGAAAAAAGTCTGCAGGTCTATAATGGAACAGAATATTTTCTTTTAGACCATGCTGACAAAACCGTGGAACTAGAAAAAAGGACAGCAAAACAACTTGGAAGCATATCTCTACTCTATAATTCCATCACCACCATCCGCATCGTCCTCCCCTTATTATTAAAGGACCAAGGCATTCCAAAATCATTAAAAGACACCGTAATTGACGGTAAAAGTTATGATCTCGTACAATTTGCATTGAACAAAAAAACGATGGAATTTCCAAACGGGTTTGCCAGTTTTGATAGTGAGGTAATCAAATATTATAAATTGATCATCGACAAAACAACTGCTTTACCTTTTATGGTTTTTGACGGGAACAGTATCTCCAAAGATCAATATTATACCAAAACGATTTTCACGAACATCAATGTCAATCCAAAATCTCCCGCAGAAGATTCGTGGTATTATTCTAGTTATAAGGGTTACGAACCCCAAAAGAAAGGCACCCAAAAACCAATGGTTATGGTTGGTAGCTTTCTCCAAAATTGGACACTGCCTAAATACGATCCCACAAATTCAGATACCCTACAATCTATTGATCTCAAAGGCAAAATTGTTTTGATGGAGTTTTGGATTAAAAACTGTGGTTATTGTATGTTGGCTTTTCCAGAAATAAAAACGTTACAGGAAAAGTATGGCAAGAAGATTGAAATCTTAAGTATCAATGCCTATGAGAAAAAAGAGGAAATAGATTTCTTCTATCAAAGAGAAAAACCAAAATATCAAATGCTCTATAATGGTGAAAAGCTGGCCAATAACCTGGGTATTTATGCCTATCCAGCCTCCATATTATTGGATAAGAATGGCAAGGTTATTTATACCTCAAGAGGGTTTGACAAAATAGAAATTGAAAAGGCAATTAAGAAAGCATTATCATCAAATCTTTAATTTAAGACTTATACACTTTAGCGTTGGGCACCTACTATATGCTTCATGATTTGTTCTGCATGGACCCTAGAGTTTTCGATATACCATTTATGGGTGTCCATACCTCCGCAAACTACCCCAGCCAAATATAGTCCTGGCACATTTGTTTCCATGGTTTCTGTATGATGGATGGGGTTTTGCTCTTTATCAAACTGTACCCCCAAATTAGCCAGCAGTTTAAAGTTCGGCGTATATCCGGTCATGGCCAACACAAAATCATTTTCCAGGTTAATTAGGCCCTCGGGTGTTTTTATGGTCACAGAATTTGGAGAAATATGGGTTAGCTCGCTATGGTAATAGACCTTTATTTCGCCCTCCTTTATTCGGTTCTCTATATCTGGCCTTACCCAATATTTCACGTACGAACCAATTTCTCCACCACGAATGACCAGGGTAACCTTAGCTCCTTTTCTGTAAGTCTCCAAAGCTACATCAATAGCTGAATTATTTGCCCCCACTACCACAACCTTACTAAAAGCGTATAAATGTGGGTCTTGATAATAGTGTTTTACTTTTGATAATTCTTCTCCCGGTATATTCATGAGTACCGGTATATCATAAAACCCGGTAGCAACAATTACCTGCTTTACCTGATAGTTAGACTTATTCGTGAACACTTCAAAATCACCATTAGGCAGCTTTTCACTTCGTTCTACAGTTTCGAAAAGACGGATATTTAATGCAAATTTCTCCGCTACACGGCGATAATATTCTAAAGCTTCATTACGGTTTGGCTTATTGCTGATGCTAACAAAGGGAACACCCCCAATTTCGAGTTTTTGCGACGTAGAAAAGAAGGTCATGAAAACAGGGTAATGATATAAGCTATTCACCAATGGCCCTTTTTCTATAATGACATAGCTTTTACCCGCCTTTTGGGCCTCTATTCCACAAGCTAGACCTATAGGGCCAGCACCTATGATCAGGATATCGTAATGTTGATTTTCTGTTGCCAAGATATTGTTCCTTTAAAAATTAAACCCGATTGTAGTGAAAATCCTTTTTGCTGCAATTTCCTTGAACAGGCTCAGGATAACAGCTGCAAAAAGATTAAAACGAAAAGCGGGGCTGTGGTTACCGAAGCTATATTGTCATTGTTTTTCTAATATAAAAAAGATGGCCAAGTTTCCTTTCCAAAAATTGCAGCAAGCACTCTTAACAACTGGTCATGACGTTAAACTTTCATGGCCTTACTTGGACAAGCAAAATCTGTACGTTTTAAAGAAGTGTTTTTAATGGCACTATATCCGCCAGCCACATCTATTACATGATCTATTCCACGGGCCTTCAAGATCGATGCGGCAATCATAGAGCGATAACCACCTGCACAGTGGATATAATAAGTCTTGTTTGGATCCATCTCTGCTGTCCAATCGTTAATATAATCTAAAGGGCGAGACCAGGTTATTTCCAGGTGCTCAGCTTCGTATTCTCCGGGTTTACGTACATCCAAGGCCAATAAAGTTGGATCTTGCAAAGAGACCTGTTCAAACTCCTCTGCTTTTATGGATTTAATATGGTCTAATTCCTTGCCGGCATTTTGCCAAGCAGCAATCCCACCTTGTAGATAGCCAATGGTATAATCGTAACCTACCCTGGCCAAGCGGGTAATGGTCTCTTCTGCTTTGCCCTCTTCGGTCACCAACAAGATATTTTGCTTTAGGTCGGTAATTAAGGCGCCTACCCAAGGTGCGAATTGTCCATTTAAGCCTATATTGATTGAATTTGGAATAAAGCCTTTAGCAAAAACCTGTGGATCTCGAGTGTCCAATATGAGCGCTCCTGTTTGATTGGCCATATCTTCAAATGCCCGCGGGTCTAATGGCTGCAGTCCTTTTTGATATACTTCATCAATGCTTTCGTACCCTCCTTTGTTCATTGCCGCATTTTTTGCAAAATATTGAGGAGGAGGTAAAATCCCATCGGTTACTTCTTCTATAAATTGCGCTTTGGTAGCAGCCTTTAAGGCATAGTTAACCTGCTTTTGATGCCCCAAGGTATCAAAAGTTTCCTTGCTCATGCTTTTTCCACAGGCAGAACCTGCCCCATGTCCCGGATAGACAATGACCTCATCGGCCAATGGTTTTATCTTTTCATTTAGCGAATCGTAGAGCATTCCCGCCAAATCGTCCATGGTTAAGCTACCTTTTTGAGCCAGATCTGGTCTTCCTACATCGCCAATAAACAAGGTATCTCCACTAAAAATACAATGGTGCTTGCCCTGTTCGTCGCTAAGCAGATAAGTGGTAGATTCTAAGGTATGTCCAGGTGTATGCAATGCAGTAATGGTTACTGCTCCAATTTTAAATTGTTCACCATCTTGGGCAATATGCGCTTCAAATCCGGTGGTTGCCGTTGGTCCATAAACAATAGTTGCTCCAGACTTTTCGGCCAGATCTAAATGTCCAGACACAAAATCGGCATGAAAATGAGTTTCAAAAATATATTTAATAGTTGCTCCACTCTGTGCCGCCCTTTTTAAATAGGGAGAAACTTCCCTAAGTGGGTCTATGATAGCAGCCTCGCCATTACTTTCGATATAATAGGCAGCTTCTGCCAAACAGCCCGTATATATTTGCTCTATCTTCATTTTTCAGTGTATTAGAATCAAGTAGTACCTATCAAGTATCAAGCCATGATACGTATTAATCGTTAACAAAAATAAGGTTTAATGCTTACTTATATAATGATGGGTGTCATAATTGCAGAAGTTTTACTTTAGCTCATCAATTCCACTGCGCCCAAAAGAACCCGCACCAAGAATGTCACAATAACGTTAGTGAGCGCTTTTTTAAAACCGACAAGAAAACGTATAACACCTAAAGATTAATGAGTTAACTCACCTACAATCGAAACTTCCATCTGCTGTCTAATTTCTGCGTCGGAAATGCCTGCGGCAAGCAGATACATTAATTTGGTTACCGCAGTTTCAAAAGTCATATCGTAGCCGCTTACAACCCCCATTTTTTTCAGTTTGCTGCTGGTTTCATACATACCTAACTGTACCGAACCGCGCTTACATTGTGAAATATCAACAATAATCTTACCATTGTCTATAGCCTGCGCCAAGGCATCCGTAAACCATTCGTCTGTGGTGGTATTTCCCGAGCCAAAGGTTTCCAATACAATTGCCCTCACCCTCGATTTGGTTACCGCGGCCACTACTTCTTCTGTTATCCCTGGATAAACCTTCAAAACGCCAATATTGGCATCAAATTCAGTTTGAATATAAAATGGCGCTGTTGGCACCGGTAAAATTTCCTTATGAAAAAAGGTCAACAGCACACCTGCTTCGGCCAAAATTGGATAGTTAGGCGAACGAAAGGCCTCAAATTTCTCTGTATTGTATTTTATAGACCTATTTCCTCTAAACAATTGATTATCAAAATAGATGCACACTTCGGGCACTACAGCTTTTCCATTATTTTTTGTCGCCGCTATTTCCAATGCGGTAATTAAATTCTCCTTGGCATCTGTCCTAATTTCCCCAATAGGTAATTGTGAACCGGTCAATATTACAGGCTTGGCCAGGTTCTTAAGCATAAAGCTTAATGCCGAAGCGGTGAAAGACATGGTATCTGATCCATGTAGAATGACAAAACCATCAAATTCTTCGTAATTTTCCTTAATCAGTTCGGCCAATACCTTCCATTGGTTGGGGTGCATATTTGACGAATCGATAATTGGATTGAATGAGTGTACAGACATCTCATAATCCAATCGGGCAAGTTCTGGCACATTGGCCTTAATCTGTTCGAAATCAAAAGGAATTAAAACACCGGTCTTGGCATCGTTAACCATGCCAATGGTGCCCCCGGTGTAGATGATTAGTATCTTAGTCATTAAAGTACAGCTATGGATTGCAAGTACAAATTAAACAACATTCGCACAGCTTTTTACCACGTGAACAAGATTTAGCAAATATTTAACCATTTTATTGATCGATTGTAAAAACAATAAGCGAAACGAGCATTTATTCAGAAATTCAAACCCCAAAAATCTTTTTGGAATTCTCTGTGGTAATTTCTGCCACTTCCTGCAAGCTTAATTGATAAATATCGGCAACTTTTTGAGCAATATGAACAAGGTAGCTGCTTTCATTGGGCTTTCCCCTAAACGGCACCGGCGCCAGGTAGGGCGAATCTGTTTCCAATACGATGTTCTGGATCGAAATTTGGGAAAGCACCTGATCTAGTCCTGCCTTCTTATAAGTAACTACTCCGCCTATCCCTAAATAAAACCCCAATTTTATGGCCCTTTCTGCTTGAGCCAAGTCTCCAGTAAAACAGTGAAAAATGCCCCGCATCTTTTCGTCTTTCAAATCATCCAGGATCTCAAAGGTTTCATCAAAGGCTTCGCGACAATGGATAACAAACGGCAGATCGAGCTGTTTGGCCCAATTAATCTGCTGCCTAAATGCATCCTGTTGAATAGCTAAAGTGGTTTTGTCCCAATATAGGTCTACCCCTATTTCTCCTATTGCATAAATTTTCCTATCTGGCATGCTTTGATAGATTTCCTCTAACACCTGCTGGTAACCTTCCTTCACCTCACAGGGATGCAGACCGGCCATGGCAAAGCAGTTTTCGGGATAGGCCGCCACTATTTCATCGATAAGTGAGATAGAGGAAATATCTACGTTTGGCAAAAACAGTCGATTTACACCATTGGCAAAGCAACGTTCCATGGCCTGTGCCCTTTTTTCTATATCTTTTTCGTAGTACTGATGGGTATGGGTATCGGTCAACAACATGCTACAAAGTTATCTTTTATTTATGCCATAAAAAAACCCTGCTCACGAATATGAGCAGGGTTCTAATTTCAGGTGAATGATTTAACTATTTTTTTGCAGGTGCGGGTGCAGCAGGTGCAGGTGCGGGTGCAGCAGGAGCTGCCGCCTTAGGTTTGATGATATCAATCACTTCAATATCAAAAACCAATGGGCTATAAGGTCCAATTGGACCACCACCTTGCTCGCCATAGCCTAATTTAGAAGGGATAATAGCCGTAACCTTACCGCCTTTACCTACTAATTTGATCGCTTCTGTAAAACCAGGTACGGTACCACCTACAACCATTTTTGTTGGGCCATAAGGTCTACCTGGCTGGTGTACTTTTGCTTCTTTAGCTACTTTTTCATCACTGGTATCAAAAACTTTATATTTTTTGTCGTTTCCTTTTTTAGTGAACTTACCTGTATAATTTACAGATACAGTATCGCCATCCACAGCTTTATCGGCACTACCAGGGGTAGTAACCACATATTGCAGACCACTAGCAGAGGTTTGTACTTTTAAGTTATTATCTGCAATATAAGATTTGATCTTTCCTTCTTCTGCATTTTTCTTTTTATCCATATCAGCTTTATAGTCTGCCTGGAAAAAGTCACTTGCCTTCTTTTGGAAAACCGAATCAGGTTCATTTGCTCCTTTTTTGAAAACTTTCTCGATTTTTACGGTAAACACCAAATATTTATCGTTTTTAAACTGCTCTGGCTTAGGTTGTTTAGTGTGAAAAGCCATGGTATCAAGGTTGATTTTGAAAGTTGCGCTATCTCCTTCACCAAAAAGGGTAAGTACGTCTTGCATATCACCTGCATAAGTCTTTTTACCTACCGGGAATATTTGAGCCTGATCTGTATCATAGGTACTGCCTAATACAGAATCTCTTTCATTCTTTTGTGTAAAATTGATTTTAACGATATCGCCTTCTTTTATTTTTTCTTTTCCTGCAGAGTTGTGTATTTTGTATAACAAACCACCTGGACCCTTTTTCTCAGAATTACAAGCAGCTAAGCCCAAAGTAGCTGCAAGAAGAATTACTAAACTTTTTTTCATTTATCTTTTTAATTGTTTTTTAATGTTTTATATAAATATCAACTTTTACATTTTAAGCCCGCTAAGTTAATCAGGTTTCTGTATTATTTATTATATTTTTTGATTGTTTAATTTTTTTTGCCGTTAGAGCAATAATTGGCTTTTGTATTCTGGCAAAATCGCCTTAAAATCTGCTATGGTATCTATCAGATTTTTATCTGATGCACCACCGGCAGCATTCCTATGCCCTCCCCCTTGAAAATATTTCTTGCAAATCTCATTGGCCGGAAAATCGCCGGTTGAACGCAAAGATAATTTTACCCGATCTGTTCGTTCAATGATAAAAGCAGCCAATTTTATTCCATTAATAGACAGCGCATAATTAACAATGCCCTCGGTGTCTCCCGTACTGATATGGTATTTCTCCAACTCTTCCTTCGAAACGGTAATCAAGGCGGTATTAAAATCCCTTAAGATCTCTAATTTATTAGAAAGACAGTAACCTAAAAATCGCAGGCGGTTTTCTGAAGCATTATCATACACCAATTGATGTATACGCCAATGCTCAGCACCCAGATCGATCAGGTCTGCAGCAATGCGGTACACGGCAGAAGTTGCCGAAGGAAAGCGAAATGATCCCGAATCGGTCATGATACCCGTATATAAGCAGGTAGCCACATCTTTGTTTATCAAATTGGCCTCTTTCATTACATTAACTATGAAGTCATATACCAATTGGGCAGCAGCACAGGCGTTAATATCCCAATGACGAAAATCATCAAAATCTTCAGGCTCCAAATGATGGTCTATCATTAGTTTAATGGCTGAAGAAGTCCTGATATGTTCACCCAGATCATTGATCCTGCTCAACGTATTAAAGTCCAAGCAAAAAATCAAAGCGGCCTCTTCCACCAGACCAATAGATTTTGCCACATTTTCGGTATAGATGATCACCTCTGAATTATTAGGCATCCAATGCAGAAATTCGGGATAATCTGTAGGCGTAATCAAATTCACATGATGGCCCTTTTGAATAAGGTAGGCATAAAGGCCCAAAGACGAGCCCATCGCATCGCCATCTGGCTTATGATGTGTAGTGATCACTATTTTTTGTGGCGTAGCCAGCAAGTCTTTTAACTCAGAAACTGATATCATATAATTATAATTGCGAAGTTAATGATTTAAGGTTGAATATTGCTTAATTGTTAAACTGTTGATTTGACAAATTGTTATAAATGATAAGCCAAGTAAACCGAAAAACGGGGCTATAGAGACAGCACACTACGGTAACTGCTTTCTTAAAAACTAAAAGTTTTCTTCTGCTAATGATGTATTATTTAGGTCAATAATTGTATTTTTGCAAAAATTTTTATAAAAATGAGCACAAATAGAACCTTTACTATGATTAAGCCTGATGCCGTTGCTAACGGACATATTGGTGCTATCATAAATGATATTACTAAGGCAGGATTTAAAATCATCGCTTTAAAATACACTAGATTATCTGCTGAAAAAGCTGGAGAATTTTATGCAGTCCACAAAGAACGTCCATTTTACAATGACCTGGTAAGCTTTATGTCTTCGGGACCAATTGTAGCTGCTATCCTAGAAAAAGACAATGCCATTGAGGAGTTCAGAAAACTGATTGGCGCAACTAACCCAGCTGAAGCGGCCGAAGGTACCATTCGCCAGAAATATGCAAAATCTATTGATGCAAATGCGGTTCACGGTTCTGACTCTGACGAGAATGCACAAATTGAAGGTGATTTCTTCTTCACTGCAGACGAGCGTTTTTAATCAAGGTATAAATTGATTTTACAGATAAGCATCCCATATTAGGATGCTTATTTTTTATTTGTATATTTCGAAACTCAATATTTAAAATGAAGAAGACTTATATTATTGCTTTGGCCTCTATTTTTGCCATTAGCGCTAACGCACAAACCCAACCTAAAACCAATACTGCGGCAAAGAACACTACGGCAGCAAAAAAGGCCTCACCTACAAAAAAAACAACCACTATTGCAGCGAAGCCTGTGGTTTTTAAGAGCAAGCTAGATTCTGCCAGTTATGCTTTTGGCCTTGCCATGGCCAGCAACCTTAAATCTGGAGGGCTGGAATCATTAAACTATGAGCTATTGAACAAAGGCATGAAAGATGCTTTTTCGGGAGGCAATGCCTTAATGACCGAGCAAGTATCACAAACGGCTATCAATAGCTTATTTGAAAGCCTAGCTAAAGTTCGTGAAGAAAAAGACAAGGAAAAATATGCACCGGCCATTAAAGAAGGTGAAAATTTTCTTGCACAGAACAAGACAAAACCAGGCATCAAAACAACTGCAAGTGGCTTACAATATGAGGTCATTACACCAGGAGCTGGGGTAAAACCCAAAGCTACCGACCAAGTTACGGTACACTACAAGGGCACGCTCCTTAATGGTAAACAGTTTGACAGTTCTTATGATAGAAACGAACCTGCAACATTTGGACTTAATCAGGTGATCAAAGGATGGACAGAAGGTGTTCAGCTTATGCCAGAAGGTGCAAAATATAGATTTTTCATTCCTTATCAATTGGCTTATGGTGGCAGGGGCGCAGGAGAAGATATCCCTCCATTCAGCACGCTGATATTTGAAGTGGAACTGATCAAGGTAGGTCAATAATTATTTAAAACTTTTATAGGACAATGCTGTTTTAATACCATAAAACGGCATTTCTTATGAAAAAAATAATTCCCATGGCTTTTATAGCCACATTATGCACCACACTGTCCAGCTGCGAATTGATAGAGGGTATCTTTAAGACTGGGATGTGGACAGGAATAATTCTAGTAGTGATTATCATTGCCCTGTTGGGCTGGTTAATTTCCAAGCTCTTCGGAGGGAACAAGGAATAAGGTTGGTTTTTCCCAGCCTTATTCTATAAAAAAACGATCTCAAAAATCACTTTGGACCCTACCCGCTCATTGAGTTTGTCAATAATGGCAGATTTGACCATCAACAATTCGTTCTTCACGACAGAAGATTCTATTCGAACAAAAAGTTTTTTCTGGCTAACATAAATCTGCTTGGTTCTATTGGCTACTGCAGCTCCCATAATTTCGGGCCATAAAGACACTACACCCGTCTCATCAAATTTTCCACGAAGCTTATAATGTGCAAGCATCTTGTCAATGGCCTGCTTTAATGTGATATCATTAGGTTTACGCATGTTCTACCACTCCATTCTTTACATTAAACAAATCTACTTCCACGGCTATTTCCTTAAAAACGGCCAATACCCGATCTTTATTCGTATCTGTGATAAAGATTTGTCCAAAATCATGATGCGAAACCATTTCCATTAGCTTATGTATTCTTTGGTTATCTAATTTATCAAAAATATCATCCAATAACAATAAAGGCTTAAACCCTTTAAACTTTTGCAGGTAGCTATATTGAGCAAGCTTAAGTGCAATTAGAAAGGATTTCTGTTGTCCTTGTGAGCCGAATTTTTTCAAAGGCATTTCTGCGATGGTAAAAAGTAGCTCATCTTTATGGATGCCTGTAGTAGTTCTTTCCAATAACCTGTCTTTTTCTATCGACCCCGCTAGCAAATCTTCAAAACGTTGTTCGTTGAGCTGAGATTGGTAGACTAAAGATACCTGTTCGGCATCATGGGTAATAAAAGTATAGTGTTGGTTAAATAAGGGAATAAAATCTACCAGGAACTGTTTACGTTTTTCAAAGATGAGATTGCCCGAGCTAACCAACTGTTCATCTAAAATCTGTAAAAGCGTTACATCCAATTTTCGAGTGGCGGCAACCTGTTTCAGCAATGAGTTTCGATTTAACAAATGTTTATTGTAGATGATCAGCTCATCCAGATATTTAGGATCTGTTTGCGAAATTACATTATCAATAAACCTTCGCCGTTCCTCACTTCCATCCATAATCAGGTTAATGTCATAGGGAGAGATCATAACGACCGGAAACAATCCGATATGGTCGGCCAATTTATCGTACTCTTTTTTGTTTCTTTTAAACGATTTTTTTTGGTTCCGCTTTAGCCCACAGGAAATTTTTTCGTTCTTTTCAGTCCTATCAAAATCGCCCTGCACCAAAAAAAAATCTTCATCAACTTTGATCTGCTGGCTATCTATCGGATTAAAATAGCTTTTACAGAGGCATAGGTAATGTATGGCATCCAGTAGATTAGTTTTCCCTGCACCATTGTTGCCCACAAATGCATTCACTGTCTTGGCAAAACTAAGGTTGGCCGAAGCATAATTTTTGAAATTGAGAAGGGTAATGTTTTTTAGCCACATAACGGAAAGCCAAAGTTACCCTTTTTTAGTTTTGCTAATACACTAAAGTTTAATTAAATAGTTAAAAGGGGTTGATACTTTAAATGAAAAATGTATTTTTGCAATCCTTTAATTTTAATCATAAAATGTCTGCAACAGAGAAAGAAACAGAACAACCCGTAAGAAAAGGTTCTTTTATACAAGAGAATACTAAAAGCTTAGGATTTATTGCTGGAGCTATAGTAGTTCTAATTGGTATATTCATCTGGTATCAAAATGTTTATTTAAAGAATAGAGCAGAAGATGCGGCCAACCAAATGTTCAAAGCAGAGCAGTTTGTAGGTGTAGATTCGCTAGCTAACAAAGCAATTAATGGAGAGGGTGGTTATCCGGGCCTTGAAAAAATTGCCGAAGAGTATGAAAATACAAAATCTGCTAATCTGGCCAATTTATATTTGGGCGGTATCTACCTACGTAAAGGCGACTACAAAAAAGCAACTGAAGCTTTGGGTAAATATAGTCCAACCGGAAGCCCTGTTGCCGATCCTTTAGCATTGGGATTACTGGGAGATGCCTATAGCGAGCTTAAAGACTTTAAGCAAGCTGCCACTTATTACAAAAAAGCAGTTGATAAATCTACCAATAAGTTTACCTCGCCAATGTTTTTGAAAAAATTAGGCTTAGTAAACGAAACCTTGAAAGATTTCAAAGCTGCCGAAGAAGCTTACACTAAAATCAAAACCCAGTTCCCTGAGAGCCAGGAAGCCCAGATGATTGATGAGTACATTGCCAGAGCGAATGCTCAAATAAAATAATTCCCCAAATCTTGGGTAGAAGGCTTCCAAATGTTTGGAAGCCTTTTTTATGCCCTATGCTACCCAATATTTTTTCAAATCTTTCCGACCTTTCAAAAATTAAACTTAGCCTTTTGGTGCCCAAATTTGCTTGCCCTAAAAGCAACATTCTGGCTTTCAAGGCAAACGAAACCTAACAAGTAAACAACTAAAAAACCTATCTTTGCATCATGGCAACACACCTTAAAAACCTATCAGATTTTTCACATACGACCATACCCTCAGGTAAAGGCTATAAAATGGCGATCATCGTTGCAGAATGGAATGCCAAAATTACAGGAGCGCTATACCAGGGTGCTTTCGACACTTTGATTAAACAAGGCGTTGACGAGAGCGATATTTTATCCCTGAGTGTACCTGGAACTTTTGAGCTTACCGGGGCCGCCGATATGCTGTTAAATAAAAAAAGCGACCTTGACGCGGTGATCTGCATCGGATGTGTAATACAGGGCGACACCAAACACTTTGATTTTATTTGCGACGCCGCTGCCCATGGCATTACCAATGTGGGGATAAAATACAGTAAGCCCGTCATATTTGGCGTATTAACCACCAATGACGAACAGCAAGCTATTGACCGGGCAGGAGGTAAACATGGCAACAAAGGAGATGAAGCCGCCATTACCGCACTAAAAATGGCCGAATATGCATCAAGTTTATAGACCATAACAATTTATTGTCAGAAAAACTGTACTTTAGTAACTTAAAATCAACCTTTAAGGTGAAAAATCATGCATACAACATCCACAAACAGCTAGAAATTTGCCATGATCATTTCATTACTACTGAAAACAAAAACTATATCCGAATGAAAAAAGTAGCTATTCTTTTGTTATTTTTATTCTGTGCCATCACAGTTTTAGAATCGTGTTCTAACCGCTTGTGCCCTGCCTATAGCTCTTATCCTGAAGCCAAAAGAAGGAGATAACACATGCAGTGGAATGACCTTAATGAAATTGCCCAAATAGACGAGATTAAAAAACATGAGGGCTATAGTGTTATTTTCAAACACAGCACAAGGTGTTCTATCAGTCTAATGGCAAAAAGAAACTTCGAACTGGATTGGGGAAATATCCCTAAAGGTACCGAGTTTTATTTCCTCGACCTGATCAATCACCGTGATATTTCCAGCTATATTGCCGATGTTTTCCATGTACATCACGAATCGCCGCAAGTGCTTCTCATTAAAAATGGCGAATGCCTGTTAGACGCATCACATGGTGATATTTCTGCAGATGAAATTACCGAGGTGATCTCAAACTAGGCCTAACTTATCTTTTTCCCATAAAAAAATGCCAGCTCTTTCAATGAACTGGCATATTATTTAATTGCTGTAAAATCAAGTGTCAGCCCTAAGATATTGCCAGACTATTGAGTTTTAAAATAGCAGAGGTACGTCGACGGGTTTCATTACACAGCTCGTCATCATTGGCCAGTTTTTGGCCATAGCTGGGTATCATCATTCTGATCTTGCTTTGCCAATCGGCTGTCTGCATATGTTTCTTAAAGCACCTGTTCATAAGGTCCAACATAATAGACACTGCGGTAGATGCTCCCGGAGAAGCCCCCAATAAAGCAGCTATAGAACCATCTGCAGCACTTACCACCTCAGTTCCAAATTCCAGGATTCCACCTCCACTTGGTTTTTTCTTGATCACCTGAACCCTTTGACCCGCCAATTCCAACTCCCAATCTTTTATATCTGCATTGGGCATATATTCTTTTAAAGCTTCAAACCTATCTTCTGGAGATTGCCTCACCTGTTCTATCAGATATTTTGTTAAATCGATACTTTTCAATCCCGCCGAGATCATAGGACGAATATTACTGATCTTGATAGACGCAGCTAAATCAAAATACGATCCATTTTTCAAAAACTTAGTTGAAAAGCCGGCATAAGGTCCAAACAATAGGGCCTGTTTACCATTAATTATCCTGGTATCTAAGTGAGGTACCGACATTGGTGGAGCCCCAACTGCCGCCTTACCATAAACTTTTGCATGGTGCTGGGCAATGACCTCTTCATTGGTACATTTCAACCATTGACCACTTACCGGAAAACCGCCAAAACCTTTTCCTTCTTTGATTCCAGATTTTTCCAACAGCAATAATGAACCACCACCTGCACCAATAAACACAAACTTAGCTGTGCATTTCTTCTTTTTCCCTGTGTCTAAATCCTTAACTTTCACTTCCCAGCTTCCTCCATCTTGCTGATCGAGATCACGTATTTCATGATGGAAATGTAGACTTACCTTATCCTGTTTGGCCAGGTAATTGAACATTTCCCTGGTAAGCGATCCAAAATTGACATCTGTACCCAAATCCATTTTGGTAGCCGCAA
Source organism: Pedobacter sp. ASV28 (assembly GCF_016428855.1). Taxonomy (GTDB): domain Bacteria; phylum Bacteroidota; class Bacteroidia; order Sphingobacteriales; family Sphingobacteriaceae; genus Pedobacter. The sequence goes on from NZ_JAELTN010000017.1 coordinate 60,741, forward strand.
TAGGTTCATCTGCCTTCCTTCCTTCCATAACCAAAGGCATCCAATCTTTAATTTCTTCTGCTTTTTCACTGTACTGCATATCGCTGAACAAATTAAACTCTTTTAAGTTATGGTAACGGGTCTTCAAATAATCTACATTTTTCTTTCCCCACACAAAACTGAGGTGAGGTATATTCCTAATGAAAGAACAAGGATCAGACAAAATGCCCTTCTCTAATAGGTAAGCCCAAAATTGTTTTGAAATTTCAAATGATTCGGCAATGGCAACCGCCTTTTTAACATCTACAGTACCATTTGCCTTTTGTGGGGTATAATTTAATTCGCAAAAAGCCGAATGCCCTGTACCTGCATTATTCCAAGCATCAGAACTTTCTGCCGCTGCCACGTCTAAACGTTCATAAATTTCTATGCTCAAGCTAGGTTCCAATTCTTTTAAAAGTACACCAAGCGTTGCGCTCATGATGCCCGCTCCTATCAAGATAACATCTGCGTCGGTTTCAACAACCGTCTTCTTTTTTTTGCTCATTTTTCAACCAAATATTTTACCTGCTCAAATATTACTCATGTAAGCAAGCTTGTATAACTAGTAACTAAAAGTTATGTTTTGTTTTATTTCAGGGTGCAGACTATAAGCCACGGGGCATGTTCTTGCCGCACGCTCAATAATTGCCCTGTCCTTATCGGAATAATCATTTGAAGGGAACTGAAGATGAACTACAATTTCACTAACCCTACGTGGATTTTCGGCCATGATCTTTGTAATTTCCGCTGTTGCCCCATCAATATTAAAACCATGCGACTTCGCCGCAATGCCTACAATGGTTAACATGCAATTACCCAGGGAGTTTGCCAGTAGGTCTGTAGGAGAAAAGGCTTCTCCTCTACCTTGATTATCAGTAGGTGCATCGGTAACAATCTCCTTCCCCGACTTTATGTGTACAGATTTTGTCCTTAAATCTCCTGTATAAGTAATTTTTGAAGTAGCCATCACTTGTTATTTTCGCAAATTTACTGCTTAAAATCAAATTATTATGTAATAAAATTGAAGTTTTGCCATCAAATTAAAAAACCATATCCTTTTCCTAAACACTATAACATCCAAAAGGGAGACATTGTTACAAATCCAATGTAAATCATGGTCCTTATTCTGGCTATTTCGCACCTACCTGTAACCTACCATTAGGGGTTTGGCCACAGATACCTGGTTCTTTTTAGGCAAATACTTAACTAACGCACAAATCTATGGCTATTGAAATATAAAAGGCAGGTGATTTTGTAGCACTTTTTGGTCAAAAAGGCGGATTTATAGCTACCGTACTGTTAGATCTATAAATTGAGGGTGAAATACCTGTATATTTCTTGAAGAATTTTCCAAAAAAAGATTGATCGCTAAACTGCAGTTCATCTGCCACCTGTGCCACATTCAAGAGATGGGAAGACAATAAAACTTTGGCCTCCTTGATAATCATTTCATCAATAAGTTCTCCTGCTGTTTTGCCTGTTACCTGCTTCACCACTTGCGACAAGTGCCTAGAAGTTACACACAATTCTTTTGCATAGTGCTGTACTCGTTTTTCCTTCTTAAAATTATCACTCAATATCATCAGAAAATTAGTGGTCAGTTCTTCTTTTCTATTGACTTTTACGGGAACGAAAACCCTATTTTTACTATATACGATCAATGTTTCATACAAGACCGAAAGGAAGCTATGGCGAATAATTTCTTTTAAATGCGGGGTTGTAGGTCCCATATTCAGCTTCTTTTTCAGTGATTTCATTGAAAATACAATATCTTCAAACTCTTCTTCACTAAGGGTAAACTGATGCACAAGCTCTGAGGAGAAAAGATGAACCACTTCTGCACCATTCAAAAAAACACCCTGCTCTTTTAGATAATCCTTTTTAAAGCCCATACTGATAAACTGTACATCATCGGAAACTTCAAAAAGCTCGCACATAGAACCCGGGGTAACCAAATACACATCTCCCTTTCCAAGGGTATACTTAACAAAATTATTCTGAAACTTGAATACCCCCTCTTGAACAACAATAACCGCAAATGAATTCGACCTAAAAGGCTGGCTGAGCACCAAGTAAGGAATTATTTCATGATGTGTCAGCACGTTCATACGTCCCAAATCACCAAATCCCTCGTCCAAACATGGCATATCTACTTTTTTTCGCATAGTGTCACCCATTTTAATAATCGCCTAATTTATATAAAAATACCCTATTTATAGACAAGAATAACAAAACTTGGGATTGGATTACAAGGGCAAAAAACATTTAATTCTAGCCTCTAAAACAGTCAAAAACCGCCCTAATTAATCAAATGATTAACTTTTTTAATTATTTTCGCATCTGAAATAATGACCAAAAATTACAAAATACAGATCAAAACCAGGAGTTGTCTTGAATTAAATCATCTTGATGGCAATTTCTCGTTCTTCCTGTCTATAAAACATAAAAAGCTACTTTTACCAAGAAAAACAAAATCCCTTCTTTTAAGGATGCCATATCAATGCCTTTTGTTTTCTCAATGTCAGATTTATCAAAATCCAACATTTTGACCAATAACCCATACTTTTGAACCACCCCATCTGGAGCAAAGATTTATTAAATTTGCGAGATTTTATTAATTCTAGTTTATTAAATGATTAATTTTATGTTGCCAAAAGGAGTAACATCTTAACGAAGCCTTAATCTAAAAAAGATGTACATATTGATTTAAACCATTGGCGAATTAATAATATCCAATTTACACAACAGATCTAATTGCATAAAAATATGCGTAAAAAATTACAAGATAGAGTAGCCTCATTTAAAGATGCTAAGCTGATCAAAGAGAAAGGGCTTTACCCATACTTTCGTTCTATTGACTCGGCCCAAGATACAGAGGTTATGATTAACGGGAAAGAGGTTTTAATGTTCGGTTCAAACTCTTACCTAGGTTTAACGAACCATCCAACAATTAAGGAAGCTGCTCAAAAAGCCATAGAAAAATATGGAACGGGCTGTGCCGGCTCAAGGTTTCTAAACGGAACTTTAGATATTCATTTAGAACTGGAAAGCAGGCTTGCCACCTATGTAGATAAAGAAGCTGCAGTACTGTTCAGTACTGGTTTCCAGGTCAACCTTGGTGTTATCTCCTGCCTATTGGAAAGAAATGACTATCTTATTTTAGATGAATATGATCATGCTTCTATTATTGACGGAAGCAGGCTATCATTTTCGCGTACCATAAAGTATGCACACAATGACATGAACGACCTGCGCAGCAAGCTGAGCCGTTTACCAGAGGATTCGGCAAAACTGATTGTTTCCGATGGTATTTTCAGCATGGAGGGCGATCTGGTCAATTTACCAGAAATGGTAAAAATTGCCAATGAGTTTGGTGCCAATATTATGATGGACGATGCCCATAGCTTAGGGGTAATTGGCTTTAATGGTGCTGGAACGGCATCACATTTTAACCTGAACAACGAGGTAGATCTTATTATGGGCACCTTTAGTAAATCATTGGCTTCACTAGGTGGTTTTATTGCCGCTGACCTAGATACCATCGAATTTATTAAACACAGGGCCAGATCGTTAATGTTCAGTGCCAGTATGCCTCCATCGGCCGTAGCCAGCGTAATTGCAGCTTTAGATATTATTGAAGCCGAACCCGAGCGCATCGATAAACTTTGGGACAACACCAACTATGCCAAGAAACTTTTGTTGGAGTCTGGTTTTGATATTGGACATACGGATAGTCCCATCATTCCAATCTACATTAGGGATAATGACAAAACTTTCCTGATCACTAATATTTTACAGAATAACGGTGTATTTGTAAACCCGGTTGTATCTCCGGCAGTACCATCTGATGCTTCTTTAATTAGATTTTCTTTAATGGCAACACATACTTTTGCCCAAATTGAAACCGCTGTAGAGAAGCTAAACGCCGCATTTAAAGAGGCCAGTGTAAATTTAGTAAAAGCTCAACTATAAAAATGGCCAAAATAGTTGCAGTTTCAGACAAAAAGTTGCTTAAGGCGTTCATCGATTTCCCTCATGAACTGTACAAAAACGACCCTTATTATGTACCAGAGCTATTCATAGCTCAACGTGACATGCTTACACCAGGCAAACATCCGTTCTATGATCATTCTAGAATACAATTGTTTTTAGCTTATAATGATGAACAAAAGCCTGTAGGCAGGATTGCTGCCATTATCAATGGTAACCACAACAACACAAAAAATGTAAAAGAAGGTTTCTTTGGCTTCTTCGATAGCATTGATGACAAGCAAGTAAGCCAAGCGTTATTATCTGCAGCTCAAAATTGGTTGAAAGAAAACGGCCAAACCAAAATAATGGGTCCGGTAAATTTCTCTACCAATGATATTTGTGGTTTACTGATAGAAGGTTACGATGGTCCTCCAGTAGCCATGATGCCCTATAATGCCCCTTATTATCTTGATCTTTTAGAAGATTTCGGCTTCGAAAAAAAGGTTGATCTAAGGGCCTACAGATATACAGCTGGTCATTATAATGACAGAGCAGTACAATTACTAGATGGCCTAGAAAATCGATTACAACGTAGTGAAATTATCATTAGAAAAATAAACCTTAAGAAATTTAAGGAAGAAGCCGCTGCACTAAGGGAAGTCTACAACAAAGCATGGGATAAAAATCTTGGCTTTGTACCGATGACAGATAAGGAATTCGATTATACGGCAAATGACCTTAAGTTGGTACTGGATACCGATTTCTGTTACATTGCCGAGCAAAAAGGCAAAATTATTGGTTTTGCATTGGCCATTCCCGACATTAACCAAATTTTGATCAAAATAAAAAGGGGAAGGTTATTTCCTACCGGCCTCCTTAAGCTTCTACTGGGCAAAAAGAAAATAAATGGCATCCGTATTTTATTACTGGGCGTTATTGATGGGTATCGCAAACTGGGTATCGAAGCATGTTTGTATGGCCGCATTATCAAAGCGTTTAAGGCCAGAGACTTTAAATACGCCGAGGCGAGCTGGACTTTGGAAGATAATGAAATGGTAAACCGCCCAATAGAGAATATTGGTGGAAAGTTGTACAGGAAATACAGGATACTGGAAAAAGCGATATGAGCAAAAAGGTATTAATAACAGGCGCTAGTGGTTTTGTAGGCTATCATTTAATCATAGCTGCAATTGAGCATGGACTCGATGTTTATGCAGCCATACGCCCTAACAGTAATACCTCGCACCTCTCTTCTCTAAACATTAACTATGTACACCTCAATTTTAATGCAGTAGATGCTTTAAAAGTAGAACTTGAGGAAAAGCAATATGCTTATATTATACATGCTGCAGGCACTACAAAGGCCAAAACCCTTCAGGCCTATAACCTGATCAATGCAGAATACAGTAAAAACTTGGCATTGGCGGCATCATTGGTCAATTATCAGCTTGAAAAATTCGTATTTGTAAGCAGTTTAGCTGCCGTTGGCCCGCTTTCAGATTTTAATTCCGCTATTGAGGACCATACCGTTTTGCAACCTGTAACTTTTTATGGGATGAGCAAAAAACTGGCAGAAGATTATTTAAATAAAATTGAAAATCTTCCTTTGATAACGGTAAGACCTACCGCAGTATATGGACCAAGAGAGAAAGATATCTTTATTCTGTTTAAAACCATTAACAGCAGGCTTGAGCCCTACATCGGCAAATTCGATCAGCAACTGAGCTTTATCTATGTAAAGGATCTGGCTGAAATTATTATCAGGTGCCTGAATTCAGCTATGGTTCACAAAACCTACAATATTTCTGATGGGTTGGTATACAATAGGTATGCATTGGCTGATGAGCTGAAAAAGGCATTGCATAAAAAAACACTGAAAATGCATATTCCCTTGGGCATGATCAAGGGGCTGGCCGGACTGATGGATGTTTTATATGCCAAAGCCTCAGCAACGCCTACACTAAACAGAGAGAAAATAAAAGAACTTACTGCTCCAAATTGGGCATGTAGTATAGAGAACTTTAAAAAAGATTTAAAGTTTACACCTCAATATAACTTACAGAAAGGTTTAGATGAAACCGTAAAATGGTATAAACTTAATAATTGGTTAAAATAAAGTAGTAAGCTACGTGGTAAGTTGTATAGTAATCATTCGCACACGTAAACGTATTACTTAATAACGTAAAACTTAATACTTAGTAAATAGATTAATACATAATAATAATGAAAAAGCAAATAAAAGAAGCCAATGGAAAATTGGGTATATTAATGCCTGGTCTTGGTGCCGTAGCAACCACCATGATTGCTGGTGTGATTGCTGTACGAAAAGGCCTATCTAAACCCATTGGATCTTTAACACAGATGGGAACTATACGTGTTGGTAAAAGAACAGAAAACAGAGAGCCCCTAATTAAAGATTTCGTTCCCTTAGCAAAGTTAGAAGACCTGGCTTTTGGTGGCTGGGATGTGTATGAAGATAACGTGTACGATGCTGCAATGAAAGCTAAGGTTATCGACGGCCATCTTTTGTATGAAATTAAAGATGAGTTAGCGGCAATTAAACCTTACAAAGCTGCGTTCGACAAAAATTATGTTAAAAATTTAGATGGAACTTACGTTAAGGAAGCGGCTACAAAATGGGATTTGGCTCAACAAGTAATTGATGATATCAAAGACTTTAAAGCTAAAAACAACTGCGAGCGTATTGTACTGGTATGGTGTGGTTCTACCGAGATTTATTTAGAGCCATCTGCAGTTCACCAAACATTAGCTGCTTTTGAGCAAGGTTTAAAAGACAATGACCCGAACATTGCTCCAAGCATGATTTATGCTTATGCTGCATTAAAATTAGGCTATGCTTACGCAAATGGTGCTCCTAACTTAACTGTAGATATCCCCGCAATGTTAGAGTTGGCCAAACAAACACAAACTCCAGTGGCTGGCAAAGACTTTAAAACTGGCCAAACTTTAATGAAAACCGTTTTGGCTCCAGGTTTAATGGCTCGTTCTTTAGGCGTTCGCGGTTGGTTCTCTGACAACATTTTAGGTAACCGTGATGGTTTGGTATTGGACGATCCTGATAACTTCAAAACTAAAGAAGTATCTAAATTAGGTGTACTAGAAGACATCTTCAAACCAGAACAAAACCCTGATTTGTATGGTGATATGTACCACAAAATCCGTATCAACTACTACCCTCCTCACGGTGATAACAAAGAAAGCTGGGATAACATTGACATCTTTGGATGGATGGGCTATAAAATGCAAATCAAGATTAACTTCTTGTGCCGCGACTCTATCTTGGCTGCTCCTATCGTATTAGACTTGGCTTTATTCTCAGATTTAGCCAAACGTGCTGGCATGAGCGGTATTCAAGAATGGTTATCGTTTTATTTGAAATCTCCTCAAACTAAAGAAGGATTGCGTCCAGAGAACGATATTTTCAAGCAGTTAGAAAAATTACATAATACCTTGCGCTATTTCATGGGTGAAGAATTAATCACTCATTTAGGGCTTGATTATTACGAAGAGAACTAATTAAACAAATGAAGATTTTGCAGACTCTTTAAAAATAAAATCGGGAAGCCGTTAAAATAGTAAGCATTTCTGTTGGAGCAAATCGGCAACGAAGTTGTAGCTGAAATTAAATCTACTTAAACGGTTTCCTGAATATTCGTCATTTGTCTGCAAATTGTAATTTGCCAAATCAGACACCAAAAACAATAGCCGGAAACTTTTGATTTAAAAAAAGTTTCCATAGTTTTGAGGTGTTAAAAATAGAGGGTAAATTGCTTGAGACTTCAAAGAAATTGAAACAGTGATATTTCACAAAATCATATCAACCAGTTTGGGAATAGGATATATAGGTAAAGGAGCTGGCACTTACGCTGCTATTTTTACCTGCCTTTTGTGGTATATTTTCCAGACTGGGCAATATGAAGCAAAACTTGCACCAGTATTAATTACCCTGTTATTGACCATACAGGGAATTAGAAGTGCAAATGAAGTAGAAGCGATTTGGGGGAAGGATCATAACCGGGTGGTGATAGATGAGGTAGCGGGAATGTGTATTACCTTACTCTTTGTGCCTGTTAAAATTGAATATATAGTTGCAGGTTTAATTTTATTCAGGTTTTTTGACATTGTAAAGCCTTTGGGCATACGTAAATTGGAAAAATGGCCCGGCGGCTGGGGAGTAATGGCTGACGATGTGCTGGCAGGTATTTATTCAAATATAATATTGCAACTAATCATTTTCTTCAGCATATTTTAAAAGAATGTTAACCTTTTTAAAAGCACAAGCATCATCATTAACAGCTACACTGGTCGATTATTTGATCACATGGTTCTGTGTAGATATGCTAGGGCTTTGGTATGTTTTAGGAAGTATAAAGGGAACAGTTGTTGGTGGCTGTGTAAATTTTTATATGGGGCGTAATTGGGTTTTTAATTCTACCGATAAAGACATTAAGCTCCAAATATTAAAGTACATTTTGGTATGGTGCGGCAACCTGGTGTTGATCACAGCAGGCGTTTATTTGCTTACGCACTATTTGGGCTTCAATTATATGCTCTCTAAAATCCTAGTTTCTGGATTAATCGGTACTATTTACAATTACTTCATGCAGAAGCAATTCATTTTCATACAGTAAATGAGACACACATATAAAAAATTAATTTATGCATTAATATTTCTTAATGCTACTGTACTTGGTATATCATCGGCATTCGCTCAAAAAACCACCATTACAGGCACCGTTAGGGATGCGGTAACCAAGGAAACTCTTCCCTATGTATCTATTTTCTTCAATGATACGAAGATTGGTACACAGACAGATATTGATGGAAATTTCAAAATAAGCACCTTAGAAAATTACAATAAACTGAAATTCAATTATGTTGGCTATGAGGTCTTATATAAAAATGTTATTGTTGGCCAAACACAGAAACTTGATATTTTACTAAAATCTAATGCCCAATCGCTAAACGAAGTGACGATCCTGGCCGGAAAAAAAGTGAGGTATTCCAACAAGAACAATCCTGCTGTAGAGCTGATCAGACAGGTCATTGAACATAAGGACGAAAACCAGCCTAAAAGCTATCAGACCGTATCTTATAAAGAATATGAAAAGATGCTGTTTTCTATGAGCAACATTTCAGAAAAATTCAAGAACAAACGCATCTTCAAAAATTATCAATTCCTGTTTCAGGAGCAAGATTCTACCTTAATAGGTGGCAAGAATTTATTACCAGTATATATACAGGAAAAGCTGTCCAACCGATACCTTAGTTTTTCTCCCGACAAGAGCAAGACTATTGTTTTAGGCGAAAAGCAGGTAGAATTTGACAATAGATACATTGATAACCAAGGGATGAAAGCCTATTTTGATAGGATGTACCAGAATATCAATATCTATGATAATAACATTTCCGTAATGAGCAACGACTTTTTAAGTCCTATAGCCAACGCTGCCCCTACCTTCTACAAATTCTTTATTACCGATACTTTGAAAAACATCAGTCCAAATGTAATCGAACTTTCGTTTACACCACGTAACAAGGGCGATATGTTGTTTGAAGGTAAGATCTACATTACCATGGATGGCAATTATGCCGTGCAAAGAGCTTCTTTCGGAGTAAACAAGAACATTAACCTCAATTTTGTAAGAGGAATGCAAATTGATCTTGACTTCGATAAAAATACCGATAAAAGGTATTATTTGAGCAAGAGTAATCTGGTTGCCGATTTTGGAATCAATAAAAATAAAGGGCTTGGCTTTACGGGCGAGAGAAGTGTAACCTACAAAGATTATCAGACCAACATTAGCATTCCAGATAGCATCTTTACAGGAAAAAATTTAGAAGTGCTTAGTGGTGCCAATAAAAGGAGTGACGATTTTTGGTCGCAAAATAGACTTGATACCATCTCTAAAAACCAGTTAAAGATCTATAATAATATAGACACCTTGCAAAATCTGCCATCCTTCAAAAGAACGATGCAGATTGTTACCCTACTTTTCGCAGGCTATCAAAATTTAGGCCCCTATGAAATTGGGCCCGTAAATACCTTTTATAGTTTTAACAATGTAGAGGGATTACGCTTGCGCTTGGGTGGAAGAACAACTCCTGAATTAAGCAAGAGATATTATTTTGAGAATTATGCCGCATATGGATTTAAAGATGAGAAATGGAAATTCTTCCTTTCTGCCACTTATTCATTAAACAATAAGTCTATATATCAATTCCCTCAAAACTATATCAGGGCCAGTTTCCAAAGAGATACTAAAATCCCAGGTCAGGAGCTACAATTCGTACAAGAGGACAACTTTCTTCTATCTTTTAAAAGAGGGGTTAATGATATGTTGTTGTATAACGACTTCTATCGGATAGACTATGTAAAAGAGTTCGAAAACCATTTTTCTTATACGCTAGGATTAAAGAAATGGTCTCAGACACCTGCTGGAGGGCTATATTACGTCGATGCTTTAGATAACAGCAACATCAATAAGCTGACCACCACAGAGCTTTCTCTAGGCCTAAGATTCGCGAAAAACGAAAAATTCTACCAGGGAAAAATCTACAGAACACCGATTATAGATCGTTTTCCTATCTTTAACTTAAGATATACAGCCGGCATCAAAGGTTTCTTGGGCGGTGAATATAATTACCACAATATCATGGGTAGTATGGATAAACGTTTTTATCTATCTCAACTGGGTTATAGTGATGTTCGGTTAGAAGGTGGCTATATTACCGGAAAACTTCCTTTTCCTTTGTTGGCCATCCACCGTGCCAACCAAACCTATGCCTATCAGCTAAACTCTTACAATCTAATGAACTTCTTAGAGTTTGTAAGCGACCATTATGTTAGCGTGAATATTGATCACAATTTTAATGGGTTCTTTTTAAATAAAATACCTTTGATCAGAAGCCTAAAATTGAGGGAGATCATCTCTTTTAAAGCGATTTATGGCGGTCTACGTGACGAGAACAATCCAGAAAAAACAACTACTGGATTGTATAAAATGCCTTTGTATGAAAATGGCTTGCAAAGAACCTATTCACTAAGCAAAACTCCATATATAGAAGGAAGTGTTGGTTTAGGAAATATTTTCAAACTAATTAGGCTAGATTTGGTTAAAAGGTTTAATTACCTCAATCATCCGGAAGTTTCTGAGTGGGGTATTAGGACTAGAGTAAAACTTGATTTTTAACAAGATGAAGCCAATATGGTTAAAATAATGATGAATACAATAATTATTTTAACCATCAGTGGTCCCCTACCTGTTTCAGGTAGGCATCTGACAAATAAAAAACGAACAGATGAAAGTAAGAGATAGCCTCCAACAGGGCATTTATAGGGTAATTAATCCATTTGTAAAAGGTCTTATTAAAATTGGCCTTACTCCAAACATGGTCACCACCATTGGTTTGCTGCTTAATATTGGTGTGGCCATTATTTTTATTGTAGGCGCCGAGAAATCAAATAGAGGTGAGCTTGAATATGTGGGCTGGGCAGGCGCACTGGTACTATTTGCAGGCCTATTCGACATGCTAGATGGGCAAGTTGCCCGATTGGGCAATATGAGCTCTAAGTTTGGCGCTTTATATGATTCTGTCTTAGACCGTTATAGCGAAATGGTCATGTTTTTAGGCATTTGTTATTACTTAATTTCCCATCATTATTTCCTAAGTTCATTGTTTGCTTTTATTGCGCTAATTGGCTCTATGATGGTAAGCTATACACGGGCCAGGGCAGAAGGACTGGGCGTAGAGTGTAAAGGAGGTCTCATGCAAAGGCCTGAACGAGTAGTAACCATTGGTGTTTTTGCCATTGTATGTGGCATTGCCTCCAATTTCATCGGTGGCGATTATAAACTATTCGTTCCTGGAATCAAGTTTCATGTATTTGAAACTATGACCATTTTTACCTTGCCCATTACACTTATGGCCATACTCACCAACATTACCGCATTTAATAGGTTAATGGATGCAAAAAAAGCCCTAGATGCCCAAGAAGTGTTAAAAACCAAAAGCAACAAAGCTGCATTAATTATTGGTTCAGTGTTCTTTGTAGGTCTAGGGCTATTTGTACAGCCAAGCGCAAAGGCCCAACATAATGACGACCCTTCGCCACTTACCTTCCCAACACCAAAAAATATATCGAACCAATTGTTTTATGTTCAAAGAGACCCGAATATCAACACCATTATCTGCCAGCTAAATGTTGATGAAAAAGGTGACATTGATAAGAAACAGCCTGTTAACGTGTTTTGGATTCGCTATGCAGATAAGGAAGGGAAAAAAGACCTCAACTACATCCAAAGAAAATTTGCCTATGGCATACAAAGTAAAGACATAGGCAACGATCAATATGAACTCCGCTTTGTATCGTACAAGAAGTTCCCACTATTGCTCACCAAATCGGAAATAGATAAAAAATATCATGTTTACGTAACTGCGAACAATAAGAGAATACTATTGGATAGGATTTTTCTTAGAATTGAAGGAGGTACTTTTTGGCTACCCAACGTTAAATATGTAGAAATAAAAGGTTACGACGCTTCAAATCCTACCAAAGCGGTAACAGAAAGAATAAAAGTTTAAGATATCAGGCTATGGCAAAAAATTTTGTTTCAAACTCTAGTGAATCAACAAGAATGTTTAAAAGCGATTTATTAGAAGCTTTATCCAAGGTAAAATATTATATCCCATTAATTGTGTACATACCCATTATTGGTTTTTTAACATGGAAATCGCTTTTCGATGTAAAAACACCCCTACTTGAGTTTATAGGATGGATAGCATTTGGCTTATTTATATGGACCATTACCGAATATATACTACATCGCTATATTTTCCATTTCTATCCCTCCAGTAAATGGGGAAAGCGTATTCATTTCATATTTCATGGGGTGCACCACGACTATCCAAATGATGTCAATAGATTGGTAATGCCCCCATCGGCAAGTATTCCATTGGCCTTGGCATTTTATTTTTTGTTTGATTGGCTTCTGCCCGACACCAAAATCTACTCTTTTTTCATAGGCTTTATTGGAGGCTATTTATTTTATGACATGGTACATTATGCCTTACATCATGCCAATTTCAAAAGTGGTTTATGGAAAAGGTTAAAACATCACCATATGTTACACCATTACTCAGACTCTACCAAAGGTTTCGGTGTTAGCTGGATGTTTTGGGATGATATATTTAGATCTAAATTCGATAAAAAATAATATGACAACTGAAATTCCTTCACAGAAGGTACGCTCTACCACGAGGGATTTGTTCTTTACATTAAGTGTTTCTGTACTTTACCTTGCCATTTCATATCTATTGGTTGGCTTTAAAACCGATCAGCTCGTACTTATCGGTATTTTTAGCACGCTCTATTTTTTATCGATAAATACGCGTAAGTTCATCATAGGCTTTTCTATTTTCATTATCTACTGGATCATTTATGATTATATGAAGGCCTTCCCCAATTATAATTACAGTGTTGTACATATTGCAGATCTTTATCATTTTGAACAAAACGTTTTTGGCATTACACAAGGGAAACTACTTCTTACACCGAATGAATATTGGCTACTGCACACCAATACCTTTTTAGATGTACTCACCGGTTTTTTCTACTTAATGTGGATACCTGTCCCCTTGGCTTTTGCTGCTTTTCTGTTCTTTAAAAACAAACCGTACTTCCTGTATTTCTCCCTTACCTTTGTACTGGTCAACCTATTGGGTTTTGTAGTGTATTATCTCTATCCTGCCGCCCCACCTTGGTACGTACAACAACACGGGTTCGATTTTATTGCAGGTACACCCGGCAATACAGCGGGCTTAGTCAGATTTGATCATTTCTTTAATGGAGGCCTATTTCAATCTATCTACAGTAAAGGTTCCAATGTTTTTGCGGCCATGCCTTCCCTACATTCTGCCTACCCTCTAATTGTACTTTATTATGGCCTTAAGGGGAAACTAGGCAAAATAAACCTATTTTTTGCAACGGTTATGGTAGGCATTTGGTTTGCCGCCGTTTATACCAGCCATCATTATATTACCGATGTTTTGGCTGGAATCTGCACCGCAATAATAGGCATCTTCCTTTTTAATTGGCTAAAAAATCGAAAACCACTCGTATCGTTTACCAAATCGATGTTAAAACTAATCTCATAGCCATATGATCAGCAAGCTTGACCAACTTAAAGGGGATGACCTAAACCAAATTCTAAATTTATCTGGACAGCTTGGGTATGAAAATAATGTCGATACCCTGTCTTCAAGACTAAGCGAGATCATTAAACAAGATGACCATGCCATTTTTGTGGCCAGAGTAGATCAAAAAATTGTAGGTTGGTTGCATTGCCTGGTTGGCCTAAGGGTAGAAAGCCCTTTATTTGTAGAGGTTGCAGGTCTAGTGGTAGATGAACAAGCAAGAGGCCTGCATATCGGAAGAAATTTAATAGAGACCAGCAAGCAATGGAGTGCCAACTTGAACATTTCCAAAATGTTGATACGCTGTAATGTACTACGAACCGAAACCCATAAATTCTATCATCACCTTGGTTTTCAATGCAATAAAGAGCAAAAAATTTTTGAATTAGATCTATAGTCCCACTTTAACTTTTCCCTCTGCTATGCTTGGCATCATCAATCACTGTAAATTTAGGGAAACCGTTCAAAAATATCCAAAATGCTTCATTTAAAAATGGCGTTAAATGTAAGGCTATTAAAGGTATTTCTTGCCAGATTAGTGATATCCATTTTAGCAAAACAGGGCATATGACCCTTATCGTAACACATGATAATAGGCTTCGTTTTAAAACCTTGGGCAAGAATGTGATCTTCATAGCAGATACCAGCTTATAATCCATTCACTTGCAAAAAAATAATCCCTATATTTAGCTGTTGTCTCTAGACACCTAAACCACAGACTAAACACTTAATAGTATGCCACTTGTAATAAAACGACTAAAAAGTCGTTTATTTTTCTGCTTTGTTCTATTTTTTTCCGGCATTACGGCCTCGGCCCAAACTACCAAGGTAGACGAACTACTTAATCAACTCCATAAAAATGATCCAGATACGACCCAGATCAAGGTCATGAGGAAATTATCTGCGGCCTATACTTCGGTTGATCCCATAAAAAAATTTTATTATGCAAACCAATATAGGTTATTGGCAGAAAAAAATGGCATAGACTCTTCCGTTGCCAATGCCTATTTAGATATGGGCATCTCTTATGCCGTTAGAAGCAATTTAGATAGTGCCCTTTATTACTTTAGGTTAGGCCAGGAAAAATCGAAGGCCAGTAATTACACAAAGGGCATAGCTCGTAGTTACGTAAACATTGGCTTTATTTACGATAGATTTGACCGTAAAAAAGAATCCGTCAAAAATTACGAAGAGTCCTTAAAAATCTATCGGAAACTCAATTTTAAAAAGGGTATTAACCAATGTATTATGAATTTGGGTTCTCTCTATTTTGATCTGGGCGAATATAAAACAGCAGATATTTATTTCCGACAGGTATTGGAAAGTGTTAAAGAAACGCCTAATGATCAAGCAGGTCTGGCCACTGCTCTTTTTTCATTAGGTAGTTCAAACAGAAAGATCGGCGATCAAAAAAAATCGCTCGAATATTATCAAAAAAGTTTAGCCATTAGAGAAAAAATCGGTGACTTAAATGGCATTGCCTTAAGCCATTGGGGCATTGGCCTGGTCATGAACAACACCAAAAAATACCATAAGGCATTAGAGCATCTTGAAATTGCGCTAAAACACAATAGGGCATTAAAAAATATCTATCAAGAAGCTATTGTACTCATGTCAGTTTCTTATGCCCATGTCCAACTAAAAGATTATAAAAATGCTGAGAAAGCTGCAAAATTAGGTTTGGCCAAGGCTAAAGAATCCAACTCCAAGGGATTAGTAGTACAGGCGCTTGAATACCTTGTAGAGGTAAATAAAGCACAGAAAAAATATGCCGATGCCTTGCGCCATCAATCTGAATATATGGCCATAAACGATAGCATTAACAATTCAAAAACCAAAAAAGAGGTTATCTTAAATGATCTACGCAGAATTAATTACGATAACAAAAACCTAGAAAAACGGAACAAAACCATAAATGCCAAAATCAGCGATTATATCATTACCATTTCAATCATTACTTTCCTATTGGTGGCGGTGGCTATTCTTTTGGTACTCTACTACAAAAAGAACTCCGAAAAGAATACAGCCAATGCCCTATTGCAAAAACAGAAAAAAGAAATTGCCGAAGTTAACGAGGAGCTTGGGGCATTAAATGAAGAATTGACCATGCAAATGGATATTGTTTCGGCACAGAACATAGAACTGGAAAAGCTAAACAAAGTAAAAAACAAGTTTTTCTCCATCGTTTCCCACGATATAAGGGCACCATTGAATAATTTAAAAATGCTGTTGGGGCTATACAGAAAAGGTACCTTAAATGAACAAGAACTAAGCGAACTATTAACCAAACTAGAAGATACGATATACACTACCGCAGATTTTTTAGATAACTTATTAGAATGGTCTAAAAATCAGCTCGATGGTATAATGGTCAATCCTACGCTTTTTCAGATACATCAAACTGTAGATGATAACATCAAATTAATGGATTCCCAAATTAAACTGAAGTCACTTAAGGTTAACAACAGCATCCATCCAGAAATAACGGTTTTTGCTGATCCAGACATGATCAATGTAGTGGTCAGAAACCTGCTTTCAAATGCCATAAAATTCTGTAGACCAGAAGATCAAGTGTTTTTTGACGCAAAATTAGAAAACGATATGGTAGTGCTTTCCATTAGGGATACTGGACCCGGAATTGATGATGGGGACAAAGAAAACCTTTTCAATTTAGCAAACACCATGAGTACTGGAACCTCTGGCGAAAAAGGTTATCAAATTGGTCTTATTCTGTGTAAGGATATGATCCTTCAGAATAATGGAAACATACATATATATAGCCACTTAGATAGCGGTACCATCTTTTACATTACACTTCCAGCCAAAAGTTTAGTTTAAGCTAGTGTGGCAACTTATCCCTAAGTTTGCCATATACCCAAGTGCCGGCAATAGCGCTCAAAAGGGTAACCACAATAACGGTAGCTCCAGTTCCTATTTGTGCAAATAGCGGACCAGGGCAAGCCCCTGTTATGGCCCAACCAAAACCGAAAAGCAGGCCGCCATAAACTTGTCCTTTATTAAATTGTTTGGGATAGAATACTATTTTCTCTCCATCAATAGTCCTAATATCAAATCGTTTGATCAACCAAACGGAAATCATCCCTACCGCAATGGCACTACCTATTATTCCATACATATGAAAAGATTGTAGACGAAACATTTCCTGTATACGAAACCAACTTACCACTTCCGCCTTCACAAATATGACCCCAAACAACAAACCAACAATAGTATATTTTAAATAATGGTACCACTGGGGTGCCAAACCACTTTCCTTCACGCCTATCTTATCTAGAGAACTCACTTCGAAATCTATATTTTTCTGCATTTTCTCTATTTTAAAGTGAAAGGATATAAGGTAAGATCAAATTTGCCATGGCAAAACCTCCCACCATGAAACAGATCGTTGCCACCAAAGATGGCCATTGCAAGGTAGATAAGCCCATGATGGCATGTCCACTGGTACAGCCACCTGCATAACGGGTACCAAAGCCTACCAAAAAACCTCCACCCACCATTATCAATATGCCTTTTAAGGTAAATAATGATGACCAATTCATAATATCTTCGGGCACCAAATTATGATAGTTCGTCATGCCATATTTGGCAAGTTCAGCCACTAACTTCGGGTTTATCACCATTGGGTTGGGGTTAGCTAAAAAATTGATCGCTATTGCTCCGCCCAAAAATATCCCGAAAACAAAAAATAGATTCCAAATTTCCCTTTTCCAATCATATTTGAAAAATGGAATATTCGATGGTATACAGGCTGCACAAATATGTCTCAATGATGAACTGATGCCAAATGATTTATTACCGAGAATTAAAAGTGCAGGCACAGTTAGCCCAATTAAGGGTCCTGCCACATACCATGGCCAGGGTTGTTTGATGAATTCCAGCATTTCTAATTATTTTTCAATTGTTTTCTTACCTTTTTTTCACTAATTAAACCCATATTTTCCCATATGAGTTCCTTCTTTTTATATAATTTTAGTACAGGTAAAGCAACGATCTTTAAAGTCTTACACAACGCTACATTTTCATCTACATTTATGCGAACCAATTTTACCTGATCTGCCAGTTCTACACTAATTTTCTCCAGATAGGGCTTCATTTCACGACAAGGAACACACCAGTCGGCATAAAAATCAACCAGTACCAACTTATCGGAGTTTAAAAGTTCTTCATATTCCCTCAGGCTCATCCCCTTAGTTACAGAAGCCATTTTTGTTTCCGGAAGATTTTTCTCTCTCCATTGCATCATGCCCCCAGACATTTCAAACACTTGCCCAAAGCCCATTTTCCTCATTTCCCCAGCTGCCGCCACACTACGTCCGCCACTTAAACAATATACAAATACAGGTTTCGATTTATCCAATTTGGCCATTTGCTCCTGAAAATCTTGCCCATTCCAATTTATGTTAATGGCATCTTTTACATGGCCCTTTTCAAATTCTGCGGGCGTTCTTACATCCACAACTACACCAGTTTTTGTAGTATTTATCTTTTCGGAGAATTCGGTCACCGAAAGTTTAGTCGGTTCAGGTTTTGTTTGTCCTTGAACATAGCTATTTATTAAAATAGCCAGAAACTGCATGATTATCCTTTTGTTCATTTATTTTTTTATTGACCAATGCACTTATTAATGCGATTATAGCTTTGCCAAGATACATTATGAGGCAGCAACATCATAAACTTTAAGCAAAGTTAGCGAAACGCTTTACTTTGACCTATAAAATTTGTTGTTGTCATATTGTTTTTTGACACTAGATTTTAGTTTTTTTCCTAAAAGCCTAAGCACAAAGCACGAAACATTACATCTTTACAACATATCAATCTTATAACAATTAACGAAGATTGCTTAACTTTGTATTATGATTGAACTTCCCGTTGTCGCAGCCGTAACTGAAAAAGCACGTAAACCCGATTGGCTAAGGGTTAAATTACCTGTTGGTAAGGAGTATGCACAGGTTAGAAGTTTGGTAGACACACATAAGCTACACACCATTTGCGAAAGTGGCAACTGTCCGAATATGGGCGAATGCTGGGGCGCAGGAACTGCCACCTTCATGATCTTGGGCAACATCTGTACCCGTTCATGTTCCTTTTGTGCGGTTGCTACCGGAAGACCTCTAGCCGTTGATACAGACGAACCCAATCGTGTAGCTAATTCGGTAAAATTAATGGGGGTAAAACATTGCGTGATTACTTCTGTAGATAGGGATGACCTAAAAGATGGTGGTTCCATTATCTGGGCAGAAACCCTGCAGGCCATTAGAAGGGAAAGTCCAATAACTACCTTAGAAACGCTAATTCCAGACTTCAAAGGGCAATGGGATAATTTATACCGCGTTTTAGAAGAACGACCTGAAGTAGTTTCACATAATATGGAAACGGTAAAACGTTTAACCCGTCAAGTACGTATCCAAGCTAAATACGACAGAAGTCTAGCGTGTTTAAAAAGGATTTCTGACTTTGGCCTACGTACCAAAACAGGCATTATGCTGGGCCTTGGCGAAACCGAAGAAGATGTATTTGAAGCCATGGATGATCTGGTAGCCAACGGCGTACATATCCTTACTTTAGGACAATACCTACAACCCACTAAAGCACATCACCCTGTTATAGACTGGATACATCCTGACCAATTTGCCAAATACAAAGAAGTAGGTCTGGCCAAAGGCCTAAAGTATGTAGAGAGCGGACCCTTGGTACGGTCATCCTATCATGCCGAAAAACATTTATTTGAGATAGAAGGTATCGCTTAATTTTTTCATCGTTGCGTTTATTCACTTAAAGCAGCTTGGACCTGCGGTGAATTAATGAATCAGGGCATTAAAAGCAAACACCACTATCTTTTGGATAGCGGTGTTAAACTAATCATTAATTTTTGGCATTTGCAGCTATGCTTTCTTTCGGGGCACCTCAAACCAAAAAAGCACCCCTCCGAAAGCATATATTATTGGTTACTTTACGCTCTATCTGCCATTTCTCCAATAAGTTTTTTATTATTCATCTATTTCTTTATTATTTTCATTTCCTGTTTTTGTCCATCTGTCTCTATCCTTATGAAGTAGACACCCTTGACCACTGCCGACAAATCTACCTGGGTTAAATTTTGCCCCTTGGCTATGGACACTATTACTTCTTTTTTCCCTTGAAGGTTATAAATCGTTATCCATCCCGAATGCTGTATTGCAGGATGAGCTATATTGATGATACGCTCGGTTGGATTCGGGTAAACTGAAATGGCAACAGTATTATTATTTACGGCGATATACTTTCCTTCTTCTCTTCTTCCATCTTTATCTATCATAATTAAACGGTAATAGTTCACTCCATTTAGCGGACGCGTATCTTCGTATAAATAATTATTTGTACCCGAGCTATTCAAAGCAGATTTCAAACCTATTTTAGTGAAATTCAGCTCACTTCCAGCTCTTTCTATTTCAAAATGGGAAACATTTTCTTCTTCGGCCGTTTGCCAATTTAATAATACCGAAGGTGCTACAGCCTGCTTCAGCTTTCCGGTAAAAGACAGCAGTTTTAGAGGTAATACCCCATCATTTATAATTACAAATGGGCTAAATTGTTCAATCGCTGTAATGGAAACACTATATGGATTCGAACCACTAATAGCAGTGGGATAACCTACATAGGCATTATTATGATAGTTCGCTACTATAATTGGATATCCAATATCAAAACCTGAATTTTGATCTGTTGTATTCCATTGAAAAACAATATTTGCTTTTGCCCCATTAACTGCAGGGGCAACATCCCATTGCAGATTTACCGATTTTGTAGTATTTGATGGAAGTACATTATCAAATCCTGTTTTAACCTTTACGATAAAGTCGCTTACCGTTCCAGTATTTGAAATAGAAAGCGGGGTATAGCTACTAGCTGTACCTATAGGAAACAAGGAGACCGAACTTCCTACGTTCTTATAAGTTAAGCTTCCTGCTCCGTTGGTTACCACATAACCACTTCCGGTTCTGGTGATATTTGTAGCTGTCAAATTATTTGTACCCAAGCTGAGTTTGCCTTCAGCAATACTTAGGTTTCTTACCGTTAAGGCCGATTGCAGTTCATAATTACCCGCAACATCAATATCCAATGCAGTTAGGGTATTTGTGGCATCAGTATACTTGTATTTACTGTTTGCCCCTTTTAGATTTATTTTAACCGATGCTGCCGAATTAGATTCGAATGTGCCCGCATTAACTATAAAATCACCAGAAACATTAATTGCTGCATTCACCGTACCATTTTCCCTTACCACCACTCTACCACCATTTTGCTCATAACTGCCCATGCCAATTGTACCGCTGGTATTTAATAAAGCTAAGTAAGTAGAACCAGTACTATTAACCGTAAACTTCCCACGTATATTCTCTACCAAATTTCCCTGAAATGCATAATAATTTGTTTGGCCCGTATTGTTCCAAGTTACATTATAATAACTTAGGGTATTTTTTAATATTCCTGTCTGAGAAGTTGTAATACCAGAAATTAAGAAAGTTGAACCATCTTGAAAATTAATGATTGCCGGCATGGTACTAGAATTTGCAGCATGTTCATATGTACCATATAGATTTACATTGGTATAGCCCACCGATGATTTATTTGTAAATGTAGCTCCCAACTGCACTATGATACTTCCTGATGCACCATTAGTCACAGCACCTTTATTAATTAATGTACCTTTATTGCCAACTTGAATGGTGCTATTTGTGGCTTGAATAGTTCCAATATTATCAAAAACACCATCTTCGCCTATAATTAGCTGGCTACCAGCAACATCAATTTTAAGCAAACTACCACTATTATTTGTAAAAGTGCCTTTTACAGTAAGATTGAAAATACCATTATTTGAAATGCTTCCATCATTTACCAATTCTCCCTCAACCACGAAATTAGGTGATTGGGTTGCAAATTTCACCGTAGAAGTTGAAGGAATAGTTAGCTTTCCCCCTTCTCTTACCGTAAAATTATTTACATATCCAGACCCGTTGGTAATAGTTGGCAGCAATATAACATGTCCATTGTCAATGATTGATGTCCCTCCAGAATTATAGACAGGATAGGCACTTACTGTATTCCATGTTGTTCCGTCATATTTTTTCCAAACGCTTACATCGTCCCAGTTGCCACTTTTTACCGTGATATAATCGCCATTCACAGCAGCTTTTACAACACTTCCTTTAAAATCAATATTTTTTAAAGTGGCATATCTATCATTAGATGAGCTTCCCGTTCTAAAATACATCCTTACCTTTAACTCTTTGCCAGTAGCCACCTGTACGCCATTGGCTCCATTTAAGGCAAAAGCGTATCTTTTATTTCCAGTATTCTGATTAGCCAGCACAAATGCTCCATTGGTAAAACTTCCGTAGGTAATGGGCGTCTCTGGAGTACCATTTAACAGGCCGCTTTGCAATAGCGTACTGGTTTGAAAATTATCCGTAGAATATTCAACCGCAAAATTTCCTGTCGTTTGAAAAACAGCTAGGTTAAACAACAATGAATCGACCCTCGCCTCATAAGCCGAAGCCGCCTTTAGAGTGAGCTCTATATACTTAGTCTTATCGGTCATGTTCTTAATTTCGTTAGCGCCCCAACCGCCGCCAAGTGAATTTGGAGCAAACTGAATACCCGAAACAGTAGAATAAGAAATATTTGTGCCAGATACCTTTTCAGACAATACGTAGGTATTTAAATTTAATGTTGCGGTCTCTAGGCCATCTTTAAGGTAGGTGGCATTCGAATTTTGGGCCAGCGAAAGACTTGCTATGGTTTTGCTGTTCACCAAGGGATGACTGTAAGTTTCTCCTGTTACGGCTATACTTTTATTATGGGCTCCCGTACCTGAAACAATGGTTAAATTTCCGGCATAGGTTCCTGCAGCAGCTGCATTCAATCTCACCAAAATGGTTTTTGAAGTTAGTAGACCATTCGGCGCACTCATGATTAAGGGACTAGATGCATTGCTCCAATTTACACCATTATCCACGCTCACCTCGAAATTTACCGGCGGAGTAATGGTCACATTTCCCAATAAATATTCTCCATTAATTGTTAATATTTGAGAAGAGGAAGGTTTGTCGATCCCTTGCTTAAAAGCTTGTAAAGTTCCTGTAAGGTTAATTACAGGTACTGCTGAAATTGAAATGCTTTCCGATCGTATCGTGCCATTTGTCGAAGTAGCTTCTACATAATATTCATAAGTAGACATAGACGGCGGTACGACTTCCCTACCTGTTACAGGAGCGTGAGAAATATTTACATTATTACCGTTGATGGTTTGTTCATTCACCAACACGGGGCTGCCACCATCTGCAATTCTGTACAATTTGTAGACGACATTATTTTCGGGCCAGTTCAGGTTCCAGGTAAAGGTTAATTCTGTACCAGACTTAATATACTTAAAGTTAGAGATGGCCAATCTATTGGCAGGGACTGTATTTCCATCCAGAAAAACAGCATAGGGGTCCCAAATATTATCATTTCTATCCTTGAATACGATGTTATTATCTAAATATTCTGCGGCATCTACGCTACGCAGCTGATTAGACCAAGCAACACGGGAAGACACATCCAATAGGTTTCCATTCATATCCATCGAATTGTATTCTGCATAAATGATCCTACTCACATCCGTACCAGCATCCCAAACAGCCCATCCTTCCGGTTTTACTACATTGCTCATTTTGGTATTGATAAAAATAGTAGCCGAGGTAGATTTTGATTCTGCAGTGGCAGCATCATTTTGCCATGGCCTGCCCAATACATATTTGGTAACGCCCCTGTTGGCTATAATGTCGCAATTCCTAAATAAAAAACCTTTATTTTCTCTTGTATTGCTGTCTCTTATACACATCTCCGA
>NZ_JAELTN010000018.1 GCF_016428855.1 Pedobacter sp. ASV28
AACGGGTAGTAGCTGATGATAACCATCAGGATCGGAAGTGTAAAAAGCAGCCATCAGTTTGTCTATCGTAGTGAGATCTTCCTTAAGATAGGCTTCCTTTAGCTCCTTAAAACTCTTTTTCATTTCTTCCTCTGACCACATTTTAAGGAAAGGGACAAAGTCCTTAGGCTTAAAAATCTTATCTAAGAAAGAATATTGTTCGGCAATGCTCGATAAGCCATGTATTTCCTTGTTTGCAGCCTTATTGATTTTAATAATCTCGCTCTCGAAACTGACAAGCTTACAGGGTATAGCGGTTTGCATAAGTGAGCTCACCACGAGCATAGGCTTAATGCTTTCCAGTTGTTTAAGATTGGTCTTTAATTTGACCTTCAACAATGAATCGATATAATTATAATCTTCTTTACTGATTAAACTTGCCAAGCTTTGATCGCTCTTCATGTGTTTTTGAGCTTCAACGGCAAAATTGGGATCGTCTAGGTTGATTTCTAGATAACTTTGTTCCGTTTGCGCTAGGGCATCTTTAATTTTTTGTGGGATAACATAATCCCCTTCGCACAGCATGTGATTGGTGCCAAAAAGGTAAGATGGTTTTTGTAGGCCATTGCCTTCTATTTTCCACAGTAGGGAATTGTTGGGGTTTGATGTTTGACCATAAACTTGAACACTGATTAAAAATACAATGATAAAGATAAGTGCAAGGTCTACTATTTTTAGTAATACTGTTTTGATAAAGGATTTCATCATCTAATGGTTTAATTTATTCCATTAGTATAAGTTGTCTGAAAACGTTACATGCCATTACGATCTTTTTTTGTTAAAAGCGTTAACTTGTTGTTTTTCAGTTGTAAAAAAAGAATATTTTTTATAAAAATGCAAGGGCCTCTTTAGGTACAAACTGGCTTACATCGCCTTGGTTGCGCAGAATGTCCCTTACAATGGTAGAGCTAATGGCCGAATACTCGGGCCTACTTAGTAAAATAATGGTTTCTACTTCGGGCATCATACTTTTGTTAATTTGGGCAATGGCACGTTCATATTCGAAATCTGAAGCCGATCGTATGCCCCTGACCATGTAGGTAGCGCCAATTTTCTTGCAAAAATCAATGGTAAGGCCTTGGTATAATTGTACCTCTACATTGGGATGGGAAACAAAAATGCTCTTTACAATTTCTTCTCTTTTTTCGGCAGATAGAAAGTTTTGTTTGGAACTGTTTAGCCCTATACCCACTACAATCTTATCAAATAGCGGAAGGGCACGTTTAACGATATCAACATGGGCTATGGTAATAGGATCAAAAGAACCTGGAAATAAAGCAATCTTCATGTTCAAAGATAGTTGAAAAGGATAAAGGAACAAAGAATAAGGAATAAAGATGAATTGAGAGGAAACTAACGTTTTGCATAGGTCCTTGCTCTTTTATCCTTGCTCTTTTATCTCTTTAAAGAAACTAAAGGAAGAGTAGCCATATTTTCTTGTTTCCACGTAGCCAGGCTGCTGATCCAATTTTAGCATGGAAGGGTGTTCCACAACCAAAACTCCATTTTCTTCTAATAGCTTATGTGTAGCAACCAATTGTGGTAGGGCTGGGATGTTGGGCAGGTCATAGGGCGGATCGGCAAATATAATGTCATATTTGTTGGGCGTTTGTGCCAAGAATTTAAAAGTGTCTGCTTTTAGAATCTCAATGGCATTTAACTGGTATTTATCTTTTATGGACTTGACCCATGCAATGCAGCCCGAATGGAGGTCAACAGCAGTAATACTTTTGGCATTCCTGGAGGCAAACTCCAGGCTGATATTTCCAGTACCGGTAAATAGATCAAGTATATTGCACCCTTCAAAATCGTAACGATTTAAAAGAATGTTGAATAAGGCTTCTTTGGCCATATCGGTGGTAGGTCTCACCGGTAGCTTAGCTGGAGCGTTAAACTGTAGGCCTTTTAATTTTCCCCCAACTATCCGCATTGACAAAGGGATAATAGACTGGTGTAATAATGCGCCGGCATATCATCAAGAATAGCTACATCCAGTGGTGATTCGATAATTAGAAAATCAATTTTGGTAAAATACTTTGCCAAGCAGTTCCATTTTTCATCATGCTCATGCACAATGCCCATTACTTTTATGGTGGTAGCCACAGGCCCAATGCCCAATTGGTTAATAATGAGCAAGAGATAATAATTAAACTCCTCGATATGGTCAAATTGATAGCTTTGCTGAAATATAATTTGTTGACCTTTACCATAGGCCACCTCAAATGATTTTACCGTAAAATCGATAAGCAATGTGTTTTCGGTATACTGTTGAGCCAAATGGAGCAGGCCTATATTTTGCTGTAGCTTTTCATTTTTCGGCCAATGCTGGTCAATCAGTTCTTCTATAGATTTAGGCAGTGAAAAGATACTGGTAAAACCAGTATTGTCATCAGGTTGTACATAAATATTTCTAGAATCGACATCATGAAAATATTTGGTATGACTGTCCAACATGGTTTCGCTGTACAGTTCATTTGGAATAAAGATCAGGTTTTCAGTATGTACGGCAACTTTAATATCGCCATAAGAACGCTTTAGATAGCTATCGTTTTTTAAACGTTCATAAAGTTTGTTATAGCCATTCTCACATTCTTGTTCATCGTAAACTGCGAGTACCTGTTTTTTTTCATGGTCTACAATGGCATATGAGAAGTTGGCGATACCAATTTTGAGGACCAGGTTCAACTGTTCGCTTACGGCAGGATCAAAATTAGGGTCGATTAATAAAATGCTGTTATTATTCATGTATCAACAAAAATAGCTTTTTTTTTAAAATGGTTTGTTGGTTTTTGTTGTTTGCTTCCACAGGTTTGGGTGATTGGTTAAAATATTTAAATTGCCTATGTGTAACTATCAGTTAACTTTATCCTATTCTTTTAATTGCCTTTTCTTATCATCTTTGATACGAACATTTGTAAGTACTGATATCTGCTAAAGCTACCAAATATATAAGCTTCTGGCATAGCCTAATTGCATCAGGTGGCCAAAATGCCCAAGTAAATGCAAAATGAAACTATTGCAAATTTTCATTGCAGTTAATAAACGAAAAATACATTTTTGCTATCTCTAAAATACGGAAAGATCTAAAAAACGATATTTTCATCCTACAAAAGAAAATTAATGCAGCAAAATCGGGTCTGATACAGTCCTTTTGAATTGGAAAAGTGCAAATGCTTGTCAATAAATAAAAATGAAACTATTAAGAAAAATGTTATGTGGTTATCACCTTAGCTTTTTGTGGAGAAGACAAAATTTTAGATCGATTGAGCGCTTTAATGAATATACCTACCAGATAGGTTTTTTTTGGGCTGGTATTTTATCATCCTTTCATATAATTCTGCCGTTGAGCATTTTATTTTCCCTCGTTACGGATATGCCAAGCAATTTAACATATATAATATCTGCAATTATAGCATTTCTATTCTCTGTATTGGTATCAAGTCGTTTGAAAACAAAATTTCCCATCAGTTGGTATGAAAAACACATTGTTGCCCCAACAAATAGGATGACAGCCGTTCTTCGAAGGAAATTTCTGACTTATGTAAACCTATTGTTTCTACTTAATGTAACACTCCTTGTTGCAGAAATAATTCTTTTTATGATCATCCATAATAAACTTCACTAAAAAATTATCATAAATGGGACAGGCTAGAACAGTCTGGTCTGTCTCGTTAAATTTGTAATTATTTTTAAGATGGTTGGTCAGACTTTCAAAGTTGGATTATAACTACTCGATAAGGTACAACTGATTGAAGTTTTTATGCTTTATAGTCAGGTGCCTGTCCACTAATAACTATCTTTGCTAAATGGATAAAGTTAACCTCATTGCGCAGTCATATCCTTTTACTCCAACATCAGAACAATTGCTTTTTTGTAAAGAAGTGGCTATTTTCTTGAGTAAGCCTGGTAACGAAACTTGTTTTGTACTAAAAGGCTATGCAGGTACTGGAAAAACAACTTCTGTAGCGGCATTGGTAAAAGCCCTGCCTAAATTCGGGTTAAAATCAGTTTTGTTGGCGCCTACAGGTAGGGCAGCAAAGGTGATGGGCAACTATACCCATAAAAAAGCATTGACTATCCATAAGAAAATCTACAGAAAGCGAAATGCGATAGCCATGGACCTATCTTTTCAACTTGCTCCAAATCTGGCACAGGATACGGTTTTCATTATAGATGAGGCTTCAATGATCGCCGATGAATGGAATGCACAAAATGGATCCTCTTTTTTAGGAGACCTAATCGAGTTTGTATTTCAGTTGAGTAGCGATGGGAAACCAAAGAATTGTTTTTTATTGTTTGTAGGCGATACCGCCCAATTGCCTCCCGTTGGAAGCATAGACAGCCCGGCATTAAATCCCCAATACCTGAAAGATCATTTTTATTTGGAGGTCAGGTCGGTAGAGCTAAAGGAAGTGGTAAGGCAGGAAAAGAAATCTGGCATTTTAGCCAATGCCACCATGCTTCGAAAGCTGATCAATCATGATGACGATCAACCTAAATGGCCAAAGTTCATCACCAAAAATTATAAAGATATCTTTAGCATGACGGGGCTTAAGTTTGTAGAAGGATTGGAATATGCTTATGGCAAATATGGAGTAGAAAATGCACTGGTGGTCTGTCGATCAAATAAGTCGGCCAATACCTATAATAATCAGATCAGGGCTAGGTTACTGTATAGAGAGGAAGAACTTAGTGGAGGCGATCAGATCATGGTGGTTCGAAATAACTACTTTTGGCTACCTGAAAATCAGGATGCGGCTTTCATTGCCAATGGTGATATGGCTAAGATCATTAGGGTGCGTAGGGAAGAAGAACGTTATGGTTTTCGATTTGCAGAAGTACAGTTAGAACTGATCGATTTTCCAGACCTTGGTTCCATTACCTGCAAAGTGTTACTAGATACCTTACAAATAGAAACTCCAAACCTGTCTCAGGAACAGAATAAAAAGCTTTTTGAAGGGTTAATGTCAGATTACGAACACATCGTTAATAAGAAAGAAAGATTGTTGGCCATTAAGGAAGACCCTTACTACAATGCATTACAAATTAAATTTGCCTATGCGGTAACTTGCCATAAAGCTCAAGGTGGCCAATGGGATGCCGTTTTTGTTGACCAGGGCTATTTAACTTCAGAAATGATTGATCTTGATTTTATGCGCTGGCTATATACTGCGGTGACCAGGGCGAAAAAAGAACTTTTTTTAGTGAATTTTAGCAAAGATCTTTTTGCAGGTAAGATAGCGGAAGAATATTAAGCTATGGCCAAAGGCAATTGTATGGTAAAAGTAGTGCCTTGGTTCTCTTTACTGTCAACCAGCAGTTCGCCATGATGCTGTTCAATAATTTTATGTGAAATATGCAGCCCCAAACCAATTGATTTTTCGCCCTGTAGGCCTTTTCTGCTAGCCCTTGAAAATTGCTCAAAAATATGCGATTGCAGATCTTGGGGAATGCCAATACCAAAATCTTCTACTTTTATAATGGCATTATTCTGTTGTTGGCTTATAAAAATGTCAATAGGCTTGTCGGCAGGAGAAAATTTTAAGGCATTGCTGATCAGATTGTCAATTACGCGTTCTAACTTGGAGGGGTTGGCCTGTAGGCTAATTTCATCACCTCCTGACTGAAGAATAATCTTACGGTCGGTATTGGCTTCCCATTTATTGATAATACGGTTAATGTAGGCTTTTAATGGGATGTTTTCAGTTAATATTTCTGTTTGGTCTAATTTTACAGCTTCAATTAAATCATTGATAATGTTTTTTGCCTGCATAGCAGAATCGGCAATCATCTGTGCTTCGCTATCATGTTCGTTTTCCAATAGCATAATTTGGCTTAGTGCTTCAATGTTGTTAAGAGGCGCTCTTAAATCATGCGCAACGAAGGAAAGTATTTCACTCTTTTGACTGCTGAGATGCAGAATTTCTCTGTTTTTTTCCTCCAACTCCTTAAGCTTTACAAAGTGGCTTGATTTGAAATAGTAACTGTATCTAGAGAAACTAAGTAATACGGTACCAAGTATAATAGCAGCCACACAATTGAGTATTTTTTGTTGTATGGGCAGATCAGGGAAAATCAATCCAGCTAAATAAAGGGACATGGTATAGAAAATGATCAAGAGGAGTGTTTTAAACTCAAGAGCAAAAAACAAGCTTGTTGTAGCAATGCCAATTAAAAACATAGTGAGCATATTTTTGGCATTATGTAACGACATAATATAGCTTACGCTAAAAGACATGGTCAACATATAGATCACAAAGAACAAGACAATGGCTTTTCTCAAGCTTTTAGATACTTTTCTTGATTTTAATGCATATGCACTCGCCAAAAAAAAGGCCAACGAACCAAAAAATTGGATCCAATTGGAGAAAGAAAGTTCTTGGTGATACGCCAACAGCGCAACCTCATCGTTGAAAATAAAAGATAGGGTGCGTACAAGGCAACTAATGGTAAAGATAATACCACTGATAATCCTAACTTGCCTTAAGTTGGAGTAGCTATAATAATCATCAAATTCAGCAAAGAATTTTGATGGCGTTCTATATGTTAGGAACTTGAACAAATTAGTTGGTTTGTAACAAAAATACTAAAGCTTATTGATATTATAGGAATTTTTAGTTCTACTTTAAGAATAATCATGGCTTAAGTAACAAACTACTGTTTTTTAAACGCTTATATGCCAAATCTAGATCGCAACCCTTCGCTGTTAGAACGACTTGAACTAACCTTAGCCTCATTGTTGAGTATGAAAATCAAGGCACCATTGAAACCTTTCCTTATTTCCTTAATACAGTCTGTATTGATGATGTGGCTTCTGTGTACCCTGATGAAATCTTCAGGTAGTTTTTCTTCCAGAATGGCTAAAGTGTAGTCGGTTAAATGCTTCTTTCCATCGCTGGTGTGCAAGAAAACATATTTGTCTTCTGCTTCAATATGAATGATATCATTTATTTTGATCAGTAAAATTCTTTCCCCAAGCTTTACGGTAAGAGTCTTGGTGTTTTTTTTGCCCTGTATTTGGTTTAATAAAGTCTCAATAGATAAGGAAGAAGTAGCCAGATTGGTCTCTTTTAGCTTTTTAATGGTTTTATCTAACCGATCTAATTCAATGGGCTTGAGCAGGTAATCGATAGAGCCTTCCTCAAAAGCTTTAATGGCATATTGATCATAAGCCGTTGTAAAGACCACTTTTGGTTGATGGGTCAGTTGGGCCAATAGCTCGAAGCCATTAAGCAAGGGCATTTCAATATCGAGGAATATGAGTTCTGGTTGTAGTCGATTGATAAGCTCAAGACCCTGCATACCATTTTCCGCTTCGGCAATAAGCTCTATTTCATCATAAGTGGCTAACAATCTCTTTAAGCGCTGCCTAGCCAATTGTTCGTCTTCAATAATCATCGATTTCCACATAAGATATTAATTTGCAGGGATTGAAATTTTAATTTGCTTTTCGGATGTGTTAATTAATTGGATGTCGTAACCATTACCATATAACAGTTGCAATTTATCAAAAGTACTTTGTAGGCCATAACCGGCTACAAGCTCCTCTGGAAACGGAGCACCATTATCATGAATAAGAATTTCTAATTTCTTATCTGTTTTTCTAATCACCACTTTCATTAAACCATTTTCATAAGTGTCTTTTAGTCCATGTTTGAGTGCGTTTTCTACCAAAGGCTGTAATAGAAAACGAGGGAACAGTAAATGATCCAGTGAGCTGTCTATTTCCATATCAAAGCGTATTCTATTGCCAAACCTTACTTTTTCGATGACTAAGTAAGTATTTAAAATCTCAATCTCTTCTTTTAAGGTACAGAAATTCTCTTGTTGGGAGTTGATGCTGTACCTGAACAATTTTGACAGCTTTATGGTCATGTCCTCTGCCTTGTCTGGGTCTTCATGTATTAGGCTAACAATGGAATTTAAAGCGTTATATAGAAAATGAGGATTTATTTTTGATTGTAAGGCTTGCAGTTCAGCCTGTGTTTTAAGTTGTTGTAATTTTAGAAGATCGGTTTCTTTGGCTTTTAAAAGGTTTTCTGCATTACGTTTCTGTAGATGATATAATAATACGATCGTACCCACTACCATCACAATTACACTAATAGATTTGTAATCTTGCTTATGATAGAAAATTTGGTATTTAACATCAAATAGTATAGAAATAATGAAATAGCTGATTTCTATGCCAAGTACCATGCCTATGAGGTTGCAGATATAAAACGAAAGTATAAATTTCCAAAAATTGGTACTGGCTATATTGCTGTAATGCTGGAATAGGGCAACTACATTTGATATGCTCAGTGTAATAAACAAACTGAAAAGTATATTACCGAATATACCTCTCCAAGAAATGCCATTGCTATTCAATACGCCTATAATTGCACTTAAAGCTAGCCCTACTAATAGGCCAATTATGGTATATTTAACGTTACGATAAACCCAATTACCTTCCTTAAAAGTACATGTATGTTGCTCCATTTTTCCTAAAATAACAATGCTAAGCTTAAAAACAGCTTTTGATCAAATTTATTTAATATTTATAATGCTCCTGCTGAAAAATAGATTAACGGTAGCAGAAGCCTATTGAATGGTTGGATTTTTGTGATGAATATCTTTGATATAACCGTATTTTTGTAGTGGTCATGACGAAATGTTACCCTTTAGAAAAAAATGTAATCAAAGTGCCCCGTTTTGAAGAAAGCGCAGGGTTTTATACCACTAAGCAGCGCAGTAAGACCATGGCTAAAATCAAGGGGAAAAATAGTGTGCCAGAGCTGCTGCTACGGAAGGCACTTTGGGCTAAAAACATTCGTTTCCGTATTCACCGAAACGATCTTTTGGGCAGACCAGATTTAGTGATCGAAAAATATAAGTTAGCCATATTTATTGATGGCGATTTTTGGCACGGCTACCAGTGGAACGACAGAAAACCAAAAACTAACCAGAAATTTTGGTTGCCGAAGATTGAACGAAACATGCAACGAGATAGGTTTGTGAAGCAAAGTTTAGAGGGCATGGGTTATACTGTAATGCGTTTTTGGGAACATGAAGTAAAGCATCACCTGATGGTTTGTGTCAATCAAGTGATGCTTTATATCGAAGCGGCCAGGAGCCTAAAAGTGCCAGATAAGATTTAAGGTACTACATTTATATGGCTTTTGTCATTTCTTTTAAGAAAGTCCGAGTTTCGTCGTCTAACAAAGGAGCCACGTTTTCATACACCAGTTGATGGTAATTGTTCAGCCAGGTAATATGAGCATGTTCAAGCAATTCTTTCTTTACCAAAGTCGTGTCAATTGGCGCTAAGGTCAAAGTTTCAAAAGCATAGAACTCATTGAATTCATTTTGCTCATCTTTTACCGTTAGCACCAAATTTTCAATGCGTATGCCATGTTTGCCTATTCTATAAATTCCGGGTTCTATGGAAGTAATGGTGCCCAGTTCAATAGGTATAGGTGTTGCCGATGCGTTAAAAATGTGAGGACCTTCATGCACGTTTAAATAATAACCCACCCCGTGGCCAGTACCATGACCATAGTTTAAGGCATAATCCCACATTGGTCTACGGGTAATGGCATCAATCTGATAACCACAGGTACCCTTAGGAAAACGGGTTTTACAACCTTCTATCATGGCTTTTAAGACCAAGGTATAATCTGTACTTTCTTCAGGTGTATTTTCACCTAGCGGAATAACCCGGGTGATGTCTGTAGTGCCATATTGATATTGGCCACCAGAATCTACCAAAAATAAACCTTTTGCCTTAATGGCTACGTCACTTTCTGCTGTGGCTGCATAATGAGGTAAGGCACCATGCGCCCTATAGCCTGCAATGGTATTAAAGCTCTCGCCTACAAAACCATCTTGGGCAGCCCTGAAGTCGCGTAATTTTTCTGCCGCCGAAATTTCGGTAATTTCTATTTTGCCTATATTATCTTTTATCCATTTAAAAAAATAAGTTATGGCGGCTCCATCCTTAATCATTGTTTTACGCGTATTTTTAATCTCAACGTCATTTTTAATGGCTTTGAAATAGGTAGATGGATTGGTCTCTAATATCTTTTTAACGGATTGGGGAATTTGTTGATAGAGGTAGTAGCAATTTCGTTTAGGGTCAATTAAGATACTGCTGTGATCAGGTAGAGACGCCAAATCTTTGTCAATCGCATCATAGTTGGCAATAGTAATCCCGTTTGCTTTTAAATTGGTCAGATCGTCAGTAGATAATTTGCTTTCGTCAATATAGATCTTGGCTTCGCTTGAAGAAATGAGGGCAAAACTTAACACCACTGGATTGAAGCTTACATCTTGGCCCCTGATGTTGAATATCCAAGCCATATCATCAAGAGATGAGACTAAATGATGGGAGGCGTTTAGCCTGGCAAGTTCCTTTCTAATGGCTGTTAATTTGCTTGGCACAGATTGGCCAACCACTTTCTCGTCAATCAGAAAGGCGGGTTGAGCAGGTAGGGAGGGCCTGTCTTTCCAAATCTGCCCAATGTAATCCTTTTGTTCAAATTGAATATTTAAAGCAATAAGCTGTTTCTTTAGCTGTTCGCCCAATAAGATAGATACTGTTCTTTTATCAAATGCCACTGTAGCATTAATATCCAGTTTTTCAGCTAGCCAGTCGATATATTCGGCTACCCCTTGTGCTTTTAACTTAATCAGTTGGAAGCCACTGCCGGCCAGTTGTTCTTCGGCTTGTACAAAATATCTTGAATCGGCCCAAAGTCCTGCAAAATCTTGTGTGATGACTACGGTACTTACAGAACCGGTAAAACCCGTTACAAAAGAAATGCTTTTATAATGATCAGGTAAGTATTCGCTCATGTGGGGGTCGGCAGATGGAATGATGTAGGCAGCAATGCCATCAATTTTCATTTGCTGGCGAATGGCTGATAATTTCTCAAGATAGGTCATACTCTATACTATTTAAATTTTTGATTGGAAAGATGGTTCAAAAATAGCGGAATATTTGGCAATAAATTAAACGAAAACATGAAAAATGGTGAAGTTTAGTGCCGATTATAATTTAAAATTCATTTTAAAATTGGCAGACCGAAAGATAAAATAATAGCCCTAACTTTAAGTATAGGTTTACCTTAAAACATAGTGATGTACAAAGACAGTAGCAATATAGAAATTGACAAGGTATTAGAGAAAGCCGAAAAAGCATTTCATGTGTATAAAACTTGTTCCTTAAAACAACGTGCCAATTTCATGAGGGCTATAGCGTTCGCCATAACAGCATTGGGCAAAGAACTACTTAAAACTGCAGCCCAAGAAACCAATTTGCCCATAGCCCGTTTGGAAACGGAAAGAGCACGTACAATTTTTCAGTTGAATAGTTATGCGGATGCAGTCGAACGGGGACATTGGCTTGAAGCCCGTATAGATACGGCTATCGCTGATAAAACCCCGCCCAAACCCGATTTGCGAAAAATGTTGGTGCCATTAGGGCCCGTGGTAGTATTTGGTGCCAGTAATTTTCCGTTTGCTTATTCTACAGCAGGTGGAGATACCGCTTGTGCATTTGCTGCAGGTTGTCCGGTTATTGTAAAGGCACATCCGGCGCATCCCAAAACCTCCACTTTGGTAGCTAAGGCGATATGGGATGCAGCTTCGGAATGTAAAATGCCCGATGGAATATTTGCCCACCTGTACGGAGCAGGTGTTGAAGTAGGCGAATATTTGGCGAAACACCCTTTCGTAAAGGCAATAGGTTTCACAGGATCTTATAGTGGAGGTAAGGCATTATTTGATTGGGCTAATCAACGAAAAATACCTATTCCAGTGTTTGCAGAGATGGGCAGTATAAATCCAGTTTTTTTGCTTCCCCGAAAATTAGAAACAGATTACCTGCACACCGCTCAATTATTGGCGGCTTCTATTACCCAGAGCATGGGCCAGTTTTGTACTAATCCAGGCTTGGTTATCGCCCGGCAAAGTGAAGCGTTAGACCTTTATGTGGCCGAGTTAATTAACCAATTAAAGGAAATACAGCCTGCCAAGATGCTACATGAAGGAATTGCAAGAAATTTTAACGAAAACCTGAAAAAAGCTAAAGCACAGAAAGGCGTAAAGCTACTATATGAAACGAAAGGTGAAATAACCGTGGGAGGAGGGCCTATTACAATTACCCAAACCAATGCCCAAACTTTCTTAAGCAATCAAAAGCTACATGAGGAGATATTTGGTCCATATTCCTTATTGGTTATTTGTCAAAATGAAGATGAAATGTTAAAAGTGGCGCGATGCTTGGAAGGACAGTTGACCGCAACATTGATGGCCAGTT
This sequence comes from Pedobacter sp. ASV28, assembly GCF_016428855.1. Taxonomy (GTDB): domain Bacteria; phylum Bacteroidota; class Bacteroidia; order Sphingobacteriales; family Sphingobacteriaceae; genus Pedobacter. The sequence continues at coordinate 12,341 of NZ_JAELTN010000018.1, forward strand.
CCGAAGACCTGAAAAATCATGGCAAACTCATGCATGCCATACAAGAAGTGTGTGGAAGGTTTATTCTTAATCAAGTACCTACAGGAGTGGAAGTATGCCTATCTATGCAACATGGTGGACCGTTTCCTTCCTGTACAGACAGTAGATTTACCGCTGTAGGTGCCGATGGAATTAAACGATTTGCCCGCCCTGTAGCTTTTCAAAATTGGGATAATGTATTTTTGCCCGACGAATTGAAGGATGAAAATCCACTAAATATTTGGCGTACAGTAAATGACGAACTCACACGCGGTGCTATGATGTAAGTTAGGTGATTTCTATATAATACTAATTCTATAGAATTAGTAGTTTATTTAAATAAATTGTTATTTTTGGAAAGTTTTGCGTGTTTAATCTCAAAATTTATCTAGAATGCAATTACATTTCAATCAAGCTAAAACGAATTTTATATCCTATCGCCAAGCATCGGCTACCCAAGATATTGTATTGTTGCATGGATTGTTTGGCCATTTAAGTAATTGGAAAAGGGTAGAGCAAAAGTTTTCTTCCGATTATAGGGTTTGGTCTCCAGAATTACCTCTTTTTAACCAATTTTTGGGAGGAGGGTTAAATAAGTTGGTTTTATTCTTGGAGAGCTATCTGTCCAAAAATAAGATTACAAAACCTATTCTCATTGGAAATTCATTAGGAGGCCATGTGGCTTTGTTGTACACCTTAAAGCATCCAAACAGGGTTGAAAAATTGATTTTAACAGGTAGTTCGGGCTTGTATGAAAATACTTTTGGTGGTACTTTTCCAAGGATAAAGGATTATGATTATATCCGATCGAAAATAGAAGATGTATTTGATAGGAAGGAAGTTATAGATGAGGAAATGGTAGCCTATGTTTTTGACATTGTGCAGCAAAAGACCAAAGCATTATCGGTCATTATGTTGGCCAGAGATGCGCAAAAACAAAACTTGAAAGACTATCTGCCACTTATTAAGATACCTGTATTGCTAATTTGGGGCTTGCAGGATATTGTTACACCACCAGAAGTAGCTGCCCAATTTCACGAATGTTTACCTAATTCGGTTCTACATTATATCAACCATTGTGGGCATGCACCCATGATGGAGCAACCAGAATTGTTTAATGAATACGTAAGCCATTTTATAGCCTCGTAACCATGTCTAATATTAATTATCTGGCATTCGCCATTCCAGCCTTTTTTATTTTTGTATACTTGGAGTATGTCTTAGCCGTTAGAAAGAACAAGGCACATATATTCAAGTATGAAAGTTCTGTATCTAATGTAAGCATTGGAATAGCAGAGCGATTATTAAATCTTTTTATTGCAGCTAGCTTCTTTGATTTGTTCAATTATATATATGGCCATTATGCCGTCTTTAATATTCCCAATGTTTGGTGGGTATGGGTGCTGCTTATATTGGTTACAGATCTAGTATGGTATTGGTACCATAGATTAGGGCATGAAGTTAATTTTTTATGGGCCGCACACATTGTGCATCATCAGAGTGAAGAATTTAACCTTACCGTATCGGCACGAATTACCGCCTTTCAGGCTTTGATTAGAGGTTTTTTTTGGTGCTTATTGCCATTTCTAGGCTTCCATCCAACTATGGTAATGGTTATTTTAACGGTACATGGAGCCTACTCTTTCTTTACCCATACCCAACTGATTGGCAAATTAGGGTGGTTGGAAAATATATTGATTACACCATCATTACATGGGATACACCATGCCAGTAATGAAAAATACCTAGATAAAAATTATGGTGATGTATTTGTATTTTGGGACAAGTTGTTCGGTACTTTCCAAAAAGAGGAAGAAGCGCCTATCTATGGTCTAACACATCCTATTAAAAGCTATAGTTTTCTATGGCAGCATTTTCATTATTATCTAGAACTGTTGGAGGCTTGTAGGAGAGAATCCGGATTTAAAAACAAGATGAAAGTGGTATTTGGTAGTCCGGCAGTTTTAGATCAGGACATTAGGCCAATATTGGAAAAAAGATACTTACCGCATCAAACTAAGGAGTATGCTAAATTTAAACTCAAAAACTATATTAATCTTCAATTGGTGATGAGTGTATTGGTGCTTACGGTGACCACTGCATGCTATAACCATTTCCAGATAGAGGATAAAATTTTTGCACTACTCTTTATCCTGATTACGTTGATTAATTGTGGTGCTTTGTTAGAGCAGCGTAAATGGATCTATTATCTAGAATGTGTAAGGCTTATTTTTGTTGTAGGATTTGTTTTGCTAAAAATAGATTACTTCGGCCTTATTTTTATTCCTACCATTATTCTTATCATATTAGAGAGGGTGTTCTCCCTAAGCCGTTTATATAGAAACTATGTGTTGCAATACGAAGAAGTCTAGCGTTTTTAAATCTCTGCTTTATTTGGTACAATGAGTACCGGACAGGCCGATTTTCTGGCTACGTGTTCAGCCACACTGCCCATAAGGAAATGATTGATGCCCGTACGTCCATGCGTACCAATTACGATTAGGTCAGCTTTCCACTCTTCAGCCTGTTGTAAAATACCATGGCTTGCCGTATCCATAACAGAGAGATAGGTAGAAGATTTGCCATTCCCAAATTTATTTTCTATTTCCTTTAATAGGACATTGCTGTTTTCTACACTGTTATCATAAACATCAATTAACACGGGTGCTAAAGCAAAATCTGGATTGGTGACGGGAGGTATGGGTTCGATAATATTTAACAGTGCCACTTCGGCATTAAATAAGTTGGCCATTTCATAACCTGCTTTAGCTGCTTTTTCGGCACAGGTGCTATTGTCAACTGCAATAAGAATTTTTTTATAGCTCATGATCTTCTTGTTTTTGCTTTAGCTAATTAACAAATTATTAACCATAAAGTTTCCATGGGTTAAACATAAAATTCAATGATTTATATCACATATTTGCATTACTTTTATGGCAGGTAATTAAAAGAAATATGGAATTGTACCACGTTTGCAGAATTTCGGTAGCCCCTTTAAGAAAAGAACCATCAGATAGAAGTGAGATTGTTTCACAATTATTATTTGGAGATCGTGTACTGCTGCTGGAAAAAACAGAAAAATGGTGCCTAGTAAAAACCCATCATGATCATTATGAAGGTTGGATGGATTATAAGCAGCTTCAAAAAGTTTCATCGTTGCAATATAACGACGAAGAAAGCTATCATCATATAACCAATGCGCAGTTCGATAATAGGCTATTGGATGAAGAAGGTACAACGTATTACTTAAGTCCGGGGTGTACCCTTCCCTTTTACCAAAATGGTTTTTGTTACTTGGGTGAGGAAAGATTTAAGGTATGTACTCCCGCCTTAATTCCCGATCCATCAACTTTTATGTCTAAGGTAGAACAGACGGCAAAATTTTTCCTGAATTCGCCTTATTTATGGGGAGGTAGGACATTTTTTGGTATCGATTGTTCGGGTTTCGTTCAAACAGTTTATAAATTGTTGGGCTTAAATATTAGAAGGGATGCCTCGCAACAGGCAGAACAGGGGAATCTGGTTGACTTTCTAGCTTCGGCTAAATTGGGAGACCTGGCCTTTTTTGATAACGAAGAAGGTAAGATTATCCATGTTGGACTTATGCTTAGCAACTCGAGTATCATTCACGCTGCGGGTAAGGTGCGCATAGATCCAATTGATGATCAGGGCATCTATAATGCAGAGTTGGGTAAATACACCCATAAACTAAGAATCGTAAAGCGATATGTCTAATGAGTAAAACTGAAAATAAAGGGCTTACAGGTTATTTTCAGCTTAAGTTTTTTGATTACCCCATTAACTCTTTCATCAGCCGATCAAAATTTTCTTTCAGCTCGGCAAGTTCAATCTCTACCTTCGCTAAGCGTTCTTCTACTTGTGTGTTTGGTTTTGCTGCGCTTTCCTCTGCCGTGAAATCATCTTCATAATCTTCTGCGTCCCCACTGAACAAGTGTATATACCGTTGTTCCTTTTGTCCAGGTTTTTTCGGCAATTGTTTAATATAGGCAGGCTGTTCATTAGCAAGTTTCTCTAATACGGTTTGTACTTCTTCAAGTGTGTCAAATTCGTATAGTCGGCCAGAGTTGGTATTGATCTCTCCCGGTGTTTGCGGCCCTCGTAAAAATAATAGGCACATAACGGCTACTTCCGCAGGAACTAATGGGTAGACAATAGCGAAATTATGTTTGTATTTAATGTTTCTGATCGAACCTCCTGTGGCGGTAGAAATTAAACCGGAAATTTTTAAGCTGTTTAAAGCAGTGCTTATGGTTGATTCATCATAATTCACCACCGGTTTGCGAGAGGTCTTCTGGTTGCAGGCGGCCAATAGGCCATTTAAGGTCATAGGGTAGTAATCGGGGGTAGTTCTGCATTTTTCCATCAATGCACCTAACACCCTTATTTGGGCGGCATCTAATACAGGTATGTTTTTTTCGTCCATAAAAATGTTTTCGTTTAGTTGATATAGAGGTTGTGCTTCAAATATAGTAAACGTGAATTGGAAAACTATGTAAGGGTACTTTAAAATTAGTTACATAATAAGCGATCCTTTTTCGGATGAAAACAGTCTATGATATAATCACTGCTTGCAAGGAAAGCAGAAGTTTGTTTATGGAATTGCCTTTAACAATTGATAAATTAAATATATATGAATAAATCCTTTTTAAAATTAAACATAGGTTTAGCCGTTTTGGCGGTTTCTTTTCTGTCCATTTCTTTTGTATTTAAAAAAGAGAAGAATTTATCGGCGGTAAAAGAACAAGAAAAATTTTTTACTTATGAAGGCAGGAGCTATAAGCCTGGCGATACCGTTTATGGTTATAAACAATATGTAAAATTGGTAGTTGGCGATGACGATGCGCCACTATTGTTAGGTGTTCCCCATGATGGTACTTCAGTGGGTAGTCCCGAAATTCCAGAAAGTGGAACAACGGGTAGGGATATCAATACATTGCCTTTGGCCTTGAAGATCGAATACTATTTTTATCGCAGTACAAAGAAAAAATCATGGATAGTAATCAATACCATTGGCAGGAAAAGAGTGGATCCAAATACCTTTCCGAATGAAGTTGATAAAAGATATGTGAATGAGGATGCTCGAGAAACGTACAATAGCTACCACAGCTTATTGAGAGCTGCCCGTGAACGTATGGCTGTTTTTCAAAAAAATGGGAAAGGAGCTTTGTTCTTGGATATTCATGGTCAGGCGCATACTTATCAAAATCCACAACCTTACGTTTCCGTTCAAGGAAAATTATTGTCGAGCAAGTTTATAGATCAAACAGAGTTGGGTTATGGCTTGAGTAATTATGCCATTTCACAGCCTGATGGTTATTTAGATCGTTTGGCCGATTCTTCTTCTATTGCTGCGATAGCTAAGTTGCATCCTAATGTTCCATTCTCTGAATTGATAAGGGGACCTTATAGTTTTGGAGGACTATTGGAAGCTGAAAATGTAGTGGCAGTACCTGGGAGCAAAATTAAAACACTTGCACCAGAAGCGGAACTTTTCGGCGTGGAGGCAAATGGCTCAGCTAAAAAGAGACCTTATTTCAACGGAGGTTTTTGCACTAGAAATACGGTACGGTTGTCTTGGGTTCAACTACGGGCTATTTCGATAATATATCGGCTATACAGGCCGAAACACCTGGTATTACAGTAAGGAACAATCCAGCTATTATCGAAATATCGGCAGATAGATTTAGCAGAGCAGTGGTTAATTATCTGAATAAATGGTATGGGTATAACTTTAAAAATAAATAGAAATTACAGTTAAAGCACTAGGAAAGTTACTTGGGATAACTAAATGCGATGCTTAGTTTTGTGATCTAAATTGATATAATAGGAATATGAAGAATTTTAAGTTAAATATGGGAGGGTGGGTGTTGAGTGCTTTTGTTTTGTTGGCCCTGCTCTCGTCTTGTAAAAAAGATTTCGTTCAGCAAGATCCTGGGGTGGCAAAAATTAGGGTAGTAAATACACTTTTAAGTGCAAATCCTCATGATTTCTATCAAGATAATGCCAAATTGACCACTAATACGGTTGGGTATGGAGCATATAGCAATTATGTGGGAGCCGTGGGAGGGTATAGCGTGTTATGGTTTAAGGATGCCTTATTAAATACTGCTTCTGCCGTGTCTGATGTGGTTTTGGCCAATGATGCAAAATATACATTGTTTCTTTATAGCAATGGTGCCGAAAAATTTTTTATAGCCGGTTATATTAATAATGACAAAGTGCCTGCAGCGGGTAAATTCAGGGTAAGATTTTTAAATTTATGTGCGGCATTTGATAATAAAAAATTAAGTATTGTGGATCAGGCAGGAGTGCCAATCAATTCGCAGCTTAGCTTTGGTGCAGATCCTGTATATTTCGAGATCAATACAGATAATGTATTAAAGGTTAAAGTTGAAGATTCTGCTGTGATTACCCATATTCCTGGATCAGAATTTCAAGAAGGTAAAAATTACTTGGTTTGGTTTGATACGGTAGATGGAGGTACAGTACAGTATCATATTGTTCCGCAGGACTAAATCGCCATAAATCTAATTAGAAAAGCCCCCTTGCTCAAAAACAAGGGGGCTTTTTTATGGTGTATTTCTCTGGTTTTAAAAGAAATAAAAGCTGTTTTTGTTGGGGAATTGTAATGCCTTTGAAATGGTATTTTTTATAGTATATCCTGATAATTTGAGTATTTTTTTCTACACTATTATTCATTTGGTGTTTGTTATTGTAATAATTGTAGAAAAAATTTCACTTGTGTGGAAAATAAGCATATTTTAGTCCTGAATAATGGACTTAAAACGAGCCTGCTATTTGAGACAAACATTTGTGGATTGACAAACATCTATTAAAGCTTATGCTTCTGGGAATAAAATGCTTAAGTAAGATCGTGCAGCTATTTTAGTTAACTATGTTTAAAAGTGGTGCGCTAAAATTTCCTGTATCCAATAAACATGCTTTGCTGGGCAAATGCTTTTGCATGCTGGTTTGTTTGCTTTCTTTTTTTTCTAAAACCACTTTTGCAGAAGGAAGTAAAGATCTTTATCCGTCTGGAGCACTGGGAAACAGAGCGTTTTTGTACGCAAACGTAGATGGGGTTAATTACCTGGATAGATTTCCGTTTAAAACTAGGGGGGCTCATTTCGTTTATGCGAAAGCAAATGAAACCATTGCTGTGGCATCAAGCGCAATTGGTGTAAATAACGGTCGTATAATCGTAACCTCGCCAGATGGTGTTTCAACCACTTATAACTTGGTTGGTTCTACAGGGCGTATTTCAAATAGGGCTTCAGAAGTATTAGGGCCAAGTTGGCCAGGAAATCCAGCGGGTTATACCCCAATAACAATTCCCGTTACTGCTGCACGAGAGGGCATTTGGAGAATAGAATTTGTGGCGCCAATTGGCAGCGGTAATAGTACTGATATAAGTGCAGCTGATGTATTTGCCGATGCGAACTGGACACAGCCCACTGGAACTACTTCGAATTTGGTTGCTGCTTGGGATGTTTCGGTACGAAATACTGCTGGAACTGCGTGGTTAAATGGCCGTGTTTATACAAACGTTTTGAACCTTTCGATTAGCCCGAATTTTACTGAAGCAAAAGGATTTTATGTGACCAACTATGTTCTTACCGAAGATGGAAGGGCATATCGTGTACAAACCAATGGAAATAATGGTTGGGCTTTTACTTTTTTTTCCAATAACAATGGTTTTGCGGTAAATGGAGTGGCTACTTATAAAAGCTTAAATGCATCTACGGTTGCAGCCCTTTCGGGCCTTCACGATCCAAGAACGCTCGATAATGCATTAAACAAAACACATAAGATTTTTTATAACAGGCCAAATCCCGATTTGCCAACATCAGCAACAGCATATGTAACTGGAGCTAATCAGAATATGTGGCTCAAAAAGAATGCAATCTTACCCATCATTACCGATTTAAAATTTGCAGGCGTTGAAGGAACTGAAGGCAAAATTAGCCATAAGGGTGCAAAAATTACTTTCACTTCTTCTACATCGGGTAGTTATCAAATTGTTATCCCGCTGCCAAATGGTGCCGACCGCGTGATCAATGGTTCAGCTGTTCAGGGCTATAATGAAATATTCTGGGATGCCAAAGATGGAAATGGAAATTTTTTACCGCCAGGACCAATTTCACCTTTGGTGCAAACTTTCCTCAGGTCAGCAGAAGTTCACTTTCCCTATATAGATATGGAAGTAAATCCGCGAGGTATTATTATCGAATTGACGGAGAACAATACCAGTTATAATGTGAACTCTGCTAACCCAAATCCGGCAGAATACAGTGATAAGGTTTATTGGGACGACATTAATATTTCTAATGCTGGAAATGCTGCTAGGTATAGTTCAAATCCAGTAACCAATTTAAGTGGAATAAGCAGTAATAGCAATGGACATAAGTTTGGTAGATACAATACCAATGCAAATGATCATTTTGGAGACAATAGGTCGATGGATACTTGGGCTTATATAGAAAGTGACCGAACGACGCAATTGGTCAATATAGAAATTCTGGTCGCAGATTTAAAAATAGAATCAATAGTTCCAGATTTAAGCCAGTATTTTTCGGCGAAAAAAATTACCTATACCGTTCAGGTTCAAAATGATGGCCCGTCGGCAGCAAATGGATCACGGTTAGCCATAAATTTTCCATCCGGATTAACTATAAATACAGTCACCCAGGTAAATCAAAGCGCAGGTATAACAGTGAGCAATGCTGTTATGGCGGCGCAGAGCTACACCGCTTCACTTAATCTGCCAAACCAGGGTACAATTGACTTCGTAATAGAAGCCACGTTTACGGGAGGTTTTAATCAAATATTTAGTAATATGAAGGCCAGCATATTAAGGCCTACCGATTTAACCGATCCTGATGCGACCGGCAATAATGCTGCGGGCCCTGTAGATGCAGATGAAGAGTGTTTAAATGGAGCCTCATCTGGTGTTGGTTTGTGTAACAACATCAAATATAATACGGTTAATGGTCAGGAAGTGTGTCAAGGAAGTAATATTACCGCGGTCAGCTATGCCTTATCTGCCGATGGAACACAATTTGAAAATTCAGCGCTTCCCATAGCGCTAAGTTCACAAGATACTGGTGGAAACCGAACAGTAAGTGGAAGCTTATCTTCTTCTGGGATACATACCTTCTTAATCAAAACCTTAAATACCAAAAGAACACAAACAAATGTGATCATCAGGTCCAACCCCTTACCTAATGCTACGGCAGATGGCCCGTTAAGCATCTGTATAGACGCCAATGATAATCCTGTAATTAATTTTAAGGGGTCCAATACCTCCGGTGCTTATGAATTTAGCTATACCATTAACAATGGTAGCGTACAAACGGTTACAACGCCTTCTGGGTCAGATACTACAACAGTTCCCATATCGCTAAGTAGCACTGGCGTATTTACATACAAACTAATATCAGTTAAAGACTTGGCCACGGGCTGTAGCCAATTAAAAAATATAGAGGTTACAGTGACCATTCACCCGAAACCAGTAAAAGGACATATACAATTCACCCAATAGAAAAATCAATAAAATATTATAAAAAACAATAAAAAATCCATAAAACAATGAAAACAACAATTACCCGCACCGCACTTGCAACATTCGTTTTGCTTTTAAGTTTTGCTTTTTCGAGCTATGCACAAACTTATTATGATGTTTATTTATGTGATAATGCTACAGCAACATTGCATATGCCCGAGGAATCTACCTTAACCAATGGAGATAAAGTACGTTGGTATAAAGATGGGGTTGAAGTAGCCGGTAGTCCATTTACCTTCTCAGGAGCCAATTCTACTAATTATACTGTTCCCAATAGCTTGGCAGTTGGTCTCCATAGTTATACCACGACAATAGAAACTCAAGGTGGCTGTGTGGGTGATCCTTCAGATCCATTTAAAGTTTACAAACTTCCAACCAAAACACTGGCACTGACCAAAACCAATGCTACCTATTGTGGTGCTAATAGTGGTCCTTTATCTGGTTCTGAAATTACGGCAACAACTACGCCAGGAGCCAGTCTTCCTGATGGAATTGGTTATGCTTACACTTGGACGGTAACTTCAGCGGGTAATCCAGCCACACCAGGTACAGCCGATGGCAGCAACACCAACACAAGTGTATACACCATGAATACCACTACGGCAGGAACTTATGTGTTTAATGCAAAGGTAAAATATGTAAAATTAGCGGCTAATACAGGTGTGTTCATTGCGGGAGATAATAATGGATGTGAAGTAACGGCAACAGCAACACAAACCGTTATCGTTACCCCTAAACCAGGAAAACCTTCTATCTCATTGGTACAGTAGCTTTACTGCAGACATTGGTTGCTACCTAAAGGATGAAGATCTGTAGACTGATATTTTTAATTTCATTGTTTTTGCATGTTGCGACTGCAAAAGCTCAAAACCCTAACGAGATAAGGGTTCCATGGGGTACGCCGGTAACACTTGGCGCACATTCAGATGGGAACTACTCTTATCAGTGGTATAGGGACGGGCGTGTTATTGCCAATGAAAATCGGTCTACCTTAACGACTACCATAGGCGGTAGCTATCGGGTAAAGGCCATTAACAATGGAGACTGCGCATCTGATCTATCGGATGCTTTTCTGGTAATTTTTGAATATTCGGACTTAGAGATCATAAAAAAATCAGAAGCACGCCATGTAGGCCCCAATGAAACTTTTACTTATGAGATAACAGTAGAGAATAAGGGGAATGCCAACAATACCAATGTGGTAATGATAGATGCTTTGCCGCCTAGTTTGACCTATTTAGGTATTGAAAGTAATACTCATGGTTCAGCAACTTATAATAATGGATTAATTCGTTGGAACATTCCATTACTTGTAGATAGGCAAAAAGCTACTTTGTTGATCAAGGTGCAGGGCAAGAACGTTGGGTCGATTATCAATGTTGCCAGGGTGACGGGTGATTTGTTTGATCCAGATCTTTCTAACAATACCTCTACCGATACTAAAAAGATTATTGGTAACATCAGGGTGCCGAACGTGATTACCCCAAATGGCGATGGCAAAAATGATGTGCTGAAAATTGAAGGTATAGAGCTTTATAAAGAAAATACACTGTCCATATTTAACAGATGGGGTAATGAAGTATATAGAAGTACTGGAGGGTATAATAACAATTGGAGTGGAGAAGGTTTGAGTGAGGGCACTTATTACTATGTACTAAAGTTGGTGTCGAAAGAAGGTAATACCCAGAGTGTGACAGGTTGGATAACATTATTAAGAGATAAATAGTATGGAAAGAAGAAGGTGGTATATTGTCTTTTGGTTAACAATAGTAAGTGTTGCTGGCTTTGCACAACAAGATGCGCAGTATAGCCAGTACATATTCAATGCGGTTTACATTAATCCTGCCTATGCGGGTTATCGGGAAAGGTTAAACCTCAATGCAACTTACAGAAATCAATGGATGGGTATAAATGGCGCTCCTAAAAGCTTTTCTTTTGCGGCCGATGCCTTAATGCCTAATGAACGTGTGGGTTTGTCCCTAATTGTCGGTGCGGATCAATTAGGGGCGCAAAAGAACCTATCTGCCTTTGCCAATTATGCCTATCGTTTTCCGGTCAATGAAGACGAAACGTCTAAATTGGCTTTTGGCTTGGGCATTGGCTTCCAACAATCTGGTATAGATGGAAATATGCTTGATCCAATAGACCAAGGTGATAATTTTATTCCCACTGGAATGGTCAAGAAAATCATACCAGACATGCGGGCTGGTGTATTTTTCTCTACCGAGAAAATGTATGTGGGAGCCTCTGTAAATAATTTGATAGGGAGGTATATGCTCAATAAGAAAAACTTAGATTTTAATTATCCTACCCCAAATCCACACTATTATTTAACTGGAGGAGTATTAATTCCTCTGGTTGAATATGAAATTGATTTTAAGCCATTTTTTCTCATAAAGGATGATGTATCTGGTCCTACGGTGTTAGATTTGAATGCTTTTTTCCTGTTTAAACAAAAGGTATGGATAGGTGCGGGCTATAGAACAGGGGTTAAACTTTACAATAAACCTGCACTGCTAGGCGATGTTAAAAATAGCAATGCCATTATTGGTATGGCCGAAGTCTTTATAGATCAGAGATTAAGGCTAGGTTATTCTTATGACCATGCTTTAAGTGGCCTTTCCCGTTACAGTGGTTCTACCCACGAAATATCCATTAGCTGGAATTTTATGAACGAGAAAGAACGCCGGATCAATTTTTGCTATTTCTAAAGTTCATAGCTTACCCCACGTTCGGGCATTTCCACCTTATAGCCTTCTTCTGTTAAAGCTGTTGCAAAGCTGGCCATACTGTTGATTTCGCCATGTACTAAAAATACCTTTCTTAAATGCTCTGGTCTTTGTTGCCTAACTACTTCTAATAAATCATTATGGTCTCCATGGCCACTCAATAAATCTGTCTTTTCGATTTTGGCGTATACCATTAAATCACGATTTCTGAGGCGTATAATCGGGTCTCCACGTAAAAGTCTATCGCCAAGGGTGCCTTTTGCACAATAACCGATGAATAAAATGGTGCAATAATAGTTTTGTATGTTGTAATATAAGTGGTCTTGTATTCGTCCCCCCTCTAGCATTCCGGCAGATGAAATAATAATACAGGGCTCAAGATAATTGCTTGCCGCTAGGCTCTCTTTTTGCGTTTGCAGATAAGTAAGGTTATCAAATTCAAATTCGTCACCATTTTTTTGGTAAAAATCTTTGGCCTCTTCGCTAACATATTGTTGGTGCTTTCTATAGATCGCCGTAGCCATATTGGCCAGCGGACTGTCCACAAAGACTTTTACTTTAGGAAGTAAGCCGTCGCTAAAAATCTTGTTGAGCGTAAATATCAACGATTGTGTTCTTCCTATGCTAAAAGCAGGGATAATTAGCCTGCCTGGATTTTTAATACAGGTCTCCTCAATCACTTCAATCAGCGTGTCTGTTAGCGAAGCATCTTTACTGTGCAGTCGGCCACCGTAGGTAGATTCGCATACTAGATAATCCACTTCAGGTAATGGCTGTGGGTCAACAAGTACAGGGTAGTTTTTTCTGCCAATATCTCCTGTAAATGCAATTTTTGTGTTTTTTCCGCCTTCATTTATGCTTAAAATAGCCGCTGCGGCACCTAGCAAGTGTCCTACGGGAGAAAAAGTAAGCTCAATATCTCCATTAATTTTAAAGGGTTTGTTAAAGCCAAGGGTTATAAACCTATCCATGGTCTCCATTACATGCTTTTGTAGGTATAATGGTTGTGGGCCACTGTGGTGTTTTTTCCTGCTTTTATGTCTTTTCTGTTTTCCCAAGAAAATATTGACGGAATCGAAAAGCAAAATCTCGGCAAGGTCGGCAGTTGGCCCAGTGCATAATATTTGTCCGTTGTATCCCATTCTTATTAAGGTGGGAAGATTGCCAGAATGATCTATATGTGCATGTGTTAAAATGACGAGGTCTATATCGGCAGGATGAAAAGGGAAATAGCTATTCTGTTCCTGATACGTTCCTTTCTCGTAATCCAACCCACAATCTATTAAGATCTTGCTCCGCTCTGTTTCTAAAAGGTGCATGCTGCCTGTAACTTGTTGAGCAGCACCCCAAATGGTTAATTTCATGAATTGAAATAAAATATAAGCTTACAATATATGTTTTTTTGTATTTAATAACCGACAATTTGATGAAGCTTTTTATTAATCACTTTAATGAAACCGTAGGCCACTTAATTAATTTACTAACAATCAGGCTACACCTTGATGATGATTTAAATCTGTAGTTTAGCATTTTGATATGGTACTTTAAATGCTTTTTGAAAGACATTTTGTATGGTGTTTTAAAATTTTTGAATGTAAAAGTGTTGTTTTTATAGCCGGTTTAATCTAATTGTCATTTGTTTTTGGCACAATTTTTTAGAATGTATAACTTATACCATAAAAAGGAAAGTTATGAAAAAGATATTCACAGTAGTTGCACTTGCAGTAGTTTTGGCCTCTTGTGGGAAAAGTGCAAAACAGGAAGCTTTGGAAAAACAGCAGGCTTTAACGGCCATAAAAGATAGTTTGAAATTAGATAGTTTTAAACGTGCAGAAGCTGAAAATGAAAAAATAAAACAAGACGAACAACATATAGCTGAGCTTGCTGCAGCGAAACGTAGCGCTGCTTCAGCGGCCTACTCTTCTAGTGGTACGGTAACTAACTCATCGGCAGGACAGACCACTACACAGGCCAATAAGAAAAAAGGTTGGAGTGATGCGGCTAAAGGTACGGTCATAGGCGCGGGGGTAGGTGCATTGACAGGTGTCTTGATTGATAAAAAAGATGGTCGTGGAGCAATTATAGGAGGCTTGACCGGTGCTGGTGCTGGCTATGTTATAGGCAGGGCTGAAGATAGAAAAAGTGGTCGAGTGCAGAAAAAACAATAATTCCATCATATATGATGAATGTCCATGATTTTTACAGATTATGGGCATTTTTATTGAATAAGAATTAATTTCAAAAGAATAATGAGAAACATTTACAGATAAATAGTGTTTTAAAATTACAATAAAGCATGTTACTTTGTTGTGTAAAACTAAAGCTTTATGAAAACCAATCTTATAGAAATTTTCCAATCCATACGGGCCGTGATGCAACCTTATGAAACATTGGGGTTGAATGCCAGGTTAAGCTCAGATACTGTTTATGAGTTGTGGAGTGAAAGAAATGTAATGATTGATGGCCAGAAAAAAAATGAACTCTATTTTGCTGGACTTAAAATATTAAAAAATCATGTTGGATTTTATTTTATGCCAGTACATCAAACCTCAGAAATCAAGGTGGTTTTCCATCCTTCGCTATTTAAACTATTAAAAGGATTATCTTGCTTTCAAATTAATAAACTGGATGATGCATTATTAGAGCAGATCGCCGATGCTTTAGACAAAGGTTTTAAAATATATAAAAAGAACGAGTGGGTTTAAATCCTTTATTTCAAGAAGATTTCTTTCTGAACTTACAAAATGAATATCATTCTGTAAGTATGGTAGAGGTAGAACCATTTTATATCATTGATATTAAAAAGATCGTGTTTGTACACTTGGTACCCTTGGATAATCTATTTCTGCCTGAGCAGTTGCTGTCGCTACAGACAAAGTATCAGGAAAGAGGCTTGTTGTTGGTGCATTTATGGGAGGATGTCTGGTTTTCCAAAAGAGAACAGGTATTAAGTAGAATTAGATCCTTTTGTGGCCATAACAAAAGCTTGTATGCCCGGAAAACTGAGATCATTGCATTGGATCAAAAGCAAACCTCAGTCTTTCTGAACGAAAATCACTTACAGGGATACGTAAAGGCAAAATATAATTACGGAATAACCCTTAATGGTAATTTGGTTGCTGTTGGATGCTTCAGTCATGTTCGACCCATGAAAAGTAAGGGGGTGGCCTACCAGTCGGCTGAATTGGTACGTTTTGCTACGAAATCTGGCTATACGATAATAGGTGGCCTAAGTAAGCTGATAAAATATTTCCTGCAACAAGTTCAGGTCAATGACCTGATGACTTATGCCGATAGAGATTGGTCCTTAGGTAAAGGATATCATAAATTGGGCTTTAGGCAGTCTGATATCACACCTCCAGCTTTTTTATATGTAGAGATAAAAACATTGAACAGGTATTTTCCTCATCGTTTGCCTAAAGAAATTCTTAATGCCTATCAAGCACAAAATATTTTAAATTTGGATGATTTTATACTACAAAGAGGCTTTGTGAAATTATTTAATACGGGGAATCTTAAATATCATCTTTATACTAACAACGATTAATGTCTGAAAAGAACCTATTGATCATATTAGGTGCTACTGCATCTGGGAAAACCAACTTGGCGGCTTATTTGGCCCATCGGTTTAATGGCGAAATTATCAGTGCAGATAGTAGACAGGTTTTTAGAGGTATGGATATTGGTACGGGAAAAGATTTGGGTGAATACCGGGTGGGAGAAATTAATATTCCCTATCATTTGATTGATATTAAAGATGCAGGAGAGCGTTACCAAGTAAATGCCTTTAAAAATGATTTTTATCAAGCTTTTGAGCATATAAAAGCAAAAAATAAATTGCCTATTTTATGCGGAGGCACAGGGATGTACATTCATAGTATTTTACAGAATCATGAGCTTACCGCTGTTCCAGTTAATTTTGATTTAAGGCAAGAATTACAATTGCTAAGTAAGGATGATTTACAAAAAAGATTAAATGCTTATCCAGAACATTTAAGAAAACATGCTGATTATAGCTCATTAAAAAGATTAGTTAGAGCAATAGAAATTGCTGATTTTTTGAGTTATAATGATCTTGATGTTGAAGAAAGAGCAAAATTGGTTCCTGTTGTGATTGGTTTAGTGAACAAAGTAGAAATACGCCGAAAAAAAATTATCGAACGCTTAGACTATAGGTTGGCCAATGGACTGATAGAAGAGGTTGAACTGCTGCTAAAAAAAGGAGTAAGTGAAGATATGATCAATTTCTATGGCTTGGAATATAAGTTTGTAATGGCGCACCTAAATGGAACATTGAGTTTGGCTGCCTTAAAAGAACGTTTAGGGGTGGCTATTTGTCAGTTTGCCAAACGACAGATGACCTTTTTTAGAAAGATGGAAAAAGATGGAGTACAAATTAATTGGATAACGGTAGACGATGATAAGAGGCTTTCAAAAAATATGGCTGAACAGCTTATACAGCATGAATTTGATTTAAAATAATTGCATCTTCGTGCTATGGATAAAAAAGTAAAACCAATTATTAAGTGGACTGGAGGGAAGTACAGGGAATTTACTTTATTCAAGGACTATATTCCTGCTTTTGAACGTTATATAGAGCCATTTTTTGGAGGGGGGGGCGTATTCTTTGCCCTACAACCTAAAACAGAAGCCATCATAAATGATAAAAGCAGTGATTTAATTAAATTCTATAAGCATATAAACAATAGTGAATTTAAAGATAAAATCTATGAGTATGCAGATGCCTGGGAAGAAATGACCGGGTTGTGTGATGAGCTATGGGAGGACTGTGCACCAGCGTTTACCACTTTTATAAAACAAGAAAAGGACCTTATAGCTTTTCAAGAGAAGTTTACAACAGCCATTCCTATACGTATATCTAAATATAAAGCCATAAATTCTGAAGATTTTATGGTTGATAAACTGTTGTTTATGAAGTTTTTAATTGGAAGTATATCAGATAAGGCTTTACGTATTCGGCGCATCTGTGAGAAAGAAAAGCGCATATTCAATACCTCAGAATTAAAAGATCATTTTCATACCGGATTAAAAAGTGGCATGTATCTTTTTTTTAGAAATTTAATGAATAGGGCTTTTCATGGAGACATTTCAATTTCTGAGCCTAAATCAGCTGCCAATTGGTACTTTGTTAGGGAGTTTTGTTATGCTGCTATGTTTAGGTACAATGCCAAGGGCGAATTTAATATACCATACGGAGGAATAGCTTATAACAACAAGAATTTTAGACAAAAGGCCGATCTGATTTTTGAAGAGGCTACCCAAAAACTTTTCGAACGTACCGAAATCTTTAACCAGGATTTCGAAAAACTGTTGAATGATCTTACCTTAACTCCAACCGATTTTATTTTTTTAGATCCGCCATATGATAGTGAATTTTCTGAATACGACCAGAATGCTTTTACTAAGGACGACCAAAAACGTTTAGCCAGATTTCTGATTAATTGTGCGGCAAAATGGATGGTAGTGATTAAGGAAACAAAATATATTCGTGAAATATATTCTGATTCTCGGGTTAAAATGCTAACTTTTGGAAAACATTATACTTATAATGTGAGAGGACGAAATGATAGAAAAGTGACACATTTAATCATTACCAATTATTAAATGATGAAGAAACTGCATGATTCCCCACCTCATATGGGCATGGATAGATCATGATACCTTCGTGTAAGGGTAAGACTTCATCAATATTGAAAAATAATACGGATGAAAGAATACCTGCAAATAGAACCCTATGTTTTTAATTGCAATGATTGTCCAACTCCCTGTGACGGTCAAAGTAAGATGAATTATCAATTTGAAGATGATTTAAGCTTTTCTGAATATTATGAACATCAATTGATTGGGTATGTCAATAAATCTACCTCTTTTTCAGCTTGTAAAACGACTGAGAAGGGATATCCCGATATTGAAGTAAAAGATAGGAAAGGCAAAATATTCTATATAGAAGTAAAAGTGCAACGCCGCACCTTTATGAGTATAGAAACAAAAATTCCATACAGCGGATTAAAACCTTCTGAAACTGTAGCGCTTAATTTGAGCGATTTAGAACGGTATTTTGGACTAGAACAAGACCATAACCTTCAAATATTTATTTTTTGGGCATTGCTAAATCGTCCATGTGTACTAGGGGAAGAGGAAGCAAATTACTATTATCGTTTGGTTTCGGAGCTAAAACCCATATGGCAAAAAGAAGGCGATAAAAGAAAGTTTAGGCGAAAAAGTGGAAAGGGAGATGAAGTAGATGGAAAGCATAAAGGGGTTACGGTTAATTACCATTTTAGTTTAAAAGAATTAAAACTGTGGGATAAAAAGCTCTTTTAACCTTTAATTGTTCATTTTTCTATACAGTTTGAGCTTCTAAAAATATTTCTGTAACAAAAGAAGCTACTATAGTTTTAAAAGCTTTAAGTTGTTGTTGTATAGCGACTTGATAGTACTATTTGAGTGCTTTCAAAGTTGGCATGGCATGCTGTTTGCTTATCTGTTTTCAATTGGTGGGATCATCAATCATAAAAAAATAATAACAATAAAACTTAAAAGTAAGAAAAATGAAAAAGTATACAAAAATCGTAGCCGTTGCAGCAGCTGCATTAGCTATATTCTTTACAACTAATGTAAATGCTCAATCTGCACCAAAATTTGGTATTGGATTAAATGTAGGTGTTCCAACACAAACAGGGTATAGTTTTGCGATAGGAGGTGATATTCGTTATCAATTTGATATTGATAAACAATTATCGGTTCCCTTAACAACAGGTTATACTAATATTTCCATTAAAGATACTTATGGTGGTGGTAGCTTTGGTTATATTCCTGTGAAAGCTGGTCTTAAGTATTTTTTTAATGAAACAGGAGCTGGAGTATATGGTTTAGGTGAGGTGGGAGCTGCTTTTGGCACCAACTCTGGTTCGGGAACCTCATTTGTTTATTCACCTGTGGTGGGCTATGCATGGAGTAGCGGTCTTGACTTAGGTGTTAAGTATGAGGGGTTAACTAAAAGTGGGGCTAATAATGGCTATGTAGGCCTGAGATTGGCTTATGGTTTCAAACTTTAAAGAACCAATGTGAAGAAATTATAATCAGAATATAATTTTACAGAGCCTCGATAATTTTATCGAGGCTTTTTTTGTGAATTTAGAATTATAAATGCTATTTTGAGCAAAAAACAAAACTTCTAATGATCGACTTTACTTTATTGAAATGTAAGGCCGTAAGAATTATAAATAATGCAAGTAAGAAATTATTTTGGCGTGGTTGCAATATCGATTTTAATGGCTTGCAACAGCACAAACAAATCAACAACCGCCACAGATACCCTGTCGGTTGAAAAAGTGGAGGGCAAGGTTGCTGACCTGCATATCGCTGACGAAAAACTTCAGACCATCTTCTCGGCCTATATCAAGCTAAAAGATGAACTTGTATCAACAAATTTTGAAGCAGCTAAACCGGCCGCAACAACCTTGGCAACTTTATTAAAAGGCTATAATGGATGTGAAAATGCTGCCATTTTAACGCAGAAAATAGCAACGGCAAAGGATATTGCAGCCCAACGAAAAGAATTCACGAGCTTAAATACGGAACTTGTTCCGGTATTTCAACATACAGTGCTTACTTCTGGAACTATATATGTACAGCACTGCCCTATGGCCAACAAAGGAGATGGGGGAGATTGGCTGTCTACTGAAAAGAAAATCCAAAACCCATATTATGGGTCGGAAATGATGGAGTGCGGAGCAGTAATAGCAGAGGTGAAAGCTAAATAATACAGGCAAAAATGTAACAACTATGTATCCGTATGGAGCATAAATTTTTATAATCAGAAATAACTACTTATACTTATATAAAATTTTAAATATATGTCGACTACTGCAGAAATTAAGATAGATGGAAAGACTTATGAATTTCCGGTTATTACAGGTACGGAGGGAGAAAAAGCTATCGATATTTCAAAATTAAGAGACCTTACCGGTCACATCACCTTAGACTTAGGTTACAAGAATACAGGATCTACCAAGAGTGCAATCACTTTTTTGGATGGGGAATTGGGTGTTTTGAAATATCGTGGATATCCTATTGAAGAGCTAGCTGAAAAAGCATCATTCTTAGAAGTTGCCTATTTATTGATCTATGGTGAACTGCCATCACAAGAGACCTTGGAAAAGTTTCAGAAAGACATCAGTATGCATACCTTGATTCATGAGGATATGAAGAAATTCTTTGATGGATATCCTTCGAAATCACATCCTATGGCCCAATTGTCTTCATTGGTTTGTTCCCTTTCTACTTTCTATCCAGAAAGTTTAGAAGCTAACCAATCAGAAGAAGAAAAAAATCTTACGATCATTAAAATGTTGGCCAAAATGACAACCATTGTGGCTTTCATCTATAAGAAATCTTTAGGTCATCCCCTAATTTATCCTAAAAATAAATACGATTACATCACCAACTATTTATGGATGACTTTTGGTCAACGCACCGAAGATTTTGAACCAAATCCAAAAGTGGTAAGTGCAATGAACAAATTATTGATCCTTCATGCGGACCATGAGCAGAATTGTTCAACTTCTACCGTGAGAATTGTAGGCTCTTCAGATTGTAACCTATATGCTTCTATTTCTGCTGGTATTTCAGCGCTTTGGGGTCCATTGCACGGTGGCGCCAATCAGGCCGTAATTGAAATGTTGGAAAGAATTAAAGAAGACGGTGGAGATACCGATAAATGGATTGCAAAAGCTAAGGATAAGAATGATCCATTTAGAATGATGGGTTTTGGTCACCGCGTTTACAAAAACTTCGATCCAAGAGCTAAAATCATTAAAAAAGCTTGTGATGATATCTTAGAAAGTTTAGGCATTAACGATCCTGTACTGGAAATTGCAAAAAAACTAGAGCAGGCTGCTTTAACAGATCAATATTTTATCGACCGTAAATTATATCCAAATGTAGATTTCTACTCTGGTATTATTTACAGGGCATTGGGCTTCCCTTCAGAAATGTTTACTGTACTTTTTGCGTTGGGACGTCTACCAGGATGGATTGCACAATGGAAAGAGATGAGAACCAACAAAGAACCTATTGGCAGACCTCGCCAAATTTATGTTGGAGATGTAGATAAGCACTTGTAATACAAAAGAACTCTCTTTACAACCAAATATATTAATTGCTAAGCCGGTGGATTGCCGGCTTTTTAGCGTTAAAAGATTTCTGTTTTGGTATTTATTAGAAAATCCAGTAGCGCTATTTCATGGCAAATAGTAACCCCGCTTTCTGCCATTCCCTTTTTGTGTTTTGTTTAACCTGTCATTAAGAGAAATGAGAGATCTGTTTTCTGGACTGCATAAACATAAATTTGTTGTTCTTCATTACATTAAGAATGATAAGCAAAAACAAAAGTTTTCTGCTGCCATCTAGCAGGCAACAAGGTGTACTAGATGGCAGTTTTATAACAAGATGTATTTAAGATTGTCAAAGTCTAATAAAGGTAAAAAAGGTCTAATTATCCGCCAATAAAACTAATGGCAATAATACCTAAAAAACAAAGTGTGAGCAAAATACTGTAACAGAAATTCAAGAAGAAAAACTTTAGCACCGTTACCCATCTACTACTACCATAAAAAGTTCTTAACGATCTGTAGATATACCAAATTACGTAAAGGAAGCCAAGAAAGCTAATTAATCCACTAAGATCGTAAACAAAGCTAGTTAGCCAACTAACAAAGGTACAGGCAATTAAGGCTAAGAAAATAGCTGAATGCGTATGGAAAGAATAAATTAGATGCTCGTAATAATACCGTTTTTTTCTAACATAAGCTAATTTCAAAATCAACGCAAAAAGAGGTAGAAGAACAAACATCATCTTCGGTACATATTTAATCATGTCCTCACCAATCTTCTTGCCTGGATCGGGGTATTTATTAAATTCGATACCTTTCTTAGTGAAATAGTTTACAATAAAATTATCACGTTCTGCTTTAGGTAAAGCCAATTGCTTTTTCTCATATTCTTCCAACGTCTGGTTTTCGTACACAAACTTGTTAAAGCCGCGTTTTTTTCTTTTCGTGCCAATGTTAACAGTAGCGCTGCCATCCTCTTTAATATCTTTTTTAACCTCTTTTAAAATACTATCCTTTTTACTTTTACTTACAGGGATATACTTGAGTATTTCTTTTACTTCGTCTACAGAATTACTAACTACCGTATCTTTTTTTAGCTTTTCTGCTATTTGTACGTTAGTTTCGGTATACTTATTTTTCTTATCATTACCGCTAAAAATGGTGATAAAAAATACAATACTGATGAAAATATAAAGCTTAATAGGATGCAGGAAAGATGCCCTTTTACCAGCCACATAATCGACCGTTAATTTACCAGGCTTAAGAAGTAAGGGCTTAATAGTGCCAAAAAACTTATGCTCAAAATGAAAATAATCTGCAATGGCATGTGTAATCATATGCCATGCATCTTCTTTTAATTCTATATTCTCCTGACCGCAATGTGGACAATAAGTTTCTGCTACTTCGTGGCCACAGTTTAAACAATTTTTTTCTTTTCTAAGCTTTATGGACGACATGGTTTATGATAATACGATTACTAAATTAATGACTGATTTTATTGATAGCTTCTACCTCTGCACGGGTGTGTTTGTGCTTAAACATTAAAGCAAATAAAATAGTGATAACTAAGGCGTAAAGTGCAAAACTTAACCAGATGTTGTGCCAGTCTTTTACGTCTAATGCCCGGCTTAAACTACCATCCGCTAAAACATTGATACCTTTGTTTTTTAAAAATTGAAGTAAATGTTCATTGGCTACATCTGTATTTACCAAATTTGCTGTAGATTTTATATCTGTATAAAATTTAGTAAAATATCTATCTATCATCCAGCCAGATAGTAAACTTCCTAAAATAGCACCAAAACCATTAGTCATCATCATAAATAGGCCTTGAGCAGAAGAACGTGTTTTGGCAGTAGTAGATGTCTCTACAAACAAAGATCCCGAAATGTTAAAGAAATCAAATGCCATCCCATACACGATACAAGATAAAATAATCATCCATAAACCACCTGCAGGATCTCCATAGGCAAATAACCCAAAACGGAAAACCCAAGCCAACATAGAAAGAACAATTACTTTTTTAATGCCAAAACGCTTTAAAAAGAAAGGGATGGCAAGTATAAATAAGGTTTCAGATACCTGAGATATGGAAATAATTAATGTAGAATATTTAACAACTAATGAATTAGCATATATTGGAAATAACTTGAATTCATCTAAAAAAACATCTCCATAAGCATTTGTTAGTTGCAATGCACCGCCCAAAAACATAGAGAATATAAAAAATAGAGCCATTTTATAGCTGGTAAATAACTTAAAAGCTTCTAGGCCTAAAGTTTGAACAAGCGTTGCTTTTTCTGAAACAGACTTTGTAGGTTTACAGGCAGGTAAAGTAAATGAATAGAGGCCTAAAAGAATAGCACCAATACCAGCTATATAGAATTGATTGGCACTTGCTTTGTTGCCAGTTAAATTCGTTACCCACATGGCAACAATAAAACCAACTGTACCCCATACGCGTATAGGCGGGAAATCTTTAATGACGTCAAACTGGCCATTTTTTAAAGTGGTATAACTTATAGAGTTACTCAAAGCAATTGTTGGCATATAAAAGCACATGGCTACAAGTATTATCCAGAAAAAAGTATGAGGGTCGTTTACTTGGGGCAAATAAAACATTACTGCTGCATACAAAAGGTGCAAAATTGCGTAAAGTTTTTCGGCGTTAATCCATTTATCGGCTAAAATACCGGTAAGCGTAGGCATAAACAGGGACGCTATTCCCATGGTAGCAAATATAATCCCGAAATCAGCACCATCCCATTGTTTGGTACCAAACCAATAGTTGGCAATGGTAATTAACCAAGCAGCCCACACAAAAAACTGCATGAAACTCATTATAGTTAAGCGTAGCTTAATATTCATAAATATTTACCTTTTGTTTAGTTGTTTTGAAAGGTTTGAATATAGGATTATTTTAAAATAAATACAGTAAAATATAACTATTAATTAAAAAATGCAGGTTATTTACCTGCATTTCTTTTGTTGATCTCATCTCTAATCCGGGCGGCCTTTTCATAAGCCTCTTCTGCCAGTGCTGCATCTAGTTTTTGCTGTAGCTCCTCTATAGATAGGTTCTGGTAGCCTGAAACAGGGATAGATGATTGGACTTCTTCTGTATTTTGTGGATTGGTAATACTGTCCATATTTTCTAAAAAAAGGAAATCATTTCCTTCTATTACAATACCTGCAGAGGCCAATATAAATTCGTAGGTGTAAATTACGGAATTGAACCTTACAGCCAGGGCAATGGCATCAGAGGTACGTGCATCGATCTCTATCTGCTCTGATCCATTACTACAGATTAATTTTGCGAAGAAAACACCATCTACTAAATTATAGATTAAAACTTCGGTAATTTCAATTTGATAAGCTTGTGCAAACGATTTGAACAAATCGTGTGTAAGCGGACGGGTAGGCGTCATCTTTTCAATTTCTATGGCTATGGCCTGAGCTTCAAAAGCACCAATAATGATAGGCAGCCTTCTTCTTCCGTTTACTTCGCCCAGTACAAGCGCATAAGCTCCAGACTGGGTCTGGCTGTACGATAGTCCTACAATATCAAGTTTTACTTTTTTCATATGTATAAAATAAGACTTCCGATTTTTTTGGAAACCGAGGAGGTCTTTATGTAAAACTATCCTTTATGTGCTTTTAAAGCAGCGATGATTTTAGGAACGACTTCAAATGCGTCACCCACAATGCCATAATCGGCTACTTTAAAGAACGGCGCTTCTGGATCTTTATTGATCACCACAATAACTTTTGATGAACTTACACCTGCCAAATGTTGTATGGCACCCGAAATACCAATAGCTATATATAAATTAGGGCTAATGGCAATACCTGTTTGTCCAACGTGTTCGGAATGAGGTCTCCAATCCGCATCGGAAACGGGTTTCGAACAAGCTGTAGCTGCCCCTAGAAGATCGGCAAGCTCTTCGATCATTCCCCAGTTCTCAGGACCTTTTAATCCCCTGCCACCAGAAACAACTAACTCGGCATCTGGTAAAGATACTTTATTGGTCGCACGTACAATTTCTTTAATGATGGTGTTTAAATCTGTTGGTTTTATTTCTGGACTAAATGTTTCTATAGTAGGGTCAACTGCATTTTCTTTTATGCCAAAGGCATTAGGGTTTAAGGCAATAACCTTATTGGCAGAGGTAAGGGTGGTCACCGCAAATGCCTTTCCTGAAAAAGCGGTTTTTTTAACGGAAAATTCTCCATTGCTGCTGGGCAATTCAACGGCACCATCCACTAGGCCAGCTTTGAGTTTCACTGCAACACGTGGAGCCAATCCTTTGCCCGAAAATGAATTGGATAAAACCACAATATCAGCTCCTTCCTTCTGTGCAGCCTCGGTAATAACAGAAGCGTAGGCTTGGTTGACGAAATTTTTGAGTTGCGCTGCTTCAACTTTTAAAATTTTGCTTGCTCCATATTTCCCCAATTCTTTTAATTCGCTATCGGCAACATTTCCAATAGATATGGCTGTTAAATTTGTATGCTGATTATCTGCAATGGCTTTGGCATAAGATACTGCTTCAAAAACTGATTTCTTGAATTTACCATCCACTTGTTCTACGTATACTAATACTGACATATTTACCTCCATCCCTGATAAAGGGATTAAATTTTATGTTTCTAATTGTTTAATTAAACCCTTAGTAGGGATATTTGGTCATTTATATTACCTTAGCTTCTGTATGCAATAAACCAATCAGCTCTTCTGCATGCTCTGCTGGTATTAGTTTAACAGATCCACGAGGGGCGGGCGTTTCAAATTTACTGATTTTGCTCAATTGGTCAATTGAAGTGGCTTCTACTACTTGTAGAGGCTTGGTTCTGGCCGACATGATGCCCCTCATATTAGGAATTTTAGCTTCGGCAGTTCCTTCGGCGCAGCTGGCTACAAATTTTCCGCTTACACTAACCACCTCTTTTCCACCTTCAATTTCACGTTCAATGGTGGCATTTGTGCCATCAAAATCTAATTTTTTAATGATCGATATAGATGGGATATCTAAAAACTCGCCTACCATGGCGGCTACCTGAGATCCGTTATAATCTATAGATTCTCTTCCGCATAGAATAATATCGAAATCATTTGCCTTTGCATACTCTGCAATTTGGTAAGCTACAAAGTAGGCATCTCTTGGTATTGCATTGATCCTAACGGCATCGTCGGCCCCAATGGCCAAGGCTTTTCTGATGGTAGGTTCGGTACTGCTCTCACCTACATTGATTACCGTTACGGTACCTTTTCCCCCTTCGCATAGTTCTATAGCTCTTGAAAGTGCAATTTCATCATATGGATTGACGATATATTGTACACCGGCAGTATTGAATTGTGTATTATCGCCAGTAAAAGTTATTTTTGTGGTCGTGTCGGGAACGTTACTGATACAAACTAATATTTTCATAATTTATATATTTGATTTTTAAAGGCTGTTCGGCTATCCCGACTAACTATCGAGATGGTTTCATATGTTTACATTTGTCATTATGGTAATGAACCATTAATATATCGTTATTGTTTGACAAATTATACTGTGTTCTTTAAATTGTCTTTTTGCAAATCTAATTAAAAAAGCAGGGATTTAAAATGCAAAACCAACGATTGGCGAAGTTATTCGAATTTTTATCAGCAGATCCAAATGACAGTTTTATACTCTATGCTATAGCAACTGAGTACAATGTACAAAATGATAATGCTAATGCCTTAAAATATTACCTTAAGCTAACAGAAGAACACCCCTCTTATGTGGGCACTTATTACCATCTCGGAAAATTATATGAAAAACTGGGGGAAAAGGAAAAGGCCATTGCCATTTATCAAAATGGAATGAATGCGGCCAGGCAAAAAAGAGATATGCATGCCCTATCCGAGTTACAGGGGGCCTATAATACTGCTGCTGGTTTAGATTATGAAGATGATTAATCTTTCTATTTGTTAAAGTTGAAAGATGGCTAAAAAGCAATTCTTTTTTATTCGGAATGTAATTTTCTTTACGTTTACCGCATTTGGTGGTGCACAAGCGCACTTATCTTTGCTGCTTCGTTACTTCGTGAACAATGTACACTTTGTAACGGAAGAAGAATTATTGGAATTGAATGCACTAGCCCAGGTGCTGCCCGGGCCGGCATCTACCCAAACCTTGGTAGGTATAGCTTATAAAGTAGGTGGGTTAAAATTGGCTATTATTAGCTTTTTGATTTGGATATTACCTTCTGCAGCCATAATGATCTTAGCGGCCATTTGGTATTCTTTATTAGATCAGAAACAAAAATTTATCGAAGTTTTAGAATATGTCCATCCTATAGCTTTAGGTATTGTTGCCTACGGAGCTTTTAAACTGGGCAAAAAAGTTTTGACAAACCAAATTTCCATTTTTTTGTGCATTGGGGCTTTTGTAGGCACCCTGGTCTTAAGGGAGGCTTATGTTTTTCCTTTAGCCATATTAATAGGGGGGATGGTTTCTTCTGCCATTGGTACGCCGACAGAAGAAACAGAGCTTAGGGTAAGATTATTTGCCAACATAAACCCCAAGAAAATGGGCTATTTTATTGGAGTGCTATTGTTTATGGCCATGCTTGGGGCCTTGATCAATCGAACATCACCTTTCAGCTTACCCATTAGGCTTTTTGAAAACTTTTACCGAAACGGGATTTTTATTTTCGGGGGAGGACAGGTGCTGGTGCCCATGATGTTTACTGAGTTTGTACAGATGAAACATTATTTGAGCCAGTCTGATTTCATCTCTGGTTTTGCCTTTCAGCAAATTCTTCCTGGACCTACTTTTTCTTTTACGAG
This sequence comes from Pedobacter sp. ASV28, assembly GCF_016428855.1. Classification (GTDB taxonomy): domain Bacteria; phylum Bacteroidota; class Bacteroidia; order Sphingobacteriales; family Sphingobacteriaceae; genus Pedobacter. Next base: position 40,628 of record NZ_JAELTN010000018.1, read on the forward strand.
TTATTTGGGTACACTGGGAATGAAACATGGTGGTTATGGTATTAGCGGACAGATTTTAGGTGGTTTTTTGGCGGTATTGGGCATTAATTTGCCAGGTTTGATATTGGTGTTGTTTATTGTTCCCTTTTGGAACGACCTAAAGAAGATTACCCGTATAAAACATTCGTTGTCAGGTATAAATGCGGTTAGTGTTGGCTTTATTATCGCGGCCTTTTTTATGTTGTTATCCCCAATCGGTTTAAATTGGATCTTTTTAGGGGTCATGTTAGCTACGTTTTTATTGTTGAATTTTACCAAGATTAGTCCCGCATTGATTATCATTGTGGGCGTACTCTTAGGTTATATTATTTAGTGCATATATTTTAAGATGAACAAGTTTGTTAAAGAAGAAGTTAGTTTTTTAAAAGGAGCGAGAACTAGGTTTAGGGAACTTAAATACGTATTGGGGGTGATTTATCAATTTTATAAAGGCTTTAGAAAGCTCCATTTTGTAGGTCCTTGTGTAACCGTTTTTGGCTCTGCCAGGTTTAAGGAAGATCATCCATATTATGAAATGGCCCGTAGCGTGTCATATGAAATTTCAAAATTGGGTTTTGCGATTATGACCGGTGGAGGTCCGGGTATTATGGAAGCGGCAAATAGGGGGGCTAAAGATGCCGGTGGTTTATCGGTGGGCTGTAACATTGTATTGCCTCATGAGCAACATGAAAATCCGTATTTAGATACTTATGTGAATATTGATTACTTTTTTGTAAGAAAGGAACTCTTAAGAAAATACTCTTATGCATTTGTGGTATTGCCAGGTGGATTTGGTACATTGGATGAATTTTTTGAGACCTTAACCTTGGTGCAAACTGGAAAAGTAGAAAAATTTCCTATTGTGATTATGGGGAAAGAATTTCATAAAGAAATCTATCTACATATAGAAAAAATGTTGGAAGAAAGAACCATTAGTCCAGAAGATATGGATTTGTTGCTGTTCACAGATGATATTGAAGAAGTAGTTGACCATATCAAAAAGTATAAAGATAATGCACCTGGGGTTAAAGTACAGGCACCTAAAAAAGCATGGTGGATTTTAGGTGAAAAGAAAGTGGAAGCTGCCTAATGTTTGTCTCCTACTAATCTAAAAAGGATGAATGTTAAGATCGATAACTGATTTTAAAGTAGATGAATTATATTCAATTAACAGATAAATTGAAATTTATACTTAGGACTCCCCGCAAATTAACCAGTTAAACGATCAACCCAATGTTTTCCTGCGTACGATCCTAGCAGAGATGGTTAAGCCTGGCTTTTCACTTCTTACACCCAATAAAACAAATCACCAAACTCGGAATTTCGGTAATTAAACAATTGATCAGTAAAGCAATTCAACAAATCCAAGCTTTATTAAAACGCTTGATTTTTAGAAAGGAGCTTCATCATCTAACATATCGTTCATACTCGATGGCCTGATGATGATATTTCCTGCCGGTCTGTCAAAATTTTCGGAAGGCATTAGGCTGTTATTATCTGCAGAGAAGCTGGACTGTGGCATAAAGCTATCCTCCAGATCGGCAAATTTAACATATTTACCAATAAACCTCAGTGGAACAATACCTGTTTCACCATGACGGTTTTTACCTATGATTACCTCACCAACTCCCGCATTGGAACGGCCATTTTCGTCTTCGGTGATGCCGTAATATTCAGGTCTATATAAGAATAATACCATATCGGCATCCTGCTCAATTGAACCCGACTCACGTAAATCGGAAAGCATTGGCCTTTTACCATTTTGGCCCGGTCTACTTTCTACTGCACGACTTAATTGTGAAAGTGCTAAAACGGGTACTTCCAACTCTTTAGCTACCGATTTTAAAGCCCTTGATATACTACCGATTTCCTGTTCACGATTTCCACCGCCTTCACCTTTACCATGCATTAACTGCAAGTAATCGATAATGATCATCTGTATGTCGTATTGTGATTTTAACCTACGGCATTTAGCCCTAAATTCAAAAATATTTAATGCGGGCGTATCATCAATCAAAAGAGGGGCTTCGGTAAGCTTGCCTATTTTACTATGTAATTGCTGCCATTCCCATTCTGCTAAATTCCCTTTTCTGATTTTTTCTTGCTCAATTTCAGTTTCTCCAGAAATTAAACGATTAACAAGCTGTACAGATGACATCTCTAATGAGAAAACAACCACAGGCTTGCTAAAATCGACAGCGGCATTACGGGCACAACTTAAAACGAAAGCTGTTTTACCCATGGCCGGCCTCGCTGCAATAATAACCAAATCGGATTTTTGCCACCCACCAGTAATCCTATCTAAATCTGTAAAGCCGGAAGGAACTCCAGTAAGGCCATCGGTTTTTGTCCTTAGTTCTTCTAAAGAGGCCAGAGATTGTTTGATGATCTCATCCATTTTCTGCGTATCTCGGCGCAGGTTGTTTTGGGCAATATCAAACAGGCTTTTCTCGGCCATGTCCAATAAGTCGAAAATATCGGTCGTATCTTCGTAGGCATTTTTAATAATATTGGTAGAGATCCTGATCAGCTCACGCTGTATGTACTTTTGGGAGATAATACGGGCATGGTACTCTATATTTGCCGCAGAAGATACCCTGTTGGTTAAATGGGTAATATAATATGCGCCTCCAACCATTTCAAGGAAGCCATTTGTACGCAATTCAGAAGTTACCGTTAGAATATCTACTGGTTTGGATTTCAAAAATAACTGTTGGATGCCTTCAAATATTTTCTTATGTCTTTCGTCATAAAAAATTTCGGGTTTCAAGATATCGATAACTGCAGATAGGGCATCTTTTTCGAGCATTAGGGCACCTAATACGGCTTCTTCAAGGTCTGTTGCCTGGGGTTGTATTTTGTCCACAGTACTTATGGTATTTGCCAATCTGCCTTTTCTTGCTGAAACTGAAAATTTACCTTGTCCTTGTTGTTCCTTATCGATACTCATATCACAAAAGTAACTAAAAAATGATCGTTTTTTTTGAAGAAGTTTTACCACGTTTGTCAACAACTTGAGTGATAAACTAATTAAATTTTATGCTTATTTTATAGAAGAGGTAAGTTCTAAACAATTTTATGTGGATAAGCTAATGTGCGATATAGATTTAATGGTTACTTTTGCAGCAGTAAATAAAAATATGGATAATTTTAGAAGACCACAGCGAATAAAAGAGAATAACGAGTTTGTATTTGGCATTAGAGCTGTAATTGAGGCCGTTAAAGCCGGACGGGATATAGAAACGATTTATTTACAGCGAGGTCTTTCTGGTGATTTGTTTACAGAGCTTAAAACGTTGCTGCACGATACTTTAATTCCTTTAAATTCTGTTCCCATAGAGAAATTGAACAGGATGTCGCAAAAGAACCATCAAGGTGTTATAGCGGTGATTTCTCCCATTACTTATCAGCATATAGAAGACCTCATTCCTTCCATATTTGAAAGAGGAGAGATTCCTCTCATATTGGTTTTAGATAGTGTAACCGATGTAAGGAATATGGGAGCCATTGCCAGAACGGCTGCATGTGTTGGCGTTCATGCTATTGTAGTGCCTTTAAAAAACGCGGCACAAATAAATGCTGATGCCATTAAGACATCGGCAGGTGCTCTGTTCACCATTCCGGTTTGTCGACACGCTAACCTACATAAAACATGTTTGTTTTTACAGGACAGTGGTTTGCAGATTGTGGCTTGTACAGAGAAAACAAATGAACTTATTTATGCACCTGATTATACTTTGCCTACTGCTGTAGTAATGGGCTCGGAAGATGAAGGCATATCAAATGAATTATTGAGGGTGGCTAATCATCTTGCCAAGATACCAATGGCAGGAAAAATAGAATCCTTAAATGTTTCTGTTGCTGCTGGCGTTATCTTGTACGAAGCGGTAAGACAAAGAAACCTTTAGTATTTGGCGGAGTTATATAAACTTTCCGCCAAATTTAGCTTTTACGTCTGCTACAATATTTTTTACATTTTGCTCTTCAGCTCTTGGGCATATAAGCAAGGTATTGTTTGATTCTACTATAATGTAATCATGTAGGTTTTGTAGGATCACCAATTTCTCTTTGGGCACATTTACCATGCAATTAGATGAATCATACATCATGACCTGTTCTGAAGGAATAACGGCATTGCCTACATAATCCTTTTCTGCCATTTCATAAATAGAGGCCCAGGTCCCTAGGTCAGACCAGCCAAATTCTGAAGGGAGAACATATACGTTTTCGGCTTTTTCCATAATGCCAAAATCGATGGAAATATTCGTGCATTGCAGATAGGTATTAGAAATGAATTGTTTCTCGTTGAGGGTATTATATATGGCCTTACCTGCCGCAAATAGCTCATGCATATCTGGGAGGTGTTTTTCAAAAGCCCTGTTTATGGCTTTTGCAGACCAAATGAAGATGCCTGCATTCCAAAGAAAATCACCGCTTTGTAGGAAAGACCTGGCCAGCTCCAAGTTGGGTTTTTCGGTAAAGGTTTTAACTTTATGTACCTCACTATTATCGGCTAAAACCTCATCGATATATTGTATATAGCCATAACCTGTATCGGGTCTATTAGGTTTGATGCCTAAGGTAATTAGGCAATTATGTTTTGAGGCAGAAGCAATGGATTGCTCAATGGCTTCGATAAATGCGGCCTGATTGGCAATGGTATGGTCAGAGGGCGCGACTACGATGACAGCATTCGGGTTAATTTCTGCTATCTTCATTGAACCATAGGCAATGCAAGGAGCAGTGTTGCGCATCATGGGCTCGGCTAATATCTGTTGTTCAGAAATACCTGCCAATTGTTCTTTAACCAGATTGGTATATATTTCATTGGTCACAATGAAAATATTTTCAGGAGGACATATTTTCAAGAACCTTTCATAGGTGCTTTGTATAAGTGTTTTTCCAATACCAAAAAAATCGATGAATTGTTTAGGGAATTCGGTTCTGCTTACTGGCCAAAAACGGCTGCCAACACCGCCGGCCATAATCAATGCATATTTATTCTTATCCATACTTACAGCAAATATAAAGTTTTAAACTATACCTTCTTGTAAAAGGTCATGTAGATGGATCAAACCATAATATTGGTTCTCTTTAGTAACCAAAATCTGGGTAATGTTGTTTTTTTTAATAATTTCTAATGCAAGTAGGGCCAGCTCGTCTTTGTCAATTGTTTTAGGAGCTTTATTCATTAGATCAACCGCTTTGATATTTTCGATGTTGGTATGGTTCTCCAGCATTCTTCTGATGTCCCCATCGGTTATGATACCTAGAATTTTGTCATTTTCTATGACCACAACAGCACCCAGGCGATTTTTGCTGATCTCAATAATAATATCTTTTACTGGTGCCTGTAGAGATACCTTGGGCTTTTCATTTTTAGCAGCCAGATCTCCTGCTTTTAGGTAAAGGCGTTTTCCAAGGGCCCCTCCGGGATGATACTTTGCAAAATCGGTAGATTCAAACTTTCTGGCTTCCAACAAGCATATGGCTAAAGCATCGCCCATGGCTAATTGGGCTGTGGTACTGGTGGTTGGGGCAAGATTATGTGGGCAGGCCTCTTTTTCAACGCTGGTGTTTAGTATTAAATCTGCCTGTTTGGCCAGATCAGATTTGACATTGCCCAGCATTCCAATTAATTTATTGCCCGATAATTTAAGTAGGGGAGCTAATAATTTAATTTCGGGCGTATTACCGCTTTTAGACAGACATAGTACTATATCATCTTTTTGTATCATGCCCAAATCTCCATGTACAGCATCGGCAGCATGCATAAATATGGCGGGTGTTCCTGTCGAATTGAAGGTAGCCACTATCTTTTGCGCAATGATGGCACTTTTGCCAATTCCGGTTACGATAACTCGGCCATTGCTGCTTAAAATCATGTTTACAGCGTCAATAAAATCATTATTGAGATGGTCAATGAGTTTGAGTATAGCTTCGGATTCTAGCTTAAAAGTAGAAATTGCCGAATCAATTATTGATTTTTTACTTTCCAAAGAGAATTTATTAGTAAATTAATACTTTAATTACTGCAAAATTATGTTATTTTGAACAATAATAGCACACAATATTCAATACAAAAAATGGACGTTAAAAAGTCTTTATTTGATAACCTGCAAACTTTCTTCGGATTCGATAATTTTAAGGGTGATCAAGAATCAATCATAACCAATATTTTAGAGGGCAAAAATACTTTTGTAATCATGCCAACAGGTGGAGGTAAATCGATCTGCTACCAGCTGCCTGCTTTAATGAGTGAAGGAACTGCTATTGTCATATCACCATTAATTGCCCTGATGAAAAATCAGGTTGATCAGATCAGGGCGTTTGGAGGAAGTGATAGTATAGCCCATTTTTTAAACTCATCATTAAACAAATCGGAAATCAATCAGGTGAAGACCGATTTATTGGATGGACATACCAAATTACTTTATGTAGCACCTGAATCATTGGCCAAACAAGAGAACGTCGAATTTTTGAGGTTATTGAAGATCTCTTTTGTTGCCGTCGATGAGGCACATTGTATTTCTGAATGGGGACATGATTTCAGACCAGAATACCGTAAGATCAGACAGGTAATTGCTAATTTGGGAAATGGTATTCCAATTATTGCGCTAACGGCTACTGCTACGCCCAAGGTACAACAAGACATTATCAAAAATTTACAAATGACGGATGCTACATTGTTTAAGTCGTCATTTAATCGACCTAATCTGTTTTATGAGATTAGACCTAAGCGTAATATTACCAAAGAAATTATCAAGTATATTAAATATAATCCAGGGAAATCTGGAATTATTTATTGTTTAAGTAGGAAGAAAGTCGAAGAGGTGGCTGATGCCTTAAACATTAACGGCATAAAGGCTTTGCCTTATCACGCAGGTTTGGAGCCTAAAGTGAGGGCCGATACACAGGATAAATTCTTGATGGAGGATGTAGGGGTGATTGTAGCCACAATTGCATTTGGAATGGGGATAGATAAACCAGATGTGCGCTTTGTTATTCATCATGATATACCAAAGAGTATGGAAGGCTATTATCAGGAAACTGGAAGGGCTGGCCGAGATGGAGGAGAAGGGGTTTGTATTGCCTTTTATGCGCAAAAAGATGTAGATAAGCTGGCTAAATTCATGAAAGACAAGCCTGTTTCTGAACGTGAGATTGGTACCCAAATTCTTAAAGAGGTAATCGATTACGCCGAATCATCAGTTTGTAGAAGAAAGCAAATATTACACTATTTCGGAGAGAATTTTAACGAAACAGGCTGTAACTGCATGTGTGATAATTGTAAAAAGCCAAAACAACAGTTTGAAGCGGAACCATACCTATTAACCTTATTAAAACTAATAGAGTCTACCGGCGAAAAATTTGATGATAGCCACCTGCTGAATATTTTCATGGGCCATGAAACAGCCCAAACCATTGCTTATGAGCAAAATAAATTGGTAGAGTTTGGTTCAGGTAAAACAGATGGCGAAATTTTGTGGAAATCGTTATTAAGACAAGCAATTTTAAATAACTTTTTGGCAAAGGATATTGATAATTACGGCCTGCTTAAACTGACCAAGATAGGTCGGGATTTTATTGAGAGCCCATATAACCTTAAGTTCATCTTGAATGAAATTGTTGAAACGGTAAATGATGACGATGAGGAAGATGTTAAACAAGGAACAGGGGCCTTGGATACACAGTTGTTACAACTGTTAAAGGAACTCAGGAAGAAAATTGCAAAACAAAAAAACGTTCCTCCATTTGTGGTCTTCCAAGATCCTTCTTTAGAGGAAATGTGTACGCATTATCCAATCACGAATGATGAACTGAAACAGATATCAGGGGTTGGGCATGGCAAAGCATTGAAGTTTGGAGGACCTTTTATCGAACTGATCAAAAAATATGTCGAAGATAATGACATTGATCGTCCGGTAGATATGGTAATCAAAACTCAGGCTAATAAATCGGCATTAAAAGTTTCCATTATTCAGAATATAGATAGACAGATTGGTCTAGAAGATATTGCCAGGTCAAAAGGCATCACCTATTTCGATATCCTTAAAGAAGTGGAAGCCATTGTAAACTCTGGCACTAAACTTAATCTGACCTATTACGTGGACGAGACCATTGACGAAGATAGGCAAGATGAAGTATTTGATTATTTCCGATCTGCAGATTCTGATTCTATTGATGAAGCTTTAAGAGAATTGGGAGAAGCGGACTACACAAGAGAAGAAATACAATTGATGCGTATTAAATTTATGTCTGAACTTGGAAATTAATTACAGATTGTGGAGCTAGTATTTATTATCTCCACATCCTGCTCTTTAAGTTTTGATACTCGCATCCTTATGCTCACATCTTGATACTTGATATTAAAATACTGATACTCTATATTAAACATGATAAACTACTTAGATAAATTAAAACATACAGATACGGATAATTTTTTTTTAATGGCGGGGCCATGTGCTATTGAGGGAGAAGACATTGCCTTGCGCATAGCAGAGAAAATTGTAAGTATAACCGATAAACTGAATATCCCTTATATTTTTAAGGGCTCCTACCGTAAAGCAAACAGAAGTAAGGGAAGTTCCTTCACAGGAATAGGAGATGAGAAGGCATTGAAGATTTTGGAGAAGGTAGGAAAAGAATTTAACGTGCCTACCGTTACTGATATTCATGAAAGTAAGGAGGCGGCTATGGCAGCTGCTTATGTAGATGTACTTCAGATCCCTGCATTTTTATGTCGCCAGACCGATTTGTTAATTGCAGCTGCAGAGACAGATAAAGTGGTAAATGTAAAAAAAGGCCAATTTCTTTCTGCAGGTTCCATGAAATTTGCCGTAGATAAGATAAAGGACGCTGGGAATGATAAGGTGATTTTAACGGATAGGGGAAATACATTTGGATACCAAGACTTAATAGTAGATTATAGGGGGTTACCAGAAATGCAAAGTTTCGGCGTACCTGTAGTTATGGACTGTACCCACTCCCTGCAGCAACCAAACCAAAGTAGCGGAGTAACTGGAGGTAAACCAGAATTGATCACTACCATTGCCAAAGCTGCTATTGCGGTGGGTGCTGATGGTTTATTCATAGAAACACATCCAGATCCGGCAAATGCAAAATCTGATGGAGCCAATATGTTGAATTTAGCATTGCTAGAAGAACTATTGACCAAATTGGTCAGAATTAGGCAGGCGGTAATCTAATTTAAGGAGTGTCAATGTTGGCCTTAAGTCTCTAATTCACTTGTCTATGGTAACCAAGTGAATTGGAGCTCGCAAAGGAAAGATATTTTTGTACGCCTTCTTGAAAATCAATTAAGGGACAAAGAAAAGGATAGGCAATACATAAACAACTAAATCCTATAATAGTCGGCTATCCAGTTTATTACGACTTTTTTTATTTCATTTGGCAATAGCTGTTCTTTTATCTTCCTTTCGACTAGGGAAATAAATTCATCGTCACTGGCAAGGCGAAGTGCTAATATTTGTCCCATTTTTGAATTACTTGGTAAGGTTTTTCCGGTAAGAGTGTAATAACGTAATCTCTCTTCAGTTCTGGCTATCCTATCTTGTACGCCTAAAGCAAAATAACGGGCAAATGCAGCAGCTACCCCCGATGAGTAAAAATACAAGGCACATTAAGCCATACATTACATCTGAATAATGTGTGAAATTAATGATGGCTATTGCCAAACCGATTAAGATAAGAGGTAAAATAATAAAATGGAAGGGAATACTATACCTTTTGTGGTTTTTATAATTTTTATCCCATTTTTTTAGACTTTGGTAATGATAAATTCTGTTCTTCTGTTCAGTTGTCTTCCTTCTTCGGTGGTATTGTTAAACTTAGGCTTACTTTCTCCATAACCTTTGAAAGTTAATTGTTTACTTTCTATGCCATTTTTAATCAAAAAATCATAAACTGCCTTTGCACGGTTTTCAGATAGTTTTTGGTTGGCTTTTACATCGCCTACATCATCGGTGTGTCCCTGAATTTCAATAACGATATTAGGATTGCTCTTTATCAGTTCAGTTAATAAATTGAGTTCTATGAGAGAGGCAGGTAAAAGTTCGTATTTGTTGGTATCAAAAAATACATTGTTCAGCATCACATTACTGCCTACGTTTATTTTATCTAGCAATATTTCAAATTCCAATGGCTTATTGGCATCTGAATTTTTAATGTCGAAGTGTTTGGAATATAACATATAGCCATTGGCCATCACATTGAATGAATACTTTTCATCGGTGGGCATCACAGCCATAAAATCACCTGTAGCTTTATCGGTATATTCATTATAGGCAGCTTCTTGCTTATTTAAATTAATAATCAGCACCGAGGCTTCCAGCGTTTCTTTAGTTTCTTTGTCCTTGATGATACCTTTTACATAGGTAACTGGAAGGGGTTTTAAGGCTTCAGGAAGCTTAAAACGATAAATATCTACATCACCAAAACCACCTTTTAAATCTGAGGAGAATAAGCCTTCTTTGCCATCGGCACTTACAATGAAACCAAATTCGTCATTAAAGGTATTGATGGGGTAGCCTAAATTAACAGCTTTTGAGAAAGTGCCATCTTCTTGCAAGCGACTGTAAAAAATATCTTTATTACCTAATCCAGGCCAACCATCAGAAGAAAAATAAAGTGTTTTTCCATCAGCATGTATAAATGGAGCAGCTTCATCATAGGGCGTATTTACATTGGGTCCCAAATTTACAGGGGCTGCCCAGTGCCCATCATCGTCAAGTGAAGATTTCCATATGTCGTAACCACCATATCCACCAGGCCTATTGCTCAAAAAATATAATGTACTGCCATCTGGGCTGATAGAGGGTTGTGATTCCCAGTTTTCAGAGTTCACTTTGTCGCCCAGGTTGAGGGGCTTGCTCCAATCATTGCCCTCTTTTTTACAAACATAGATGTCGCATCTGCCTAAACCATCAGGTCGGTTACATCCGGTAAAGAAGAGGTATCTGCCATCTGGAGATATAGATTGTGCCCCTTCATTATAATTAGGCGTATTGATATTATCACTTAAAGGAACAGCTTTCTGCCATTCATTATTTTTTTTGGTTGAAGTATAGAAATCTTCATTTCCTTTTATATTTCTGGTAAAAATGATCGTTTGTCCATCGGCAGTTAGCGCAGGGAAATAGTCCCTGTATTCACTATTGATATAATAGCCCATATTAAAGGGCTCATACGGAACGGGATTTTTAATGGCCACGAGAGAGAAATTACAATCATTGATGTATTTATGCGCTTTGTCGATGTATTTTTTATCTACATTAACATTCTTTTGAAGAAAAAGCTCAAAATTTCGTTTAGCCTGTTCATAATCTCCAGTCTGTAATTCGGTCTCTGCCAAAGTATAATACAGGCTAAAATCTTCTACTGGGGCAGCGGCAATGGCCTTTCTGTAATTTTCTTTAGCCTTATCTATAATTCTTAACCTTCTGTAGATATCACCTAATTGTAAATAGGCCTTTTGAAATTTAGGGTCGAGCGTAACAGCAAGGTTGAGGTTTTTAAGTGCTTCGTCAAAAATATTCTGTCTAACGAATTGCTGGGCATCATCATAACTACTTTGTGCTTTTTTTACCAAAGATTGTCCATAAACTAGATTGGCACAAAAAAGAAGGATCAATAAAAAGCAACTACGCATACATCTAAAGTAAAAATCCATGATTTATAGAAATTTAGCTAAGCAAGTTACAAACAATTAGCAATTAACCAATTAATCAAAAAACTAAGGAATATTAAGGAATTTATGGGTTTGTAATGAAATTTCCCATTTAGGATTGGCCATTACATAATCTACAATTAACGGAGTAACCGTACTGGCTTTTGACCATTCGGGCTGAAGGTAAAGCTTACAGTTTTCGCCTACCATTTCGGCATATCTTTCCGCCCATTCAAAATCACTTTTATTAAATACAATCACTTTTAGTTCATTAGCGAATGGGGCAATATCGGGTCTTGGTTCCTTAAATTTCTTTGGTGATAAACAGATCCAATCCCAAGAACCTGATAACGGGTAGGCACCAGAAGTTTCTATGAAAGTAAGGATCTGCTGTTCCTGTAGTTTTTTGGTCAGATAGTCTAAATTATAGATTAAAGGTTCGCCACCGGTTACCACTACGGCCTTGCCAGGAAAAGTAGTTGCTTTTGCCACAATATCATCTACTTGGGTGAGTGGATGTAATTCGGCATCCCAGCTTTCTTTTACATCGCACCAATGACAACCTACGTCACAGCCACCTAGACGGATGAAATAAGCCGCCTTGCCCGTATTATATCCTTCGCCCTGTATCGTGTAAAACTCTTCCATTAAAGGAAGTAAGGTACCGTCTTCTGGTATTTGATGTGCCATTTTGTAAATTAGTGTGCAAATATAAGCATTCAATAAACCATATAATATGATTTGGGTAAAGGTTTTGTCAAAACAAGAGGTGTTGCCAACTGATTTTGTGCTTCAGGTTAAGGCTAACGGGAAGAAAATATGCGTTATAAATCATCAACAAAAGTTATATGCTACACAGAACACTTGCCCACATGCAGGTGGAAATTTAAGTAGTGGTTGGTGTAAGAATGGGCATATTGTTTGTCCAATTCACCGTTATGAATATAACCTGGAAAATGGGAGAGGAGCAGAAGGACAAGGTGATTATATTAATATTTACCCTGTTGAGCTGAGGGACGATGGATTGTATGTAGGTTTTAAGGAAAGTTTATGGCAAAGATTTTTTAAGTTGCATTTACTGCTTGCGTAAATTGAGAAATTCTTCCTAAAATTCCATTGCCAAAAAAAGCTGCTGTATTTATAAATACAGCAGCTCATATGAAATATTTTTAACAACTCGTAAATATCAATAGATTTCTTTTCTTGCTGAAGCCAAAGTGTTTTTTAGCAGCCCAACAATAGTCATTAGGCCAACGCCACCTGGTACGGGTGTGATATAAGAAGATTTTTCAGCTACGTTTTCGAAATCGACATCCCCATATAATTTATAACCAGATTTTGTAGTGGTGGAAACTTCTCTATTGATGCCCACATCAACAACAATAGCTCCAGGTTTTACCATATCGGCAGTAATAAAATTCTTTTTGCCAATTGCGGCAATAATAATGTCTGCCTGCAAAACTTGGTCTTTAAGGTCCTTGGTTTTACTGTGCGTTAAAGTCACCGTACAATTGCCGGGATTAGCATTACGGGCCATTAAGATGCTCATGGGGCTACCCACAATATTACTACGTCCAACCACTACACAATGCATTCCGGTAGTGTCTATATGATATTCCTGTAACATGAGTAAGATGCCATAGGGAGTTGCCGGAATGTAACAAGGAAGATTACGCATCATCCTGCCCAGGTTAATGGGATGAAAACCATCTACATCTTTCTTAGGGTCTATAGCTTCGGTTACTTTCTCAGGATCTATATGCTTGGGTAGCGGTAATTGAACAATTAGGCCATCTACGTCAGCATCAGCATTTATCTCTTCAATTTTTTCAAGCAGTTCTTGTTCACTAACCGTTTCATCGTAACGATATAAAGAAGATTTAAAGCCTACTTTTTCGCAGTTTTTCATCTTGCTGGCTACATAAGTTTCGCTACCACCATCGTTCCCCACTAAAATGGCTACTAAATGTGGTTTTCTGCCCGTTTCTTTTAAGAAATCGGCAGCTTCTTCAGCAATTTGAACCTTAACTTTTTCCGATACGTATTTTCCGTCTAATAATTGCATTTTATAAAGTATCTGGTAGCAAGTATCGAGTATCGAGATGGCAATAAGTCTTGCTACTAGATCCTCAAATCTTGATACTAATTAATCTAATTTTAAAACTGCCATGAATGCAGATTGTGGTATTTCTACATTTCCTACCTGGCGCATCCGTTTTTTACCTTTTTTCTGTTTTTCCAATAATTTACGCTTACGGGAAATATCTCCACCATAACATTTGGCCGTTACATCTTTACGTAAGGCGCTCAATGTTTCGCGGGCAATAACTTTGGCTCCAATAGAAGCTTGTATTTTAATCTCGAATTGTTGGCGAGGAATAAGTTCCTTTAGTTTTTCACAGATTTTTTTTCCAAAATCATAGGCATTGCTGCGATGGATTAAAGAAGATAAAGCATCAACCGGCTCATCATTTAAAAGCATGTCTAAACGTACCAGATCAGATTTGCGGTAACCCACTTGATGGTAATCAAATGAGGCATAACCTTTGGATATCGTTTTGAGCTTGTCGTAGAAGTCGAATACTATTTCGCCCATTGGCATTTCGAACACCAATTCTACACGATCGGAGGTGAGGTAAGATTGGTTAACAATAATCCCCCTTTTTTGTATACATAACGACATTACAGGTCCTACAAACTCTGCTTTGGTAATGATATTGGCTTTAATGAAAGGTTCTTCAACCGAATCGAGTTTGCTCGGGTCAGGTAGATCAGAAGGATTGTTTACAATAATTTCAGCTCCTTTTGTAGTATAGGCAATATACGATACGTTTGGTACCGTAGTAATTACGGTCATGTCAAATTCGCGTTCCAAACGTTCTTGTATAATTTCCATGTGTAGCATTCCCAAGAAACCACAACGGAAACCAAAGCCTAAGGCAGCAGAACTTTCAGGTTCGAAAACAATAGAAGCATCATTAAGCTGCAATTTATGCATGGCCTCGCGCAGCTCTTCAAAATCTTCGGTATCTACAGGATAAATTCCGGCAAAAACCATGGGTTTTACTTCTTCGAAACCTTGTATGGCATCGGCTGCAGGCCTATCAACGGTAGTAATGGTATCACCAACTTTAACCTCTCGCGCCTCTTTGATGCCAGAAATAATATAGCCTACATCACCTGTTTTCACTACACTGCGTGGCGACATGTCCAGCTTCAAAATGCCTACTTCATCTGCAAGGTATTGTTTGCCGGTATTAATGAATTTTACCTTATCGCCTTTTTTGATTTGACCATTGACTACTTTGTAATAAGCAATAATACCTCTAAACGAGTTGAAAACCGAATCGAAAATCAATGCCTGTAGTTCTCCATCTGGATTTCCAACGGGGGCTGGAACCCTGTCTACAATAGCTTGTAGGATATCGGAGATGCCCATGCCTGTTTTACCAGAAGCAGGAATAATCTCTTCTCTTTTACAGCCAATCAGGTCTATGATCTGGTCCTTTACTTCCTCTGGCATGGCACCAGGTAAGTCCATTTTGTTTAGAATAGGAATAATTTCCAGGTCATGTTCTAGTGCCAAATAAAGGTTAGAAATGGTTTGTGCCTGTATGCCTTGAGAAGCATCAACAATAAGTAGTGCACCTTCACAGGCAGCTATGGAACGAGAAACTTCGTAAGAGAAGTCAACGTGCCCGGGTGTATCAATTAAGTTGAAGACATATTCTTCGCCGTCAACTTTGTAATTCATTTGTATGGCATGGCTTTTAATCGTGATTCCACGTTCACGTTCCAGGTCCATATTATCTAACAATTGTGCTTGTGCCTCTCGTTGAGAAATGGTATTGGTATATTCTAATAAGCGATCGGCCAAAGTACTCTTGCCGTGGTCTATATGTGCAATTATGCAGAAATTACGTATATTCTTCATCTTTGTGCAAAGATAACCTTTTTAGGCAAATTTAAGTGACCTTTAAAGGGCTTATGTTTAACATTTTGAAAAGCAAATATGGGGCGTGCGATCTATCGGAAGCCCAGCTTTCCATTTTTATCTTTTTGAGGAGTTGGTATTGTATAAACTTATAGGCTTTAAAACCTAGAATCTTATTTAAGATCAAGGCATCAAAAAGGATAACCACTGCAAGCTGGTTTATTTGATAGAAGCCATGGCTACTATTTATGGCACAATACCTTTCATTCTTGAAAAAGGATAGCCATTACAGCCTTTTCTTGGGTTTTTCCTATCGGAAGCGGCTGTTTTCTCGGCCTCTTCATCTGTATTCGCTTTATAGGCCGTAAGGCAAAATCCCCATAACCATGGAGGCATATCTTCGAAGGTCATAAAATCTATTCTGGTGTATTTATTCGCATCAGCCTTATTTTTACTGTCATTTTTTGCAATCAGGTATTGCTCCTCTATATTCCATTTTATAATATGATAGTTGATGTTTGGGTGTTGTGTCCAAAGCGTGTCGTTAATGGAATATTTTATATCGTAATCATCAGCAAAATTACCTTTCATAAATGAAGGTATAGGTTGCTTTGTTTCTTGTGCCATGGGCAATTGACCAAAAAGCAAAAGGACTAAGGTTAATCTTATGGTTTTCATTGATGGCGATTTAAGAGATCAACCAAATGTTTAACTATGCTTGTTGAGCTTTGTTCTATGCTATATTCATCGGTAGCTTTTCCCATTTTACTTGCTTCATTGATAAATGACATTTGGCTTTTGACAAGTTCCCTTGCGGTGGTGTGAAAACTTTTGGCTTGGGTTTGAGTGGCAATAGCTAAAATGTTATTTGTGTTTATCCCACCGCCGGGCATGATTTCTATTCTTCCATTTGCTTGTTCAACCAATTTTGAAATGTTGGTCGCTCCAACATCAACATTTTCTTTACCTCCAGAAGTTAGGATTCTAACAAATCCAAGCTCAATAATTGCCTCTAATGCCACATTGAGGTTATGGCTCATGTCAAAGGCCCGGTGAAAAGCTACGGGTAAAGGGTGGGCTGTGTCAATGACCTGCCTACACCTATCTTTATCAATAGACCCATCGTAATTTAGCAGACCAGTTACCAGTCCATCACAGCCGAGTTGTTTTGCCATATGGATATCAATCAGCATGCTTTCAAATTCTGATTCGCTATAGAGAAAATCACCCCCTCTGGGTCTAATTAGAGGCCATGTTTCTAATTTAAGATGATCTAGGCACCATTTTATCTGTCCATAGCTGGGCGTGGTTCCGCCTTCGGCCAAATTGTTACAAAGTTCAATCCTAGAGGCACCGCCATTGGCGGCAGCCTTGGCAGATTCGATCGAGTTGGCACAGATTTCTAGTGTAAGCATTAGTAATAGCTCTTTCCCTTTAAGATCAAATCCTGCTTTTTACTATCGCAAATGGCATAGGAGAAACCTTTTTGGATGGCATAAGCACCATATTCTCCGTTTTTATTGAGGGCTAGAAAACCCACCTGTAGTTTTTTTGTGCTTTTGTTTTTCTTATGGATAATTCTCATTACCGCTTCTTTGCAGGCTTCCTCCGGGCTGTAGCCCTGGCGCATCAGTTCAACAACCAAAAAAGAACCCACATTTCTCACTACTTCTTCTCCAACACCGGTAGACGTAGCACCACCAATCTCATTGTCAACATATAGCCCAGCGCCAATAATTGGACTGTCTCCGACACGGCCATGTAATTTATAGGCCATACCACTTGTGGTGCAGGCCCCTGCCATATTGCCACTGCTATCTAGGGCAAGCATTCCGATGGTATCATGATTATATTGGTTTCCGGGCAGCATTTCAGGAGCAGCTTGGTCATATAGCTTATTCTCTATATTGCTTACTGGTTCATATTTTGCAGTTTTTAGCCATATTTCCCAATCTTTTTTACTTTTCTCGGTAAGTAGGTTTTCTTTTTTGAAGCCCTGTTCTAGGGCAAATTGTAATGCACCATTTCCAGCAAGCATTACATGAGGTGTTTTTTCCATTACCAGCCTGGCTACTGAGATGGGATGCTTGATCTGCTCTAGGGCGAGTACGGCGCCACAATTGCCCAAATGATCCATAATACTGGCATCGAGCGTTACAATACCGTCCCTATCAGGTAGGCCTCCATAGCCTACCGATTGATTTTTGATATCGGCTTCGGCTACTTTAACACCTTGTTCAACCGCGTCAAGAGCATTACCATTGCGATTTAAGACTTTCCATGCATCGGCATTTGCAGCTACCCCAAAATCCCAGGTAGAGATCACGATAGGTTTATTGGGAGATTTCCCACTCAAAGTACATTTGCTGTTCAGCACAATAATACCAGTGGACAATGCCGTTGTTTTTATGAACCTTCTTCTGTTAAGCATATTAGAGGATTTAGATGATCTTAAAATCATCGGCATCTTTTAGAAATGGAAATTGTCTTCTGATTTTTTCGAGATCGGTATAATTGATGCTGAAAGTATATAGATCCTCGTCTTCAGGTTTATAATAAACGGTATTGCCCAAAGGGTCTATGCACATGGAGTGCCCACTGTGATAGACTTGGTTGCCATCATGTCCTACACGGTTAACGGCAACCACATAGCTTTGATTTTCTATGGCCCTGGCGTGTATTAACGTACGCCAATGCGAAGAACGTTTATCTGGCCAACTGGCTACCAGTAATAAGATATCGTATGCTGCATTTTGATTTCTTAACCATACCGGAAAACGAAGGTCATAGCAAATGGCCAATCTAATTTTCCATCCCTTTAATTCAACAATCAAAGGTGCTTTTCCTGCTGTAAAGTGTTTATCTTCTTCTCCAAGCCCAAAAAGATGGTGCTTGTCGTAATATTGATATGCTCCATTGGGCAACATCCATATCATCCTGTTGTAGAATTTCCCATCTTCCTTTATGATCAGGCTTCCGGTAACCACACAATCGTAGGTGATAGCCGTTTTTTTGATCCATTGCATGGTTTTACCTTCCATGGTTTCGGCCAATTCAGCAGCCTTCATGGTGAAACCCGTATTGAACATTTCAGGGAGCACGATCAGATCTGTTTTTTCGCGTACACCAGCCGAAAGTCGCAATCCAATATTTTGTAGGTTCTTATCTATATTTTCCCAAAAAAGATAAGCTTGGAAAACAGTGATCTTTAAGTTCTGTATATTAAGGTAATGTGGTTCCATGAGCGAACTATTAAATGGTTCTTTATAATTTCATTAACTTTTCAACGGCTTTTTCCAAAGTGCTTTTTTCTTTGGCAAAGCAAAAACGTAATATTTTATGGTCTATGTTTTTGGTATAGAAAGCAGAAACAGGGATACTGGCTACACCTAATTTTTTTATTAAATTCTGTGCAAAATCAACATCTTTTTCATTGCTGATGTTTTTATAGCTTACGCACTGAAAATAAGAGCCTCTACAAGGCAATAGCTCAAATTTCGTTTCACTAAGTAGTCGTCTAAAATGATCTCTTTTCTCTTGAAAAAAGATAGGCAACTTTTTGTATACATCTGTTGTTTTAAGATAATTGGCAATGCCTACCTGCATAGGAGTATTAACGCTAAAAACATTAAATTGGTGTACCTTTCTGAATTCCGACATCAATTTTGAGGGGGCTAGGCAATAGCCCAATTTCCAGCCCGTAGTGTGTAATAGCTTACCAAATGAGGCAATGATAAAACTTCTTTCTGCTAATTCAGGATATAAAGCTATGCTATGGTGCTGCGATCCATCAAAAATAATATGTTCATATACCTCATCACTTAAGATCATTACATCGGTATTTTTGGTGATCTTTATTAAAGCTTCTATGTCATCTTTTCCAAAAATACTTCCTGTTGGATTATGGGGAGAATTAATGATGATCATCTTGGTGTTCGCGGTAAAAAGTTTTTTTACCATTTCCCAATCAATTTTATAGTCGGGTGCTTGTAGCTCGAAAGGTTTCACCAGTCCACCCAATAGTTTAATGGCAGGTGCATAACAATCATAGGCTGGTTCAAAGACAATCACTTCATCGCCAGCGTTGATGAATGCGGTAATGGCTGTGAAAATAGCCTGCGTACCTCCGGCTGTAATTGTTATTTCAGTATCTGGATTGTATTTTGTATGATAAAATCTTTCTGTTTTTTCAGCGATCAATTCCCTCAGCTGCTGATGACCGGGCATGGGGGCATATTGATTGTTGCCAGTTTTCATGGCTTGGGCTACCGCTTCAACTAGCTTTGGATCGGCCTCGTAATCTGGAAAACCTTGGGAAAGGTTAATGGCGTTATGCTCTTGGGCTAGTTTAGACATTACCGTAAAAATGGTAGTGCCAATAGTGGGCAGTTTAGAATTAATAAGTATCATTTATTACGAAAGTAATAATAATCAGTTAATTGAAATTGCTATTTGGCAGTTATTTTATTTTGCGATAGCCAAATAGCAAAAAGACCAGTGCCAATAACGAAGCTATGGTCATAATGGTGGGCATTGGCCAAAGCTGATCACTATTGAAAATGCTGATCAAAGCTGCTGCGATTGCTCCTAACCCCATTTGTAATGCACCCATTAACGCTGAAGCACTGCCAGCATTTTTTTGAAAAGGAGAGAGCGCCAAAGCTGAGGCATTAGGATTGATCAATCCCAAACAACCTAGAAACAAAGCAATAAAGCCTATCATACTATATAGATTGAGCCAATTGTTCAGCGCAAAAATTAGAAAAACGAGACTAAATAGAGATTGGGCTATGAGCGCATATAAAATAATGGGTTTACTGTTATACCATCTTAAGAGTAAGGTGTTTACTTGGCTTAACCCAATGAAAACTACAGAAAGCAGGGCGAATATCCAGCCATAAGTGGTTTCACTTACTTTAAAAAGGTCCATGAAAACAATAGGGGACGAAGAAACATAGGCAAATAGGCCACTAAATGTTAAAGCGCCTATGGCTGCAAAAATAATAAAATAGGGTTCTTTTAAGACCACCAGGAAGTTGCTGATAATTGGTTTTGGTTTTAAAGAATAATCAGGATTGGGAACATAGCTTTCGGGAAGTTTGTATTTAACGGCCAAAAGCATAAAAAAGGCCATTACCCCGAGGAAAAGGAAGACCGAAGGCCATCCGAAAGCGGCGATCAAATAACCTCCAGCAGTGGGCGCCAACATAGGGGAAACTGCAATCACCAACATTAGGGAAGCAAAAACTTTGGCACTTTCTTTAACAGAGAAAAGATCTCTTACCATGGCAACAGAAGCAACAGCAGTTGCACAACTTCCAATAGCTTGTACAAACCTCAGCAGGATCAATTGTTCAACGTTAGTTACCAATAAACAGCCTAAGCATGATAAGATATAAAGCACTAACCCAAAATATAATGGTTTTTTACGTCCATATTTATCCAAAAGCGGTCCATAAAGTAATTGTCCTGCCGAAATTCCAATAAAAAAACTGGAAAGAGATAAGGACACTTTACCTGCGGTAGTATTTAAATCGTTGGCTATGGCTTTAAACCCTGGCAGATACATATCAATGGAAAAGGGACCTAATGCAGCCAGCGATCCCAGTATGATGATAAGGAAGAATGGTTTTACTTTTGACATATTAGAAGGCTGCAAAGATGGATAATTTGAACTAAAGCGTAGTCTAGCATTTGTAAAAATGTATGATTATAAATTATTTTCACATTAAAATAATTGTAATTTTAGAGCATATGACTTTTAAAACTAAGGAAAGCAGGTTGTTTCTTATTCTAGGAACTTTTTTTGTCGCTAATGCAATTATAGCTGAATTTATTGGGGTTAAGATTTTTACAGTTGAAGGTACATTAGGCCTTAAAAAATTTGATATTAATCTATTCGGTGTGCCCAATTTATCATTTAATATGTCTGCGGGGGTTTTAACTTGGCCAATCATATTTATTATGACAGATATCATCAATGAATATTTTGGTGTGAAGCAAGTAAGGTTTCTTTCTATACTTACCGCCATATTGATCGCTTTTTGTTTTTTGGTGGTGGGAATGGCCATTAAATTACAGCCAGCAGATTTTTGGTTGGTGCAAGAAGTGGGCGGACAGCAATTGAATATGCCCATGGCTTTTGATGTTATATTTGGCCAGGGTATGTGGATTATTGTAGGGTCTATTACTGCTTTTATAATTGGACAAATGGCAGACGTACTTATTTTTCATCGGATTAAAAAAATTACAGGTGAAAAAGCCCTTTGGCTCAGGGCAACAGGCTCTACCTTGGTATCGCAGCTCATCGATAGCTTTGTGGTCATTTTTATTGCTTTTTACTTGAACCCAAGTTATCATTGGAGCTGGCAAATGGTAGCAGCTATTGGATTGGTTGGTTATATCTATAAATTTATATTGGCCTTAGCCATGACCCCTATTCTTTATGTAGTACATGGCATAATTGACAAGTTTTTAGGCAAGGAAATGGCACATAGAATGATTAAGATGGCTGCAAGAGGCTAACTGATAATTGAAAAAAAATACTTTTGGCCCTAACTTTTATAAGAAGCATAGTCTTATCATTGCCCGGTGTGAATGAAAAGCTATGTTTCGATACGCCCGCTTTTTATGTGAACAAATATATTTTTTGCCCGCTTGAAAGAAGATGGTGAGAATTTGGCGATCTATACGCAGGAAAGGGGAAAATGGATGATGAAAGATCCTTATACTTTTTTTATCACTCCACATTACCAGAATTATAAATATATGTTGATCAATTTAGATAGGGTAGAGCCTACAGATCTATAGACATTGTTAATTACCGCATGGAAAAATAGGGCGAATAAAACATTATTGAAGCAGTTTGAAGAAATGTAATTAAGCGGCTTACCCTAAACAAAATTTTGGAATGTATGTTTTATAACTAAAAATCCAAAATGGCTCTAACATCTATTCTGAAGGAAGTAGAAAAATTACTGATTGGCGTAGAGGAATGGAAATTTATTCCAGAAGTTATGGTACGCACGTTGATGATGTACCTTATTGTATTACTGGGTCTGCGTATTTTGGGCAAAAGAGGGGTAAAACAACTTTCGATATTTGAACTGGTGGTCATTATAAGTTTAGGCTCAGCTGCCGGTGATCCCATGTTTTATAAAGAAGTGGGTATATTATCTGCGGTAGCTGTATTTGTGGTCGTAATAGCAGCTTACAAAGCAACTGCTTACTTGGTGAACAAAAATAAGCGTGTAGAAAGGTTATTGGAGGGCGAGTGTACCTGTTTAATAACGAATGGAAAATTTGCCGTAGCTAATTTTAAAAAAGAAGCATTGGCTCAAGATGAGTTCTTTTCAGAGCTTCGCCTAAAAAATGTATCACATTTGGGCCAAGTTCAGTTGGCCATATTGGAAATATCAGGCAGTATCAGCATTTTTTACTATCCAAATAAAGAAATAAAATATGGCTTGCCCATCTTACCGGCCTTGTTCGCCCACAAGATTAGGGAAATAACACATGAAGATTTTTATTCCTGTAGTTTCTGTGGCCATACGACTTTAATTGGACCTGTAAAGAAAGCGATTTGTGAAGTTTGTAAAAAAGAAGAGTGGGTAAAGTCTATCAATACCTTAAGGATTTCTTAGAAGCCATTTTAATGGCAATTGATAGCCAATTACTTGTAAGAGGTATTATTGCCTTTAGATAACAAAATAAAGCTAATTTTTACGTATATTTGTATAAATTATAGTTTTTTAATGAAAATATTTATTACAGGATTTCCTTTGACAGTTGGGGAAGAAGAATTGACAGCTGTTTTTGGAGATTTTGGGCAGGTAAAGTCCCTAAAGATCATTAGAGATCGTGATACTGGTGAGAGCAGAGGTTTTGGTTTTGTAGAAATGCCAAATGCCGAAGAGGCAAAAGAAGCTATCAAAAGGATGAATGGCGGCGATTATAATGGCCATCGCATCAAGGTAGTAGAAGCACAAGATAAACCAGCAACAGGAAATTCCAATACCGGAGGTTTCAAAAAAAATAACAAAACACGCAATTTTTAATAAATAGCTTAAGTTTATTTAGGGCAAAAAATGTAAAATAATTACATTTTTTGCCCTTTCTTTTTGGTTTGATGTAATTAACCCCTCTACAAATCGATATTGACCCCGTTTTTATTTAAATTAGAAATGTTAAAGTTTCTGGTAGCTATAGGATTGTCCCTTAACATATCATGAAGCAATAAAAACAGAAAATAATTATATAAAGATGAAAGTCGATTATATTGCACTATCGGTACCGATATTTTTTATATTGATAGGTATTGAATTGGCCTACACTTTCTTTAAAAAACTAAAATATTATCGCTTAAACGATTCTATCTCAAATTTAAGTCAGGGAATAGGTTCTCAGCTGGTAGGACTGTTCATGAAAACGGTACTATTCTTTGGGTATATGTACATTTTTGAACATTGGCGTTTATTTGATTTGCCCAAATCTATTTGGGTTTGGATGATATTGTTTATTGGTGTTGATTTTTTTTACTATTGGTTTCATAGAATGAGCCATCAGGTCAATGCACTTTGGGCTGCACATATAGTCCATCATCAATCAGAAGAATACAACCTAACTGTAGCACTACGTCAATCATGGTTTCAAGGTTGGTTTTCATGGGTATTTTATCTACCTCTGGCATTTATAGGATTTGATCCGATTATGTTTCTGACCCTAAGTTCCTTCAATACATTATATCAGTTTTGGATACATACCCGTACCATTAAAAGTCTGGGTGTTCTAGAGTATGTTCTTAATACTCCTTCACATCATAGGGTACATCATGGATCGAATCCAAAATATATTGATAGGAACCATGCAGGTACGCTTATTATTTGGGATATGATGTTTGGGACTTTTCAAAAAGAAGAAGAGGAGGTTTATTACGGTATTACCAAACCTTTGGCCAGTTGGAATCCGGTTTGGGCCAATTTACATTACTGGGTAGAATTGATAGAGACAGCCAAAAAATCGAATACACTTTCCGATAAGATAAAAGTCTTTGTTAAGCCACCAGGGTGGTTTCCAGAAAAGTTGGGAGGTTTTAAACCCGCACCAGAAATCGATGTTGTCAACTATAGTAAATTTAATACCAATAGCGCCCGGCATGCCATGCTTTATGCGGTATTATTATTTCTGATTGCCTTAGCTTCAGGTTCTTACCAATTGTTTTTCTTTAACAAATTGAATGTATTGACCAATATTTTTTTAACAGCTTATACCATACTTACATTATTGGCTTGTGGGGCTGTATTGGAAAAAAAGAAATGGTTTTTCGGTTTGGAATACTTTAGGTATGCTTTTGGCTTTGTTTTGATTTACCATTTAAAGACGGTCGGTTTTGATCCATACCACCTAACTATAGTAGGAATTATACAAGGCTTGCTAATGATCTATTTTTTTATCATAAAAAGCACATTAAAAGATGTTTAAGAAATACCCTCAATTCAGTTTCGCTTTTGCCATCATCTTTTTTTCAGAGCTTTTGGCCATTGTTAATGATATGATGTGGTTACGTTACCTTACAAAACCATTAATTACGATTTCGTTAATGCTTTTTATCTGGTTCACCCTTAGACGTAAGGGTCGATTTACCAACAAGATTATTGCCGGACTCTTTTTTTCTTTATTGGGAGATGTATTTTTAATGTTTACCCAATTAGATGAAATCTATTTTATGCTGGGTCTTGGTGCATTTATGATAGCTCATTTATTTTATATAGGCGCATTTTATGTAGATTGTACCAATAAAATAGAGGTATCCAAAAGATACGTGCTTCCAATCTTCTTGGTTTTCGGTTTCGTATGTATGACCTATTATACGGTATTAAGACCTTATTTGGGCAATATGAAATTTCCTGTTTTATTTTATTCTTTCGCCATTACCCTAATGGCCATTACGGCAGCGCTGAGGTATGGCAAAACCAACACGAAGAGTTTTGCCTGGATCCTTTTGGGTGCTTTAATGTTTTTGTTATCGGATTCTATTTTGGCCTATAATAAGTTTGTAGAACGTATAGAAATAGGCGATTTGCTGATTATGATTACTTATATGCTAGCGCAGTTTTTAATAGCAATGGGTACAGTGGAGAGAAAATATATCAAAATGAATTAATGTTTTCGATCTTTATCCAACACGGTAAAAACCTGTACCAATCTTTCTCCTCGATCACTTACCAATGTTAAGGTGTGTTTGCCGGGTTTAGGGCTTAAGGCCATTTGATGATAATTTTTTGTACTGCCTATAAATTCCTCATCTATATGCCAATAAATAGTGGAATTGTTATTTCTATGTACTGCATTGAACACAACTTTACCTCTAGAACCGTCAAGTTCTAACGGGATATAGATAATCGCATTATTTTTGGGATAGACCATTTCTAAAATGGCCGTATTTTCTTCTTCACAACCAGGCATAAATGAAGGGGCCATTTTGTAATCTGCGTTTTTTGTTTTGTAGTAATATTCCATGGTAGCAGGAAGTATAAACCAGCTTTTATGCTTCATTTCATGTATGCTCATGCAACGGTCGGTAACCTGATAGGTTTCCGAGGGATTAAGATGGATTAATTTATGATAGGGACAAAGTGCTGTTTTTTCTCCCGCTACAGGTATCCATTCCAATATTTTGTCTGTACAATAAGCACCTGCCTTATATCCACTTTGCTTACAAATCGCTATTTTTTTTAATTTACTGGTAGGTATGGAGAACCAATTTGAATGAGGAAGTTGTCTAAAGATATCAAACATTATTGGTGCCGCTGTTTCAATTCCTGTCAAGCCAGGTCTACCTTCTCCGTCTGCATTGCCCACCCATACACAGATCACATAATTTGGTGTAAGTCCAACAGACCAGGCATCTCTAAAACCAAAGCTTGTTCCAGTTTTCCAGGCAATACGTTGTGAAGAAGAAAATTGTTGCCATAAACCTTCGTCACCAGGACGCATTACTTCTTCCATGGCATTGAAGGTAGACCAAATTGTACCATGATCAAAGAAAGAATTAGATTCGATATCTTCTCCTTTTTTGCGGGTATATTGTAGGTAAATAGGCTGATCATAATCATTGAGATTGTATTTCCCCTGGTAATCGTTAAAATGATTTAGTGTTCTGGCCATGCCTAGATAGGTTTTTGCCAAATCCCACATGGTCACTTCACTACCTCCTAAAATTAATGAAAGGCCATAATGGTCTGCAGGTCGGTTTAAAGTAGTAAATTGGAGCTTTTTAAGCTTATCGTAAAAGCGTTCATATTTGTATTGCTGCAACATTTTTACCGCTGGTATGTTCAAGGATCTACTCAATGCCTTATCAGCTGGTATGGCACCATCATAACCCAGATCAAAGTTTAGCGGTGCATAACCACCAATTTGTGTAGGCACATCTGGCAAGAGGGTTTTTGGTAGAATAAAGCCATCGTTCAGCATACTGGCATATAACAACGGTTTCAAGGTACTGCCCGGGCTTCTGGGTGCCCTGATCATGTCTACATGACTTTCTAATTCTGCATGTTCGGGTTCATAATAATTACCAATATAGCTAAGCACACTTCCATTTTTTACGTCAAGAACAAGGGCAGCAACATTGTTTATTCCATTGGCCCTATATTTAAAATGATATTGCTTGATCAATGTATTAAGCTTATTTTGGAGCTCATAATTGATAGTGCTCATTATTTTGGTCTCAGAAACGGATAACCTGTTTTTTTCATCTTTAAACCTATTGAGCAAGTGTGGTGCCTCTTGTGGCAAGGGTAGCGGATGACCGGGGATAGGTTCTGCCTTAGATAGTTCTGCGGTAATATGATCTATGATATGGTCTTTGACCAGTTTATCTAGGAGGTCGTTCCTTTTTTTGATGAGTCGTTCTCTATTTTTTCCGGGATGTACTAATGAGGGACTGTTAGGCAATACAGCAAGTGTAGCCATTTCTCCCCACGATAAGTTCGAAGCTGGCCTCCCGTAATATCTCCAGCTGGCGGCTTCAATACCCACTACATTACTGCCAAAAGGGGCATTGGCTGCATACAAGCTCATGATTTCATCTTTTGAATAGGAAAATTCTAGCCTTAATGCTAGAAACATTTCTGTTAGCTTTTGCCTAATTGTTCTGTGTTTTTTTCTAGATAGCCTGATGACCTGCATGGTTAATGTGCTGCCGCCACTTACTATGCTTTTGGCCTTTAGGTTTTGTTTCATTGCCCTTGCGGTAGCTATGAAATCAATTCCAGCATGATGAAAGAAACGTTTATCTTCAAAGGCAATGATACATTTTACAAATTTCTCGGGTACGCTATCTGCTATAGGAAAACGCCACTGCCCGTCGCTGGCAATCGAAGCACTTAACAGCTCGCCGTTACTGGCCTCAATAACATAGGATGTGGGCGCTTTAAATAATGGTTTGGGTAAAGCCAACAGGAAGTAGACAAAACATAAAATATAGATGACATCAGTAATTAAAATTGCACGATAGACCTTATTCATTATGATAATAGGGGTAACATTTTTACAACCATATTGATATAGTTCAAAAAGCTATTGTTATGGAAAAATTATTTACATTTTTACGATTGTTGGCAGGTTTTTTACGTTACTTAATGACCACCATTTGGCCTAGGATATAAAATGGTCGTAGCTTTTATCTTGCTACGACCCTCTCTATTTATCGGTATACTTCTACCCAGGTACCTGCCTTTGTAGCGCTAATGTTGTTATTGTACATGGCTTCACATTGTATGGCCGAAAGGTAAAATTTACCTTGGTATGAGGCATTGAGCAATATCCTAAAGGTTTTGGTCTCATTTTCCCTTAGATTGAAATAGGTAAGTACCCTGTCGTCCCTAATATCTTGGTAGTCATAAGGAGATGAAGCAAGCGCACCTTCATTATTGTTTAACCTGGTATTGATGATTTCCCAGCCCGAAGGAAAAATCTGGGTGAGGGCCATTTGCTCATAAAAGCCCTGATGTCCGGGGTTTTTTATGGTCACTTCCGCAAAAAAGTCGGTTCCCTGTTTTAATTTGGTTACTTCTAAAGGTTGTCCTTTTAAATTTTTATAGTTTACCTCTAGCTGTAGAACATCTGGATTGTTGGGAAGGAAGTGATTTTGGGCAGCTGCAGGTTTTCCTTGAAGGATTAGACGTACAAAAAGTACCTGATTACCCTGGTTGGTTACACTGGTGTAATTGTTTTTGAAATTTAATGCCGTGCTATTTAGGTATTGATTGTTGTTAATGTTCCCTTTTACGCCATCTAATACATATTGATATTGTAATTTATTCCCTGTTTGATTTTGCCCACAGAATTTGGCAATGGCCAATAAACTATAGGCGGTAGTTTGTGTACTGTACCAATCATTTTGGCCTAATCTATTGGCTACAGTTTGTAGCATTTGGGCAGCTCTGTTTTTCTGTCCTATTAGGGTTAAGGTTTCCATAATCATGGCCTGATCTCTTAAATCAGATCCATAGGTGCCACCTAGTTGCTGGTAGGTTTTAACCGTTTGTGGCAGACCATTGATCAATGAGCTTGCCACACTGGTTTGTCCAGCCAATTGATAGGCGGCAGCCAACCTCCATTTAGCTGCGTCAGAAAGGTATTGGAAGGCTCTGAGTTTGTTCATGGCGGCTATTTCTGGCTTTTTAGCTAAGGCCAAAACATATAATCTATAGGCTTGGCTCAGGTCGCCACCATAAAAATTATTGGAATTAGGAGACCAGTTGTTCGCTTTGTTTTTCTGATAGCGGATTATTCCATCGAAGAGTCCTACGGGAAGTGAATAACCCATTTGTTGCGCCTCGATCAGGAAATGACCCGCATAATTAGTACCCCACTCATCCGATGTGCCTTGTCCAGGCCAATAAGCCAGGCCACCATCGGTAGTTTGGTACCCTTTGAGTTTGTTGATGCCAGCTTTGATATTTCGCTCTGTTTGTGCTTTTCGTTGCTCACTTAGCGCGGTCAATTGTGTCAAGAACAATTGAGGGAAAATAGCCGAAGTAGTTTGTTCCACACAGCCATGAGGATATTGAATAAGATAATTTAATCGTTTATCGAGGTTAATAGGAGGGATGGAAGAAACTTCCAACATACCACTGTTGGTGCCAGCCATGCCAATATTAGCATATTGGGTAGACCATGATTGTTTGGGCTGAAGTGTGGCAGAAATTACATTGGTGACCATAGGGTTTGGATTTCTAATATCCATTTCTATGTCAGCGATGGTTTTCTCCTGCCCACTTTGGGCAATGATCCTAACTTTGGCAATACCAACCTTATTGGGTGCAACTACACTAAAGTAGGTCATTTGGTCTCCAGCTTTTGCAAAGTTCAATAGCTTATTGTCGGTGCCATTTACTTGTAGGTTGTTGGTAACTAACTGCACTTTAACCTGTTTAAGGTTGTTATTGGTTGCAAAGATATTTACCGGTAATGTGAAACTTTCGCCAGGACCTATCACACGAGGTAGGGTAGGTAGCACCATAATCGGTTTTTTTACTTCTACAGCTTTTTCACCTTGACCATAGGCACCATCTTGTGCTGCTACTACCATAATTTTAACAGAGCCGATGTATTGTGGTAGTGTAAAACGATGTGTTTTCGACTCGCCTTTTGCCAAATAATACGGGCCCATGAACTTAACGACAGGTTTAAACCTGTTGGCTTTGGCAGGATTAATATTTCGGTTTAGGGCACCATCTCCACCAATGCTTAAAATTCTTTCCAGGTTACCGCCCCAGGCCCCTAATACCAGATCAAATAGATCCCATGTTTTAACACCTAAACCTTCTCTGGCATAAAATGATTGATGTGGATCTGGAGTTTTAAATCTGGTAAGGTCTAGTAGTCCCTCGTCTACTATAGCAATGGTATAAGTCATGGCTTTCCCCTTTTCTTCAATAATGGCCAAGCTGCTTTCCACTTCCGGTTTTAATACGGGGGCTATTTTAATTATTGGTTTTAAAATAGTTTCGGGATTTTCTATGGCTAATGGTATAGCACCATACATCCTGATAGGAAGATCGTTGATGGTTTGACTGTGAGGTTGTAAAAGGGTAATATTGGCAAAAATATTTGGCGCCATATCTTTTTCGGCCTTAAAAGTATATTGTGTTTGCCCTTTTTTAGTATTTACCCAAAAAGTTTTTACTACCCTGCTGCCATTTTCTATAGATAGGAAAGCCCTGCCATTTTCGGCCGATGGGAAGGTCAGGGTAATATTTTCACCTACATTGAATTTCTGTTTGTTGGCTGTAAAAGATAACATAGCAGCATCTGTCGGGTTATTGGCCTGCTCACGCTGCGACCAACCTGGCCAATCTATATAAACTGCTTTGGCAGCAATATGACCTCTGCCATTACTGTTCCCAACAACAATCAGATAACGTCCCCATTCTGGTTCATCAACCCTTAAGGTCCATTTGGCTTTACCGTTAACCATTTGAACATTTTCTACTTTAATAAGCTTGTTATATTGATTTTGAGTGAAATTAGCATAGCTTTCCTGATCATTTTGTTCCCACCACCAACGCCATTGGATTTTATAAAGAGAAACAGTAATTGTTTTATCGCTATTTAATAGGTTGCCATCTCGGCTAACATTTACTAGATCTACTTCATGGTTTTGGCCAGTGAGTAGCATGCCACTTAACTTATCGCCAGTAGGTGTTTTGATGCCAAAATAATTATCATACACATGATAGGGAATACTAAAGTTGTCTATACTGAAATTTCCCCCTGGTTCAAAAATTTTGGTGGCAATATTTGCTCTTAGTACGCCAGGCGCAGAAATGTTTTCATTAATGTTGGTATTGATAATAGCTTTCCCATTATCGTTTAGCGTACCTTCAAATATGGTTTTAAGTTGGGTGTCGAAATTAACTATAGGGTTATCAAAGGTATAATCTTTAAAGTTTTTGAAAGAGGTTTCTCCTTTGCTTAGGTTAATATCCACCTTGGCTTTTAAGTGTTGGGCGGGTGTGCCAAAAAGCCAATTGGCCGTTAAGGTGGCTGTAGAAGTAGTACCGTTGCCCAGATAACTTTTTCCTCCCAAATCAAAATTAATCTTTAAGCGATTTGGGGTTACGGTTTCAATCTTTATGTTCTTTGAAAATACGGCACCGCCTGCTTTTATTTTAGCTAACCAGTTGCCGGTAGGCGCAGTGTTTTCGGTGGCTGTTTTAAAAGTATAAAAACCATTCAGCGACTTGGTATTGCTATATCTTTTGAGGAGTTGTCCATTTGGGTTGTAAAATTCGAAGCTAACAGGATAGTTTTCTGGAAGTTTCTTTAGTTTATCCTCCAGGATAAAAGATAGATAGATACTATCTCCAGGTCTCCAAACACCACGTTCGCCATATATAAAACCTTTTATGCCATTTTGAACTACATCTCCACCGACATCGAATCGTGATAAGGGCAAAGAATTTCCATCATCTAATTTTAGGTAACCTCTTTCCTTACCTTGTTTGGCAATCAACAGAAATGGTTTGCGCTTTAATGAAAATGAAGCAATACCATCTCCATCTGTTTTTACACTAGTAAGCAATTGACGTTGGTAATCTAATAGTTCAATGTCAATTCCACTCAAAGGCTTGGCGGTAAGCAGATCGGTTGCCACAACCAACATACTTTCATCATTGCCTCTTTTTGCCATTAAACCAATATTCGAGGCAAACAGGTTTCTGTTGGCCCATCTGTTATTGGTATAATAGGAAGGTGTACATGGGTTATCCTTGTCGCTCCAGCGATAATTGCTAGGGTAATAATTCTCATAATTTTGCCAGAACTCATCATCTTCATCTATTTTTTGACCATAATAGCCATCTTCATCGTAATTTTCTTCGTCATGATTTGGTTCATTTGTTTTTGCAGAACTACAACTATAAACGGCGTAAGCTTGTTTGAACATGATCGTTACACGGTACATGGCTCCAGGCTCTGTCTTAATCAGCTGGTCTAGGTCAAGTGTAAAACGGTTTTTTTTATGTAGATCAATTGTCTTGTCTTCGTCGAGCCGGATCGTTTTCTGGAGTATGGGCTTAGCTACTCTTCGTAGTTCATAACCATCTTTATAGCTGTTGACTTGAAAAAACTGAGGAATATTATCCTGAAAAATTTTAATGATGGTTACATCTACGGCCTTAAGATTGGTGGCTTCAAATGGAAGTACGAGTTTCCCTGAATGTGGTAAAATAGTACCTGTACCGGAAATGGCTACCGATGGTAGTTTGTTTTCAAATACAATATTTGCCGTTTTTGAACTTTGCAGATTTTTCCCTTGAATATTGGTAACGGCACTATTTATGGTCACATTATAATTTCCTTCTAAGGCATCGGGTGCATAGATTTTAATCTGGCTACCATCAATCGTAAACCTGAGGTCACTTAACATGCCTACATTGATCAGGCCAGAAAGGTCTTGGGTCACGCTAATTGGATCAGTACATTGAATAAGCACATGATCTTCATTTTGTTGGACAGCCCTTATATCTAGAACCTTAAAAACATTTAGTGCTGGCACAGATAGGTTAATTTCTCCTCGATTATCATCAGCATTGATGGGATTTCCATTCCATTTCAATAAGAGTGGTTTGTCCTCATTGCTTTTGGCAATACTGTCTATGATAAATGTAGAGGTCTGTTTTTCAGGATGGTGTTCCCACTTTACTTTTAATTTTTGATGGAAATTTACCTGTAAGGTTTTTTCTATCTGTTGTTGATCTTCTTTATCGGCTGTATTTACTTCTCCAGTAAGTTTCATTAGGTTTATAGAAGTACTGTTTTGAGAGATTAGGCCATTCTGGTGCAGGACTATGCCCGGTTTGATGACCTTAAAATCGAACTCGAATTCTTCTAGTTTTTTTTCTACCGTTGTAATGGCCGATAGGTTAAGGGTAGCTTTATAGCTTTGGTCAGGCTTAAGGTTTTCATCAGGCCTAAACTCTATGGTTTGCGCATCTATCCAATAGGTTTTTCCTTTGATATTTGGAGAAAAATCAAAAAGCTCCCTATTGTCTGCTTTGTCTAAATCGGCTACGTTCTTAAGGGAACTGGCCAAATGTACCCTAATAAAGCTCTTTTTTGAAATTACACCAGAGGTATAGGCATCTATATATTTTGCATAGGCTTCATGATTTTGCTTTTTCTCTTTCCTTAAGAGGAAATATGCAGAAATACCCAATGCAATTATGATCAGGCCAAAAATAATATACTTATTACGATTGAGGCCTATAGCTTTATTTTCTTTGTCCATACGTGTGGTTACCTATTGATGTACGTATGAAATTTACTGAAAAAAGTAATTTGATTTAAAAATATTTATCCACTGTTTGCTGTACAGAATATAATATAGTTGCAAACCAGCGATTTACCTAATCATTACACCTGGTTTATTCAATAGGGGAATGCGTATTAAATTGCTATCTACAATACTTTCTGGCAAGAAAATGAATTTTTTGTCATAAATGGTATTTCCTATGTAATAGCTTAACCAATATTCATTGGTCAAACCAAAAACGGCGGTATCAATGGCTTCTACTCCTGCATAACCTTGTGCATTAACATCGCCAATAAAATGCCTTAGTAAAGATGTCTTTACAGATTTTCCATCTTTTTCACCATAGCCTTTTGAAGTAATGAGTACATTGGTAATGGCTTCTTTTTTTAAATTGAGCAGATAAACCGTCCAATTTTTTACCTCTGGGGTTTCGTCCATTAATACTACTGCTATGGCTATATCTTCTACTGTATTTTCTGGTAAATCTTTTTTCATTAAGACTAGAGATAAATGAACAAACAATAAAGATCAGTAGTTGATAAGGATGTTTTCTTTAGTCGTTGTTGCTTATTCTTTGCTCGTTTAATTATTTCTTCTTTGCTACAGCTTTCTTTTTTGTAGGTGCTTTCTTTTTGCTTTCAAAGGCATCTGGCTTTTGTGCCGTAATCAGTTTTTTAACCTCATCTAAAGAAATTTCAGCAAGCTCTTCTGCAGTGAATTTCTGTTTAGTAGCCGTATTGTTTCCTAATTTTAGCATTTCTTTGCCAAAACGGATGAAAGGTCCCCATCTACCATTTTCTATGGCTATTTTTTCATCTGTCCATTGTTGGATGAAACGGTTATTTTCTTTTTCTATCTTTTTGCCGATCAGCTCTTCGATATCTTTTTGGGAAAGATTATCGAAATTATAGGCCTTGGGTACATTGATAAATAGTTCGTTCCATTTAATAAATGGACCGAAACGGCCTTTACCTTTGGTTACCGGCATGGTTTGATAATGCGCAACAGGTGCATCTGCATCTTGTTTCTCTGCAATAATGGCTATAGCTCTATCATTGTCTATGGTTAAGGGATCTACATTTTTGGGAATGGAAATAAAAGTATCACCCCATTTAACATAAGGTCCAAAACGGCCCAAGCCTACGGAAACTTCCTTGCCCTGATAATTTTCTAATTGAAATGGTAGTTTAAATAGATCTAAGGCATCATCTATCGTAATGGTACCTACCGATTGGGTTTTGGTTAAACTGGCGTAACGAGGCTTGTCAGCATATTCGTCATCACTCAGTTCACCTATTTGTACCAAGGGGCCATATCTTCCAACTTTCGCATATACATTTTTACCACTTTCAGGATCGGTACCTAATAAACGTTCTCCAGTGGCCCTGTCTGCATTTTCAATAGTGCTTTCCACCTCCCTATGAAAAGGTTCATAGAAAGAGTGCAACATTTTGGTCCATTCCTGTAAACCTTGGGCAATTTCATCAAATTGCTTTTCCACCTTGGCCGTAAAGTTGAAATCTACAATGCCTTTGAAATGTTCTACTAAAAAATCATTAACCACTTCGCCTATATCTGTGGGAAACAGTTTACTTTTTTCAGCCCCGGTAATTTCTGATTTCTTTTGTTTGGCAATATTTCCGTTGCTAAGTACAAACGAAAGGAAATCACGTTTTTTTCCATCCCTATCTTCCTTTACTACATAACCTCTATTCTGTATGGTAGAAATGGTAGGTGCATAAGTAGACGGACGGCCAATGCCCAGTTCTTCGAGTTTCTTCACTAAGCTGGCCTCGGTATATCTTGCTGGAGGACGAGAAAAGCGTTCGGTTGCTGACATTTCCCTTAATGATAGCATTTGTCCCTTAGCTAAGGGCGGTAAAAGGTTATTTTCGTTTTCATCCTCCTCCTCATCAGTAGATTCAAGGTAAACCTTTAAAAAACCATCAAATTTTAGCACTTCGCCTTCTGCTGTAAATTCTTCACGTCGGGTGCTTACGTTAATGCCTATTGTGGTTTTTTCGAAAATGGCTTCACTCATTTGCGAGGCGATGGCACGTTTCCAGATCAGTTCATATAAACGTTTTTCGGCATTATCGCCATCCACGGTATGTCTGTCAAAATAGGTGGGGCGGATGGCTTCGTGGGCTTCCTGTGCACCTGCAGATTTCGTTTTGTAAACCCGGGGTTGGTGGTATTGGTTGCCATAGGCCGATTTGATTTCGGCAGCGGCAGCAGCAATAGCCGTTTCCGATAAGTTTACCGAATCGGTACGCATATAGGTGATTTTTCCACTTTCGTAAAGCCTTTGGGCAATTTGCATGGTCCTGGCTACCGAAAACCCTAACTTTCTGGAGGCTTCCTGCTGTAGGGTAGAAGTAGTAAAGGGTGCAGCAGGATTTCGTTTAGCTGGTTTTATTTCTAGGTTGCTGACCTTAAAATCGGCAGCTATACAATCTTGTAAAAATTTTTCGGCATCGTCCGATTTTTCAAATCGTTGTGGTAATTCGGCCTTTACTATTTCTTTACCTTGTCCGGTAATAAACTGTGCGGTAATTTTAAAGGAAGCCGTAGAATCAAATTTATTGACCTCACGCTCTCTATCAACAATAAGACGTACAGCTACAGATTGTACACGTCCGGCAGATAAAGAAGGCTTAACCTTTTTCCAAAGTACGGGAGAAAGTTCAAAACCTACTAAACGATCTAAAACGCGGCGTGCTTGTTGTGCATAAACCAGGTTGTAATCAATTCCGCGCGGATTTTCTATTGCTTTTAATATGGCAGGCTTGGTAATTTCATGAAAAACAATACGTTTAGTGTTTTCTTTCTTCAAGCCCAAGGTTTCAAAAAGATGCCATGAAATGGCTTCCCCTTCGCGGTCCTCATCGGATGCTAGCCATACAGTTTCTGCATTTTTAGCTAATTTTTTAAGTTCCGATACGATCTGCTTTTTGTCTGATGGCACTTCGTAGGTTTGCGAAAAATCATTCTCCGTATCAATTCCCATATCTCCCTTAACCAAATCTCGAATATGACCATAGCTAGATTTTACCAGAAAATCTTTACCTAAATATCCTTCTATCGTTTTTGCTTTTGCGGGAGACTCTACTATCAATAAATTTTTTGCCATCAACGGGTTTTTCTGCAAATAAAACTATAATCTCAACCAAAATCAAAATTGAAGACGCTTTTTTGCATAAAAAAATTATTTATAGCTGTTTAATTGCATTTTATAGATATATCCTCTTTTTGTTCTGCCTGAAGAAATATCTTTATCTATGGCTTTTACTTCTTTAATGACCAGTCCTATGTTTTTTGCATAGGTTTCGGAATAAACATCTTCCCTAATGAGGTTAACTTCGTCATATTGGGAAATGCTTAGGGTAGAATCAAGAGTGGATGTGCCTATGGTCATTTTTTGATCGATAGAGGTGATGTGGTGAGGCCATTCGCCAATATCATTATAAAGATTGCCATTCCAGGTAGACTGTAGGCTGGGAGGGAATACCAATCTCACGTATCTACGGTTGTCAATGAATTCTTCGGCTCTGTTGTTCGTTATCTTTTTACTCAAAACTTTTTGGAAGGACCAGCCGGCATTCGCTATCTTTTTGTAACGTTCAATCCTGAAAGCCTCTTGTCCTTGGGCATCTATATATTTGGCTACTACGGTGTCTTTTAATAAGAATTGGAAGGTAGTTACAGAGTTGTTGAAATCATTATAGACGGTAGAATCTACATCATAAATAGTTACAGTCTTTACCTTTAGTGGAAAGTAGGCAAGTCCGAGGTCGGGTTTCGGTATATTCTCAAATTTATTACAAGAGAACAACAAGGCTACCACAAGTATAGTCGTACTTTGGAAGAGGATAACTAAAGGTCTGCGTAAATACATCGAATCAAATATAGGAAAAGAACAAGGAAATATAAATACTTGTTTAGCTATCTATGATTATTATATGTTTATTGAAAATTCCTGTTTGGTAATGAAATCGACATGTTGTGTAAGTTCTCTGGTATAATTGTCCAACATAGTGGTCGATAAATGAATGTAGTTGATCAATTCCTTCATTTCGTTCAAGGAAATACTGTGCTGGTTAAGCAGCTCCAGTATTCCCATGATTTGGGTAACAGGCTGTCTAATACCATGAGAAATTTTGAACAGTAATGTCTGAAGCTCTCCTATGGTTTTTTCGCGGTTTTGTTCGGCCCATTTTTTTTCATTGATAACGGTTCTTACCGAAAAATACTTCTGTGTGGCATGCTGTTGGTCAAATACTGGAAAGATAATGGTATCTACCCAATAAAAACTTCCATCCTTACTCTTATTCCTAATCTCGCCTTGCCAAATATTGCCTTTGCCTACCGTTTGCCATAACTGCTTGAAAAAATCTTTGTTATGTAGTCCAGAATTGACAATGTTATGGTTTGCACCAATCAATTCTTCTTTGAGATAGCCCGAGATTTGGCAAAACTTTTCGTTGGCATATAAGATGGTTCCTTTCCTGTCTGTGATAGAACAAATAATGTGATGATCATTTTGGCCTTCTTTGTTGTTCAGTAACAGTCTCAAATCTGTCATATTTGAACTATCTATATTCATTTTTCATTAGGGTTGTAAAGTTGCTAAGCTATGAAAAGAGGAGGTTTGGCACAAAATAAATAAGGCATAGACGGGATAAGTTGATGATTGTTAGCTATAAAAAGACTCGGTGTCGTTTTATGCTATAATTCATTTTGCCATATTTTTACTTAGATAGGCAAAAAGCAAACCATTTTCTCCTTATATTCGTTTGTACATAAAATACAAATATCATGATCAATACGTTGTTAATATTATTCAGCCTTTTGGTAACACCAAATCCGCCTCAAACAGTCTATGGTTTTTCATTTAAAACCTTAGACGGCAAAGAAGTAAAACTTTCCAAATTTAAGGGCAAGAAAATACTGATTGTAAATACAGCATCTAAGTGTGGGTATACCAAACAGTATGAAGACTTGGAGAAATTGCATAAACAATATGGTAATAAAGTTGTACTGATTGGTTTTCCTTCAGCTGATTTTGGAGGCCAGGAATTGGGGACTAATGCCGAGATCAAAGAATTTTGTACCAGCAAGTTCAATACTACTTTTTTAATTGCCGAGAAAAGTGAAGTGAAAGGGGAAGAAATTACGCCGCTGTTTAAGTTCCTGACCACACAGCCTAATGCTGATTTTTCGGGCGATATCAAATGGAACTTTGAAAAGTTCCTGATCAATGAAAAAGGAGAGTTGGTGCATCGTTATCGTTCGGCAGTAAAACCTCTGTCTCTTATACACATCTCCGAGCCCACGAGACCTGCGTTACCATCTCGTATGCCGTCTTATGCTTGAAAAGGGGGGGGGGGGGGGGGGGGGGGGGGGGGGGGGGGGGGGGGG
>NZ_JAELTN010000019.1 GCF_016428855.1 Pedobacter sp. ASV28
CCCCCCCCCCCCCCCCCCCCCCCCCCCCCCCCCCCCCCCCCCCCCCCCCCTTTTTCAAGCAAAAGACGGAATACGAGATGGTAACGCAGGTCTCGTGGGCGCGGAGATGTGTATAAGAGACAGGATACTATCAATAACGAAGTACTTTGACCGTCTGAAAAAATAATCCAAAACGAATAATGAAGTTGAGAGGCTAAAGTTTTCGGGATTATAAATTGTTTCAACCTACCTCATTTCACAATGATCGTAGCTGTTCAAAGCTAGTTGCAAAACTAATTGAACAAAATTTATCCAATATTCCAGGTCATTCGAAAGAAAGGATGGGAGTAATGAGAAAAGCAGGCTGTAATGCCTAGAATTTGTTGGACAACCAAACAGGCATTGATGTGAAGTGGTGTTCTATGGAACAAAGCGGAAACATCGATAAGTAGAGGCAAAAATGATCGAAAGAAAATAGCGCCAAAACAGGTAAAGTAATATTCTATTGATAGCTTATCTTGAACTACGGTTAAGGATAGGTTTAAACGGAGAACCAAATCGAAAGAGGCGGATCTCCGTTTTGTTTTTTAAGACATTTTTTGCTTTATGCTATAATCTTTAAATGCTAAACGCTAATTTTAAGGTATAATGGCAAAAAAGGAAAATCCTCATCAATTAACCCATAAGATTTTTGTACTCGATACTTCGGTGATCTTATACGACCATGAGGCCGTAAATAGTTTTCAGGAGCATGATGTGGCTATTCCTGCACTGGTATTGGAAGAACTAGACAATTTTAAAAGTGGTAATGATACCAGAAACTTTGAAGCGAGAAATTTTATCAGGATCATAGATCAGGCATCTAAGCATAATCTGCTCAATAAATGGTTTTCCCTGAATAAAAATAGCTTGGGAAAGTTTAAGGTATTGCTCAACGAATTTCCCCAAAAGCAAAATGCCGAAATTCTATTTGGCGAAGGAAAGTTTGATAACCGTATCTTGAACGCAGCTTTGGCCTTGAAAGAAGAACATCCCAGCCATAAAGTTATTCTTGTGTCCAAAGACATCTGTTTGCGCCTTAAGGCTAAATCTTTAGATCTGCATGCCGAAGATTACGAAACCGGCAAGGTGAAAAATGTAGATGAACTTTACACTGGAAAAACAGCACTTAAAAATATTGATATTGACATAATTGAGCAGGTTAGAAAAAATGAAGTGGTTAAGGCTGATGAGATTAAGCTGCCTTTTACCAACGCCAATCATTTCTATATCCTGAAAAACAAAAAAAGGGAGGTGATTACCTATTATAGCCTGCTTGACAAAACCATAAGGCTGGTAAATAAAGCACCTATCTTTAATATATCGCCAAGAAATGCCGAGCAATGTTTTGCCATTGATGCTTTATTAAACCCAGCGGTTAAACTGGTCACCATACAAGGTAATGCAGGCACCGGTAAAACCCTATTGGCCTTGGCCAGTGCGTTGGCTTTAAGAAAGGAATATAGGCAGATTTATATCACCAGGCCCATTGTGCCTCTTAGCAACAAGGATATAGGTTTTTTGCCTGGAGATGTCAAATCTAAAGTAGATCCCTATATGGCACCCATATGGGATAACCTTAAATTTATACGCGAACAGTTTGCCAACGATGAGAAAATGCAGTTTAAGATCGATGAGCTGGTAAGAACCGAAAAGATTGAAATAGCCCCATTGGCTTTTATTAGGGGCAGAACATTGACCAAGATCTTCTTTATTGTTGACGAGGCGCAGAACTTAACCCCACATGAAATCAAAACCATTATCAGCAGGGCGGGGGAACATACCAAAATTGTATTTACCGGCGATATCTATCAAATCGATACTCCTTATCTTGATTCGGAAAGTAATGGACTTTCATACCTCATTGAGAATGCCAAGCACCATCCACTTTATGCGCATATTACCTTACAAAAAGGCGAAAGAAGTGAGTTGGCTAATCTGGCTACAGAATTGCTATAACTGGTTGACTAATTATTTCTCTGGTCTTAATGATGTTTTTTCAAGGTTTGGTAGCAGATTATAATCGATACACAGGTAAGCAGTGCTCCCATGATAAAAGGGGCTCCTGGAAAGTATAGATTTGTTTTCGGGCTGGTGAAATGTGCAAATAGAAAAGACATGAGTAAAGGTCCGATAATACTTGCCAAGCTCATGAAACTGGTCATAATTCCCTGCAGTTCGCCCTGTTCATCTGCACGTACCTGTGTAGAGATAATGCCTTGGATAGCCGGTCCGGTAATTCCAGCGAGGGCGTAGGGAACAATAAAGGCAAACATCATCCAACCCTTACTGGCAAAGGCAAATAAGATAAAGCCCAGTACATATAAACCCAATCCCATCATTATCGATTTTTTATGTCCAAATTTAGGAATGATCAACCTGATCAAGCCACCTTGTACAATGGCTACGGTTAAGCCTACAAAACCTAGGGAATAGCCTACCCAGGAACGATTCCAGTCGAATTTTTCTTTGGTATAATAGGCCCATACGGTTTGTGTAGATTGGGCAGCAATATATAAAATGAGTAGGGCGGTTAATAAGCCAATTAATGCAGGATAACGTTTTATTTGCATTAAGGCACCTACCGGATTGGCTCTTTTCCATTCGAATTTACGTCTGTTCTCTTTTTTTAGCGATTCGGGAAGGATAAAGAAGCCATAAAGCCAATTGATCAAAGATAGGCCGCCTGCGATCATGAAAGGTACCCTAGTGCCAAACTCACCAAATATTCCACCCAGCACAGGGCCTATGATAAAGCCAATGCCAAAAGCAGCGCCAATCAATCCGAAGTTTTGTGCTCTTTTTTCTGGGGTGCTTATATCTGCAATATAAGCGGATGCCGTAGTGATACTGGCCCCGCAAAGTCCAGCTATAATCCTCCCGATAAACAATAGGGTAATGGTGTGGGCAAAGGACAGAAAGAAGTAGTCTATGGCCATGCCCAATAAAGAAATCAGCAATACTGGCCTACGGCCCATTTTATCGCTAAGTGCTCCCAAGATAGGAGAGCATGCAAACATCATGAGCGAATAGATGGTGAGCATTATCCCCCCGTATTCAGAAGCTTTGCTTAAAGTAGAGCCGGTAAGCTCTTTGATCAGGTCGGGCATGATAGGGATGATAATGCCAAAGCCTATGCAATCAAAAAGTATGGTAACCAATATAAAGAATATACCTGCTGTTCTATTTTTCGACATAAATGTAAGGTTGGGATACAAAGGTAATTTTATTTGTAAAAATGTACTTGAGAAATCAATTTTTTCCCGTAGGATTTAGCGCAGGTTGGTAGCCGACGAGATGTGATGAAATCATGGATTCAACTTGTTTTTTGGTGGAAAAAGGCTGTGCATGGGCTTTTATGGAAATGCTCGAAATCACCTGAGAAATCCATAAATTAGGGCATACTTCTCATTTATTTGGCATATTTAGGTGTCGAAATTATATTTTGTTTAATATCATAATTAACTTATTATCAGTATTTTTAAGTTATTTTATTTATACTTTTTATTTATATATTGGTTGTCTACTGCTTTTAAAACTCGTTAAATTTCAAAATTTAATTTTGTTTAATATATTAAATATTTGTAATACAATGAATTATGGTTTATTATTAAACTTTTACTGCTGTTTTTGATAAGCCGTAACGAAATCTGTTCTCATGCTTTTAAATCTTTCTATAACGGTTGTGATAAATTCTTCATCGATGATTTGAAAAACTTCGTTTACACCTCCTCCCATGAGGTCAAGTTCAGCTAGTTTGTAGCTTTGCTCATAAGGTCCCTGTTCAAATTTTACAATGTATTTTTGGTTCATGCTGAAGATGCTGATCTTGCATTGTGGGTGTGGTAGTTCTGCAATTATTCTCATGTTTTTTGTTTTTAAGGTATGATCGTCATTTCGAATGAACGGAGATCTCCTACAATTATGGGGGCAGAAGTATTTGCCGTTGATGTTATTCGAAATGACGATCTGATTGATTACGGGTTTACCCCCATTTCTTTCAGTAGAAAATCGGCCTTGTCAATTTTTGAAGCTGCCCATAGCACATACCTGATGTCAACTCCAATCGAGCGGCTGTAGCTTTCATTCCAGGCATAATCATTAATGGTAGCGCCATAGGCCCGATCAAAGTTTACGCCGATCAGTTCGCCGTTGGCATTCATGATTGGAGACCCCGAATTGCCTCCTGTAGTGTCCATGTTGTATAGCAGGGCTACGGGTACGTCATTTAATTCCTTTTTAACAAAAGGACCAAAGTCTTTCTTTGTCCATAATTGTTTAATGATATCAGGATAATAGAAATCGGGATTTCCGGTAGCGCCTTTTTCTAAGATACCCTTGATCGTGGTAAATGGTGACATATAAGTGGCATCTGCCGGAGAGTAGCCCCTTACATAGCCATAAGTTAGTCGTAAGGTACTGTTGGCATCGGGAATAAATCCCTTTTGCAGGAACTTTTCTTTCACGTTTACATAATCGCCCATTAGTTTGTTCAATAAGCCGTCCCTACGGTCTTTTTCGGGCTTAAGTTCGGTAATCTGTCTGGCAATGTCGTTTTCGAATAAAAGTAGGCCGTCATTATAGTCGCCAATGGATTTGCCAGACTTTAAGAGGTTATTGAATACGTAAGCTTGATCCTTTAATTTGGTCAGGCCAAAGGTATCGTTAATATATTCATTAATGGCTGTCTCATTGTTGTTGCTCCTTGCAGTGATTTTGTCGACGGCAGTCACCCGTTGGTTGGGCGTAAAGCTTACGGCGTCGCTCATCATTTTCTTAAAGATCCTTCTGTCTACATCTAGGTCATAAGCAGCATAAATGTTGTCTAATGTTTGTTTAAGCTTGGCGATGTTTGCGGCAAAGTAGGATTCTTTTTGCGCGGCAGGTTGTTTGTTCAGCTCATTTTTGAATAGGTTGATGTTTTTGGCAACGTTCAGTAGGCTGGTGGAAGTGTAAATTTGCCCTAGCCAAAGGTCTCTGTTGGCATCTCCATTGATTTGTTTGTACAGTTGG
The DNA here is from genome assembly GCF_016428855.1 of Pedobacter sp. ASV28. Taxonomy (GTDB): domain Bacteria; phylum Bacteroidota; class Bacteroidia; order Sphingobacteriales; family Sphingobacteriaceae; genus Pedobacter. The sequence goes on from NZ_JAELTN010000019.1 coordinate 5,032, forward strand.
TCTATGTTGTCCATAAGTTGACCGTATTGGGCTTTAACATCCGCATTGTTATTGATGAACTGGGCCAATGACTCATCTTCCTGTTTTTTTTGTCCAATGAGGTCGATACCTTTAATTCCGGTCAATTTGCCTCTGTAGTTTTTCATTACATTGGCATTTCTTTTAATTCTTGTGGCCAACTTTATTTCGGTTGTTTTATCTTTTTTGCCTACATTTTCCATGGTGCTGTTCTGGAAATCGTAAAGATCGGAAGTGTAAGGCAGTACGTATTTTGCCTGATACGCTATGAACTGTGCAGGCCTATGCCTGAATGTCTTTCCAGGATAACCCAAGATGAATACAAAATCTTCCTCATTGGTGCCATTGGGATTAACCTTTAACGATTTTTTGGGGACATAGGGTATATTCTCTTTTGCATATTTTGCAGGCTTGCCATCTTTGCCTACATAGGCCCTCATGAAAGAATAATCTCCGGTATGTCGTGGCCAGACCCAATTATCGGTTTCGCCACCAAATTCTCCTATCTGCCTATTTGGAATATAGACCAATCTTACATCTTGAATGGTTTTATAACGGAACAATACATATGTTTTTCCGATAAACATTTCCGATACTTCTGCTTTGATACTTGGATCTTTCTTTTCTGCTTCGGCAGCGAGGCTTTTCATGGCATTGTTGATCAATTGTAGGCGTGCTGCAGGATCTTCTATTTGTGCAACCGCACCTAAAACTTTGCCTGAAACATCTTCATAACTGTCAGTAATACGGCAAGTTAATCCTTTTGCTTCAATTTCTTGTTCACGTGTTCTGGCCACAAAGCCATTGTTCAGGTAATCATGCTCTGGTGTGCTGGCCAATTGCACAGCACTGAAAGCACAGTGGTGGTTGGTAATGATCAATCCCTGGTCCGAAACAAAGGAGCCGGTACATCCTCCAACATTTACCAGGGCATCTACCAGGCTTATGCCGTTAGGGTTATAGACTTCGTTCTGATCAATTTTTAGTCCTGCTTTTTTCAGGTCGAGCTTGTGGATTTCGCTTAAAGGAAACATGCCTTCTTCACGAACTTTATATCCAAGGTGCGAAATTCCGCCAATTAGAAGTAAAGTAATTAATAAGCTTTTCTTATTCATTGTGTTGTTAGTTAAGTTCTAAGCCTCCAAAACTAATGAAATTGTTTTAACCAAGCATAGAATGTGGAATAGTAACTGCATGTTAATTTGATTGGTGGCATAATTCATGGCTTTTATATGATATTTTCCTCAAGGGCAATTTTAAATTTAATGGCTAACTTTGTGTTATGGCAGAAGATTTAACCATCAGCAGGGCAGGTACCAAGGAAGAGCAGTACCAGTCGATTATTCCGCAACTATCCGCTTTATTGGAAGGAGAAACAGATTTGATAGCCAATCTTGCCAATATGGCCGCGGCATTAAAAGAGCAGTTCAATTGGTTTTGGGTAGGTTTTTACCTGATCAAAAACGAAGAGTTGGTACTGGGCCCATTTCAGGGGCCGGTAGCCTGTACGCGTATTGGAAAGGGAAAAGGGGTGTGTGGCAGTTCTTGGGAAAGGGAAGAAACCATTATTGTTCCAAATGTAGATGAATTTCCAGGTCATATTGCCTGTGCTTCCGCTTCGAAATCAGAAATTGTTATTCCTTTTTATCAAAGAGGCAAGATCGCTGGAGTACTAGATGTTGATAGTGAGTATCTATCTCATTTTGATGAAGTTGATCATAAATACCTGAATAAAATAATTAGATTAATTAATGACTAGGCTTTCTTCCGATTTTTATCAGAACGAGGACGTATCTAGCGTGGCCAAACAGTTACTTGGCAAGTTGTTGTTCACTTATGTTGATGGGGAACTAACAGGAGGCGTGATTACGGAAACCGAAGCATATGATGGCGTTGTAGACAAAGCTTGCCATGCTTTTGGGGGAAGAAACACCAATAGGACAGCTACTATGTATTTGGCAGGTGGTGTAACTTATGTTTACCTATGTTATGGTATCCATCATTTGTTAAACGTAGTAAGTGGTAAAGAGGGTAATCCGCAGGCGGTTTTGATAAGGGCCATTGAACCAAAGGTGGGTATTGAAACCATGTTGCTAAGGAGAAAAATGGAAAAGTTAGCGCCACGTATTACTGCTGGCCCTGGTGCTCTGTCGCAAGCCCTGGGTATTGACAAACAATTGAATGCAAAACATCTGTCTGCCAACGAAATATGGATTGAGGAAGATCTGAATTATAAAGCGCCCGAAATTGTCACCACCACCAGGATAGGGGTAGCCTATGCACAAGAACATGCGCTATGGCCCTTTCGCTTTTATATAAAGGGCAATAAGTTTGTAAGCAAGCCCAATTCTTAACGGTTTCTTTTGCTAGAATAATTTGCCGGTTTGCCCCAGTCTTATACGGTTAAGGTGTTTATAGGCCGCTTCTGTTACTTCACGTCCGCGTGCGGTGCGCATGAGGTAACCTTCCTGGATAAGGAAAGGTTCGTACACTTCTTCAATGGTACCATCATCTTCACCTACGGCAGTAGCAATGGTTTTCAGCCCAACTGGGCCTCCCTTAAATTTATCAATAATGGCCAAAAGGATCTTATTGTCCATCTCGTCCAATCCGTGTTCATCGACATTTAAGGCCGATAAGGCATAACGGGCTATTTCGGTATCGATGCTTCCATTGCCCTTTATCTGGGCAAAATCTCTGGTACGACGCAATAAGGCATTGGCTATACGTGGCGTACCTCGGCTGCGTCGGGCAATTTCATAAGCGCCCTCATCACTAATAGGGGTATTGAGTATAGCAGAAGACCTCAGTACGATAGTCGTCAGCAGTTTGGCATCATAATAGGCCAAACGAGAATTGATGCCAAACCTGGCCCTTAAAGGGGCGGTTAACAGACCCGATCGGGTAGTGGCGCCTACAAGGGTAAAGGGGTTAAGTCCTATTTGCACAGAGCGGGCATTAGGGCCACTCTCTAACATAATGTCAATTTTGTAATCTTCCATAGCAGAATACAGATATTCTTCCACTAGGGGACTTAAACGGTGTATTTCATCAATAAATAGGATGTCGCCGCTTTCCAAATTGGTCAACAAACCAGCTAAATCTCCGGGTTTATCCAATACTGGACCCGAAGTTACCTTGATGTTTACGCCCATTTCATTGGCAATAATGTACGATAGGGTAGTCTTGCCCAAGCCCGGAGGGCCATGTAGCAAAACATGATCCAACGCTTCGCCACGCAATTTGGCTGCTTTTACGAAAATCTTCAGGTTTTCGAGAATCTTATCCTGCCCAGTAAAATCCTCAAACTCTTGTGGTCGCAATACTTTTTCGATATCACGTTCTGTAGGGCTTAAGTTTTCTGAAGAAGGATCTAGATTTTCATTCATGCTACAAAGATATATTTTTACAACGCATATCAGCCAGCCGGTTCAATGAAAATTGATTTGGCAAAGAGGTGGCCCTGGAAATACTACATCATGTTACATTGAATTTGCCCGCTACTTTTGCTTCTTTCAAGCCATGACTATAGTCATAGAAACCCTCACCAGATTTAACGCCTTTTTTGCCTGCCGTTACCATGTTGACCAATAGTGGGCAAGGGGCATATTTAGGATTTCCAAAGCCTTGGTGCAATACCTTCAGAATGGCCAAACAAACGTCCAATCCAATAAAATCGGCCAGTTGTAAAGGGCCCATTGGATGTGCCATGCCCAGTTTCATCACTGTATCGATTTCATGAACCCCGGCCACACCTTCATATAAGGAATAAGTGGCTTCATTGATCATGGGCATTAATATACGATTGGCTATAAAGCCGGGATAATCATTCACCTCGACCGGAACTTTGTCCAGTTTATGGGAAATTTCCATGACCAATCGGGTCGTTGCGTCGCTGGTTGCATAACCTCTGATCACTTCCACTAATTTCATGATCGGTACAGGATTCATAAAGTGCATACCAATTACTTTGTCGCCACGTTGGGTAACCGAGGCGATCTGTGTAATGGAAATGGAGGAGGTATTGCTTGCCAAAATCGTATTTGGCCCAGTAAATTCGTCCAGTTCTTTAAATAGCTGTAGTTTTAAGTTGGTATTTTCTGTAGCTGCTTCAACTACAAGATCAACATTGGCCACACCATCTTTCAAATCGGTGTAGGTGGTTATATTTCCTAAAGTATGTTTTTTTTCTGCTTCGGTTAAAGTTCCCTTGGCCAATTGCCTGTCCAAATTTTTGGAAATGGTTTCGATGGCTTTTTGCAAAGCAGCCTTGTTAATGTCGATGAGGTTCACCTGATAACCAAATTGGGCAAAGGTGTGTGCAATGCCATTGCCCATGGTTCCTGAACCGATTACCGCTATATTTTTCATTTTTATTGATAAGTTGATTAGCTGTTTGCTAATTTATAAATATTAATTGATAGATGGGATGTCTATAAGGTTTCTATGCTTTTGAATAAGTCAAAGTTAAAGATTAATGCTGCTGTTGGGGCAAATTAACGAATAACCTCAATTATGATTGTTAGTTGTATTATTGTAATATAATGTATTGCGTTATGTTAACGTAGCTGCCCTTTAAAGTTGTTCTTTATTGCCCCTCGAAGACAAGATCTCCTGCGTGAGGGATAGTAGCGGATAGCCCACAGCCATGAGGCACGAAATGGCGAGGACTACGAGCGATAGCCCGACCACTGCCCCGGTACAAAACCCTTTACCTACAGCACACACCTTAAAAGGGCAGGGGCACGCCCAAATTATAAACAATGTGCTTTTCAATATCCAAAGCAACTATAGCGGAGCCACAGTGCGGGCGCGGGGCAGAGAAATACGAACCCGTTAGTTTTTGAATACTTCTTGCCTTCCCCCGTGGGTAAATATATGTGGGAAGAGAGAGGGGGCGTGCCGCCGCTATGGGGCAGATAACACCACGGCTGCCGATGGCAGAGAAACCTACCGATGCCCCATACCGCCGTCGGGCTATCCGCTGCTACTCCTCACGCAGGGCAACACGATACGAGAACTTTTTGTAAAGATGAAATCAGATTTTCAATATAATAAGGTTCTTGCATAAGATATCTTTAAACTAACTAATATCAAACTATTTATTTTTTCTTGACGAGAAAACTTTGAAATTAGGCGGGGTTGGTTTAAATATTTTGTTCCTTTTTTGAAGGTTATACTCAAGACTCTGAAATTCTCTCAATGCTTTAATGTCAATGGTTCCCGTAATCAGAGAAACATTATTACCACCTTTTATCTTCAAAATATCTTTTCTAAAAGTCTCGGCTGGTTGTGTAATACGACTATCTCCATAGTGAGAGGAATTTACTTGTACCACATAACTATGTATATCTCTGGCTACAGATTCTATAATGTTGGAGAAATAATTGATATCAGGATTGTGTTCTACTGTAGCAATAAAATCTACCTTGCCTCTAAACATTGCCCGCTTTTGGATATCGGCCAATTCGAAGCAATTAAATATGCTGAAATGCACACTATTCCAAACATACAAACGTAATTGCTCTTTATCCATAAGGCCAAAAGGTACTTTAAACTTATGTCCTTGTATTTCTTCTATTTCTTCGGGAGAATAGTCCTTCTTTAATCGAAAATCAATCATAGCGTTCTGATATTTGTTGAACGTGAAAGGCAATATCGTTGCCACGTAGTTGAGCGCCATTCCTTTATCGTTTACAAAATGTTCTACACCACAACAGATAGCAACATTATTACGCTTGGAAAACGACGCTAAAATGTGCAGCCATTGGAAAGGAATAGATATTTCGGGAAAAATAATAATATCACATTTTTGGGTTTGAAGCGATTCGTTTAGCAATTGGTTAATTTCATCAAGACGTTTAAAGGACAAATTGGGCTTGCCCATTAGCGAAGATTTTGAATTTTCGAAATCTATAATCGCATTCACCAACCCAATTTTAAGCTTCTCTTTATTTTTTCCTGATTTTATCTCAATCTTTTTTCCTTTGCTTTTAGCGAAAGGTTTTTCGGTAGGGTAATATGGTTGATAAACCCTTCTCGCTATTTCTGAAAGTTTGTTCAATGACATATACTGATCAAATAAATATCCATATTGATTGTTAGTATATTCATTGTCTTCGTCTGTAATAGCATCAGACTTGAACCATCGTTTCATACTATTAAAAAGACAGATTTCGTGATAATGAATAAACCTTGGCGAATACTCAATTTTATTGTCAGAAAACTTAAACACGGTTTCATCCAATTTAGGATGCTTATCTAGGAAATTGAATTTTGCATTTTGCTCGCAATAGTTCAGTAGCGGGTAATATAGATAATTGTGCCTGAACAAATTAGCATTGATCAATGCTTTGGCCTGCAATTGCACCATATCTGTCGTAACGATTTCAAAGAAAAGAGTGGTATCATTTACTGGCCCGTTATCTTTTAAACTATTAATTATTGCATCGTTAAAAAAAGAAATATTCAGGGCGGCAGCCATAGAAAAACAATTGGTCAGATGCATGAGCAAGCTGGTTTGGATACCTTTATAACCTTTAAGTGTATCAATATCAATCTTGCGGTCTCTGTCTTCTATTTTAGAAATGCTATTTATCTGCGCTTTGGCAAATGTTATCAGTTCTTCTTTTGCAGAATTGACTACATAAAAGGTAAATACCTTTTCCCAGAGGGCATTGAGCTCAAGGCTTCTTTTGCCTGAAAAAAAAGCCACAATCTTTTCATTAAGCTCATCAAACTTTTCTTTTGAGAGTTTTTCAGCTGTTAACGACGTCGCTATAAGTTTCGCCAGATGTTTAGAAGCGCCCAACTTATCTGTATTAAAACCGTCAATAGACCGAAGTTTGTTTACAGTATCAGAATAAGAGATTTTGTACGAAGAATTTTCGAAGCTTTCGAAAATATTTTTTGATTCTGGCTGAAACTTAAATTCACTGCTATTCTTTTTTATTTCCTTCTCAAACTCATCCAGCAGATTTGCACTCTCATTGCTCAAGAAATGATACAATTTTACCTTTTTTACCTGAAATGGTAATACATTAGTGCCCATACGGATATGGTACTCTGCATCCTCTCCGTTTTTTTCTACTACTACTTTAGGGTCTTTGCCCCAAATTCTGTTGTCTGCAAGGATTTTATTAATAAACGAATTGACGTTTGTATTAATTTGGGGATTAGATATTACCAACATAATATCATCCACATATCGTCCGTAAAACTCGGGCTTTACTTTTTTTGTAACAGCGGTATCGAAATCCTTTAAATAATAATTAGCAAGGATGTTAGATGATATGAGGCCAATGGGCATAACAGTTCTTTTTTCTCCTTCTGCCAATTCTCCTTTAAAAAGCAATGCCGAATATTTCGTATGAGCTTCTTCCAGAAAATCATTTAACCAGTCGAATCCCGATGCTATACCCCTTATTGTCTTAAAATCGAAATCTATAGAATTATAATAACTTTTAAGGTCCAGGCTTAATATAGCCACATCAAGGTTGAGCTTGTGTAATGCTTTGGCTTTAGTTATAGCCTCATCTCGCCAATTATTGTAGCTTAAAAAGTATCTTCTAAAAAGCTTGATCGAATTTTCTTCAAACTGATCGTCATAGTTTCTCAGCAGTCTGTTGCCATAACAGGTATTGCTTAATTCGGCATCTAGTAGATGCCCAACCTTCATAATCCACAATATAGAAACAATATGGATTTCTATAGGACACATGATAAAAGGAGTTTCCTTTTCTACTTTATACTTATGTAGTTTGTTAGCGTTTGAAAAATAAAATGCCCCATCGGCCGCTACTCTTTTTTCGTCCTCAAAATTCTTGGGCATTAAGGACACTTCAATTTCATTAAGGTATTTTTTTATTCCTTTGTTTCTGTTTGTAGAATAGGCATTGATTTGTTGGGTCAATTCATTGAGCTTTTCTTCTATTTTATCCGTTTCGTATTTTGCCAATGATACACGTAGCGACAATGAGAAATTCTCATGATATACGTATGATTTGAGTTTCTTATACGCTGTTTTTACTTCTGTAGTAGTTATTTGATCCATATTTGGTTATATTCTTTTGTTCAACGAGTATTCTTTACTGCGTACTGTAAAACTATTACCTCCTCTCATCATCACCGCGGAGTAAAACACACGTTCTGCCAGCTATTTAGCTCTACAGTCAGTACCCTAGGGGCATAAAAAGGGGAGACCTCTTTTGATCTCCCCGCCTAATTCCTGTCTCTTTAATATCCTGATTTTGCTTTTGCTAATCAGTAAACTTATTTATGTTTGCCTATAATCGGATCGAATTTCTTTGCAAATGCCATTTCAATAATAGGCATCGAATCAGCCATATTAGTGTCGAACTCCATAATGTGAAACCTTAGCGTTAAACCCATTCCCTTGGCCCAATAAAACAATTGCAAACCTTGTGTAGCATCTACTTTGAAGTATCCCAAATGTTGTATCAGCCTACCCCAAAATATCTGTTTTACCTTTCCTACGTATAAGGTGTTAGAATCGTAGTTGATATGAGGTCGTAAAGCCGGAGTTACTTTTGCTCCTGGGCTTGCTTTATAAGCATTCAATGCTTCTATTATCTGTCTTCTATCCATATCAGACAATATTTCTATGCGATATAATGTAGGCCCTTTTATGTGTGCCAACTCAGTAAACAATTGGCTGAATTTTTCTGCCTTTCGGATATCGATATAGTTATAGTCTTCCAAATCAGAGCAGTTTATATCAAAACTGTATTCTCTGTTTGCACCATTGGCACGAATATGCTCAAGATTGGCAATAGTGGTACTAATAAAGTCTTGGAGATGCTCGTTATTTGTCAAAATTCTGTTTCTAAACATTGTATCTGTTTGGTAGTGTTCATCATAAGACAAATCTAAAATTTTTCAACTTATGTAAATTACGGATTCCCGCAATAAATTACCAGTAAAACAAATAATATTATCATGTAAAGTACATTGGCCTTATGTGGGATACAACCGCGCAACCGCCTTGCTTTGTGGCAAAAAACAACCTTATGGCAACAGGATCGAATACAAGACAGCTAACGATATGCAACAAAGGCTTTGCCCGCAAAAAGAATTGCTATTTGTACTATAATTAACATTATGTTAAGTTGTAAAAAACATAATCCCCTATGTCAAGCTTTATACCTCTAAAATATCCTTGGATTTACGAATACGATTTAGTTAAGTTAAATAAGGCTTCTTTAAAACTCATTTAATTTGCGTTTCAACTCCTGAACCTTATCCAATCTGTTTTTGCGGGTATAGATATCAATCAGCAGTTTAATGGTATTCTTATGATTGATATTGATTTCATGGGCCTTAAGCAGTGAGAATTCTGCACGGTTGATCATGGAATTAAACTGGCGCGTATTTTTTGCTTTTAAGGCATCATTGGCATTCTGTATATAAACCAAGGCCAATTGATATAGTGCATCAAAATAATTATGGTCAATTTCCAGGGCTTTTTTATAAGCCAATTCTGATGTACCGGTATTTTTTAATTGGTTTTGTTGTAGGTAACCATAAAGGTAATACAATAGTTTGCTTTGTTTTTCTGTAGTTAACGAAGCTTCTATGGCTTTTAGCGCCCTGTCGTACTGTTCGTTATCCAATAAGAGGTTAATGTAGTCATTGGTCAAAAAAACATGATATGGGTTGATTTTTAAGCCATCTTCAATGGTTTTAATGGCCAGTTCATTCTCAAATTTAGAGGCATAAATGCTGGCGATGTTCTGATAGACCGTAGGATTTTTAATGCCATTTTCCTTGGCCCTTAAAAAATAGGCCAAAGCATCGTTATACAGTTGAAGGTTTTGTGCGCATATGGCTACATTGCTGGCCAATAAAGTATCTTTTGGCATAAAATCGCTTACATCCTTGAGTAACTTAAATGCGGTGCCAAAATCATTTTGGACAAATGCTTTTGAGCCTTCCCGTTGCTTTTTGACATTGATGTTGTAGGTGGCTGCCTTGATCAGCTCGGTATTTGATTGGAATTTATCCAGTTTTATGGCATTTTCCAAGGCGTCTGTGGCAAACTGGAAATATTTATCGGAATTGACCTCGTTTTCGTCGATAAGGGCTACATAAGAAGATAAATATGATTTAATAGCCCATGTTTCGGGCCAGTTTTTTGTTTTTTTATCTTTTTCGGCTGTTTCAAGAGCTTTGATCCCCTCTCCTATAATGGTCAGTTGCTTTTTGAAATCGGCTTTTTCTGCAATACTTATGTGTAGCTTGGCCAAGCTGTTGTTGGCAATTTTAATTTGGGAACCTTGTGCAAATACGCAAATGGTAAAAAGCGAAAAAATAAAGGTCAGTGGAAATATCTTGGGCATCATCCTTATACTTTTATACAAAGAAAACAAAAAAGGGAGATAAAACTTACTTATCTCCCTTTTATAACTCAAATTATTTAGAATTATTTCTTTTGAAGGGCATCTAGCAATTTTTTAGTCTCTTCGTAATTCTTGGTGTCGTTTTTAAAGCCGTAAACCTGTTTCAAGGCTTCTAAGGTATGGGTGGCTTTAGGATCAAGCTCTTGTGCTTTTTTATAGTAAGGTAAAGATTGATCAATTAACGCCGTCATCTTGGTCGTTAAAGCATTGTATTCTTTTACTTTCTTTGCATCTAATTTTACACGCTCATTTTGCACATTAAGGGCTTGTTTGTAATAGGTTTCGCCCATTAAGAATTGATAGATGGCTTTCTTAGGATCTTTGGCAATTAATTTGCCTAATGAAGCCTGCGATTTTTCAATTTCGCCCCTAATAATATAAATATCAGTCTGGGTGCCTACAAAATCTGGATCATCTGGATATTTTACCAAGGCTTCATCAATGGAAGCTAGGGCTGTTGTGGTATCTTTTAAGTTAACCAATTCGATGTTGATGACCTCCAATAAAAGATTTTTAGCTTCAGGAACATTAAAGCTTACTACTTTTTTGAAATTTTTAACAGCACCTTTATAATTGCCAGCCTGTTTTGCGGCAACTCCTGCATTTAGGTACATAGAGGTGTCTGTTGGATTTTTCTCCGTAATTTCAGTGAAAATTTTAAACGCAGTAGCAAAGTCCTTTTTATTATAAGCCCTAATTCCTCTTGATTGGATGGCATTGTTAATGTTGATCTCTGCATTGGCCAAGTTATCTTTCTCCTCTCCCTTTTTATCAAGGGTTTTGGCTTTGGCCAGCGCTTCTTCTGCTATTTTTTGTTTAGCAATTGAATTTTCATTGTTAATGGTATCCAACAAGGCAATGGCCGAAGAAAAGGAAGCCCTTAAGGTCCAGGCTTCTAGGCTTTCTTTGGTCTTTTCATTTACAATGGCATTGTCCGTGTTTTTCAAGCCTTTGTTTAACAGGTCCAAATTTTTGGTTAAATTCTGACCTTGATTCATGGCCTGGAAAATTCCCCAAGTTTTCTTGGCTTCTGCAACTTCCGTCTTTTGTGCGTTTACGTATGTAGAAGCTCCTAATAAAAATATACTTAAAATTAACTTTTTCATTTCTATTCGAATTTTTAATCTAATATTTAGTTTTCAGGTTTATTTTCTTCGTTAGTGGTATGGTTATCATTATTTGTTTCTTCTCCGCCAAGTTCTTCGATCTCTTCCTCATCTTCATGGTCTATTCTGGCCACAGAAGCGATTTCATCGTTTCCTTTTAGCGTAATCAACCTTACTCCTTGTGTGGCCCTTCCCATTACCCTAAGTTCACTTACGGCAATTCTAATGACAATACCAGATTTGTTGATGATCATTAAATCGTCAGCATCGGTTACATTTTTAATGGCTACAAGGTCACCTGTTTTATCGGTAATGTTAATGGTTTTCACGCCCTTACCACCACGATTGGTTACACGGTAGTCTTCAATGTCGGTACGTTTACCATAGCCTTTTTCAGAAACGACCAATATGGTGGCTTCACTACTTTCTACGGCAATCATGCCTACTACTTCATCTTTATCATGTCCCAAGGTCACCCCACGTACGCCTGTAGCCGTTCTGCCCATTGGCCTCACCGTGCTTTCGTTAAAACGGATTGCCCTGCCCGAACGTAGTGCCATGACAATTTCACTGCTTCCGGTAGTTAAACTGGCTTCCAGTAATTGATCGCCCTCGTTAATGTTAATGGCATTGATACCGTTTACACGCGGACGTGAATAGGCTTCTAAAGAAGTTTTCTTAATGGTACCTTTTTTGGTACACATAATGATGAAGTTATTTTCCAGGTATTCTTGGTCTTTTAGGTTTTTGACCTTGATATAAGCCTTTACTTTTTCTTCTTTAGGAATATTGATGATGTTCTGCAATGCTCTTCCTTTACTTTGGCGACTGCCTTCTGGAATTTCATAAACCCTTAGCCAAAAACACCTTCCGGCTTCGGTAAAGAATAGCATATAGTTGTGGTTGGTGGCAATCAACAGGTGTTCTATAAAGTCTTCGTTTCTCGAATCGCTTCCCTTGGAACCTTTTCCTCCACGTCCCTGCGTACGATATTCTGAAGCAGGTGTACGTTTAATATAGCCTTCATGAGAGATGGTAATCACTACTTCTTCATCTTCAATGAAGTCTTCCATACTCATATCTTCGGCAGAGTACACAATGCTCGTTCTACGCTCGTCACCATATTTCTCCAGCATTTCTGCCAGTTCATCTTTAATGATCTGCATACGTAGGCTTTCATCGGCCAATACTGATTTCAAATACTCGATGGTCTTCATCAATTCTGCATATTCATCCTTGATCTTGTCGCGCTCCAGTCCGGTTAACCTACGTAAGGTCATGTCTAAGATGGCACGAGCTTGAATATCGCTCAGGCCGAAAGTTTCCATTAAGCCAGTTCTGGCTTCTTCTGGTGTATTCGAAGAACGGATGAGCTTGATGACCTCTTCTATATGATCAAGGGCAATGAGTAAACCCTCCAAAATATGTGCACGTTTTTCTGCCTCGGCCAGCTCGAACTTGGTCCTGCGAATTACGACATCATGCCTATGGTCAACAAAGTGATGGATGAGGTCTTTTAGGTTGAGCAATTGCGGGCGGCCATTAACCAGGGCAATATTATTAACACTAAAAGAGGTTTGAAGGGCAGTTTGCTTAAATAGATTGTTTAGTACAATACTGGCATTCGCATCGCGTTTGATTTCGTAAACAATACGGATGCCATCTTTATTGGATTCGTCCTTAATGTTAGATATGCCCTCTAGTTTCTTCTCGCCAATCAGCTCTGCTGTTCTTTCGATCATTTGAGCTTTGTTCACTTGGTAAGGGATTTCGGTGACAATGATACTTTCGCGGTCCCTATTGCTTTCTATTTCGGCTTTGGCACGCATCACAATACGTCCCCTACCGGTTTCAAAAGCTTCTTGTACGCCGGTATAACCATAAATAATTGCACCGGTTGGGAAATCTGGTGCCTTTACGAATTTCATCAATTCGGCTATGGTAATTTCCTTATTGTCAATATAAGCTATAGTGGCATTAATGGCTTCGGTAATATTGTGGGGCGCCATGTTGGTAGCCATACCCACCGCAATACCCGATGATCCATTCACCAATAGGTTAGGTATTTTTGCAGGAAGCACAGAAGGCTCCTGTAGCGAGTCATCAAAGTTCAGTTGGAAATCGACCGTATCTTTATTGATGTCGGCCAACATATCCTCTGCAATTTTTTGGAAACGGGCCTCTGTATAACGCATTGCTGCAGGCGAATCGCCATCGATCGAACCGTAGTTACCTTGTCCTTCTACCAATAAATAACGTAAGCTCCAAGGTTGGGCCATACGTACCATAGTCATGTATACCGATGAGTCTCCATGTGGGTGGTACTTACCTAGCACTTCCCCTACAATACGGGCAGATTTCTTATATGGTTTTCCGTTGCCAAGACCTAAATCCAACATACCGTATAAAACCCGACGGTGCACTGGCTTTAAGCCATCGCGTACATCAGGTAATGCCCTACTCACAATAACCGACATGGAATAATCGATATAAGCAGATCGCATCTGCTCATCTATATTAATTGGAATAATCTTGTCGTTCTCTTGATTTTCTAAATCTTCTGCCATAAAACAATTTACTCGTTAAAAACGAAATTAATTAGCTATTGATATAATCTTGCGAATTTAACAAAATAAGCTACACTTTACAGCCCTTTGTGGAAAAGTTTTGACCAATATGAAAATGCAGCAAATGAAGCTGGTATTAGGTAAAAAAATAGGACACCTTATACTTGCTCATGAGGAATAAAAACCATGAGTTGTTGAGGTTTAATTTTTAGTTAAATTTTGCACAAAGTTTTTAATGTTCGGCACAAATGATGATATTTAGCTGTCATGATTGTTTCAGAGAAAACCCTAAAATGGGCATTGAGTTTGTATCCTCCTTTGTTATTTCAGCGAATATGGGTGAGGAAATTCCATCCAGGATTTAGAGGGGTCGACGTAAAGATTACGAACAGTTTCTTGAACAGAAATTACAATGGTTCTATTTTTGGTGGTACCATTTATGCCGCTACGGATCCTTTTTACGCTATTTTGTTTGATCAGTTGATGCAGCGCAAAGGACATAAATGCAGGGTGTGGCTTAAAAGTGCGTCTATCCAGTATTTAAAACCTGGTCTGACCAATCTATATTTTACCCTAACCATTACCGACGAGATGATCAAGGAGGCTGAGGCTTCATTAAATGAATATGGGAAATTTGTGAAGGCCTACCCTATGGAATTATTCAATAAACAGGGCGAGCTGTGCGCTACGGTGATGAACGAAGTTTATCTGCGTACCAAATTCCCGAATGAAAAACAACGTGTAGCCATATAATTTTAAATGCTGAGCTGATGAATATTAAAAGATTGATTTTAGCAGGTGAAAATGTAAGCTTGGATTTCAAGAAAACGATCAGCAATTGCGAAAAAATTGCCAAAACACTCGTGGCATTTGCCAATAATAAAGGAGGCAAGTTACTGATCGGGGTGGCCGATGATGGCACGATAAAGGGCGTAAAAGCTGAGGAAGAGGAAAAATACATGATCACCAGGGCCGCACATCAGTTTTGTAAACCTGCCATTGAGCCATCTTTTGAAGAATATTTGGTAGATGATAAATTGGTTTTGGTGGCCGAAATTCCTAAAAGCGATACCAAACCGCATTACGCTTTAGATGAACAAGGAAAATGGTGGGTATATTTCAGGGTGCAGGACAAGAGCGTGCTGGCCAGCAAAATACTGATAGAAGTCCTAAAAAAAGATGGGGAAAACGAAGGGACTTTCATTGCTTATTCCGAGCAAGAGAAAGCCCTGTTGGAATATTTAGGTGCAAACGGACGAATTACCCTGAAAGAGTTTAGCAAATTGACCAGGAGCGCCTACAAAAAAGCACAGAAAATTATCGTCAACCTTATTTTATCGGGTATTATTTTACCGCACATTACGGAAAAGGAAGAATATTACGTCATGGCCGATTTAGGTGGAAAGTAAAAAGCATTAGTTTATAAGTTCCCACTTAAAATTCCGATTTTTGTGGAATGTTTACGTATTCCGTCGCAAAGTATAAATCTTACTATAAAGACAACCTTATTTTAGCCCTACCTATTGTATTATCACAATTGGGGCATACCTTAGTACACATGGCCGATGGAATGATTGTTGGCCACTTTGCAGGTACGGTACAGCTGGCCTCGGTTTCTCTGGTAAATAGTTTGTTCATGCTCATTTTAGTGTTGGGCCTGGGCATTTCTTACGGCTTAACGCCTTTAATAGCACAAGCCAACGGTAGTGGCCACAAGAACGAATGTGGCAGACTCCTTTCCAACAGCTTGCTTATTAATTTTGTGGCCAGCCTTATCTTGTTTGCGCTGGTGTTGCTGGTTTATTTTAAAGTAATTGACCATATTGGGCAATCGCCAGATGTGGTCTTACATGCCAAGCCCTATTTAATGTACATGGGTATTTCGATATTTCCATTAATGATTTTCCAGGCTTTTAAGCAATTTACCGAGGGATTAGGATTTACCAAACAGGCCATGTTAATTTCTATTTGGGGAAATCTGTTAAATGTCGTTTTGGGAATTATCTTTGTTAGAGGCATGTTTGGCATTGTTCCTATGGGGGTTAAGGGTGTAGGATTAAGTACACTGATAGACCGTGTTTTAATGGCCGTTGCCATGGGGGCCTATGTTTTTAATGCTCAAAATTTCAAGGTGTACCTTCCTGATTTTAAACTGTTTTCTTTTGATACCTCAAGAATTACTAAAATTATAAAACTGGGTGCTCCGGTAGCTATGCAATATGCTTTCGAAATCAGTGCCTTTAGTGGTGCAGGCATATTGATTGGAACCATTGGTAAGATTGAACAGGCGGCCCATTTTACAGCACTTTCTTTGGCAGCGTTCACTTATATGCTAGCTACAGGTATTGCTAATGCGGCTACCATTAAAACCGGAAATAATTTTGGAAGCAAAAACTATATTGGTTTACGCTTATCGGCCATTGCCAGCTACCATGTGGTAATCGTATTCATGTCTATTACGGCGTTAATTTTTATGTTGGCCAACCATTACCTTCCCTATATTTATACCAGCGATCAAACGGTAATTGGTATTGCGGCACAATTGCTAATTTTGGCAGGCTTCTTCCAACTTTTTGATGGAACACAGGTGGTTGGTTTGGGTGTACTTAGGGGCTTGGGCGATGTAAATATGCCTACTTTCATTACATTTTTATCGTACTGGGTAATAGGGATCCCGGTAGGTTATTTGCTAGGCTTTCCATTGGGCTGGGGCGTTAAAGGAATTTGGTACGGTTTAACTTTAGGACTACTTACTGCCTCTATCCTACTCTTTATCAGGTTTCAGAACAGAACAAAGAAATTAATTGCCAATGAAGAAACTGAGCTTCATCAGCATTAAGTTGCATATTTAGCATTTTATTATTTTTGCAGCTATGAACAAAGTGCTGGTTTGCATCGCCTTTCTTTTGAGTTTTCTATTGTTGATCTCCTTTAAATCTCATGAATGGATGAATGGTAGTGGTTTACTGGACGATTCTTTAAGAAAAATATATGCAAAACCCAGTCAGGATTGGCCAAAGCCCAATGTAGAGGCTAGTGTTAAATTTGAAGAACTGGCTTCTTTATCCTCTACTCCGCTCGATTTATCTAATGATTCGATTAAAAAAGTGATGGAGTTGGGTAAACTGCTATTTTTCGATCCGCGACTTTCTGGTGCCAACCAGATTTCTTGTGCCTCCTGCCATACTCCAGCAATGCATTGGTCTGATGGAAAAGAAGTTTCTTTGGGGCATAACGAACTGCCCAATATTCGAAATGCACCATCTTTAGAAAACGTTTGGATTTATTACAGTTTCTTTTGGGATGGTAGGGCCAATACTTTAGTAAAACAGGCCGAAGGTCCCATTTCTGCACACCATGAAATGAACCAAGATTTAAAATTACTGCCTAAAAAACTTGGCAGGATAAAAGGATACGAGCCTTTATTTATGGCGGCATTTGGCACGGCCAAAATCACCAACCAATTGATATTTGAGAGTTTGGCCACTTTTCAACAAAGTATTGTAAGCGGAGAAACACCGTTTGACAGGTTTTTAAATGGGGACAAGGCGGCATTGACAGATGAGCAACTGGTAGGCCTGCACTTGTTCAGGACCAAAGCTCGATGTATGAATTGCCATTATGGGGCTTATTTCACCGATAAAGAATTTCATAATATTGGATTGACGGAATATGGCCTGAAAAACCAAGATTTAGGTTTGTACCATGTAACCAAAAAGGTAGAAGATATAGGTAAATTTAAAACCCCTGGTTTACGTAATGTGATGAAAACCGGTCCCTGGTTTCATCATGGAATGGTTAAAAGTATGGATAGCCTGATGGTTTTGTACAATATGGGTATGCCTGAACATATCGTTTTACCAGGCCAAAAGGATGATCCTCTGCTGCCAAAAAAGGATAAATTAATTAGGGGGATTATGTTGAGCATAAGGGAAAGAAAAGCCGTCATCGCTTTTTTGGAAGCATTGTCGTCTCCTCCTGTGATCATAAAAGTAGACCAATTGCCTAAATAGGCCACTACATATGTTCGCTATCGTGCTTTTCTGGTTTTAGCTCTTTTTGGTTGAGTTCTTTTTCCAGTTCTTTTTGGTCTTTCTGATTTCTTTTGATGATGAAATAAACAAAACCTAAAATGGCAACAATAGCTACTGCGATAAGAATAAAATTAATCTTCATTATCTCTAATTTGATATAACAAATTTAACTTAAGTAAATTAAGTGACTATTAAGTAGCTGTTAAACTTTATCTTCAATAGAAGATATACAAGGCTGGGTCAATCACAATTAAAAAAGCTCCTTCTGTTCCTCTATCCTATTTCTCATTTTAGGTTCGTGGAAATTAGAAAAACCAACCCCTATTAACCTTACTGATTTACCGTCGAAATCAGCGTTTTCAAGTAACGTTCTTGCCGCCTGATAGGCCTCATTTTCATCCGTAATGGGCTGTTCAAAAGAAATGCTCCTGGTGATCTGCTTAAAATCAGCAAATTTAACCTTTACGGTTATGGTCCTTCCGTAAAGTTGATATTGGCTAATTCTCCTGAAAGCCGATTGGGTAATTTGCAGTAAGCGTTCATATAACTCGCTTCCTTTATCTAAATCATAACTAAAGGTATCTTCAGAACTGATTGATTTGATTTCACGATCGGGTTTTACAGCCCTGTTGTCAATACCCCTTACAATATGATAGAAGAACTTGCCCGATTTGCCAAACAAGATGGCCAAACGTTCTTCACTGAGTTTCTTAAGGTCGCTACCTTTGCGTATCCCCTGCATTTTCATTTTTTCGGCGGTTACCTTTCCCACCCCATGGAATTTTTCGACGGGAAGTTTCTCCATGAACTTCTCTATTTTAGAGGGGCCAATGAAAGTCAGCCCATCGGGCTTGTTCATATCAGAAGCTATTTTAGCCACGAATTTGTTGATGGAAACACCCGCCGATGCTGTTAAATGAAGTTCGTCTTTAATGGCTTTCTTTATTTGTTCGGCAATGGTAATGGCAGAGCCGATTCCCAATTTATCTTCCGTAACGTCTAAATAAGCTTCGTCTAAAGAGAGTGGCTCTATCAGATCGGTATATCGGCTAAATATTGCTCTGATATGCTTGGAAACTTCTTTGTAAGCCGAAAAACGTGGGTAAACAAAAATGGCATAGGGACAAAGTTGCTGCGCTTTTTTTGACGACATGGCCGAACGAATGCCGTAGGTTCTGGCTTCGTAACTGGCGGTAGCGACCACTCCTCCTCTGCCCTCTGGTGATCCGCCAACCACCACGGGCTTGCCCCTCAATTCTGGAAAATCTCTTTGTTCTACTGAAGCATAAAAGGCATCCATATCGATGTGGATAATTTTTCGAATAGGTCGGACAGCTGTTTCCATTATTTTAGCAAATTGTTGTCATAAGCCCGATTAGCCCAAAATTGATAATGCTTTCCGCTAAATTTTGTGCCATTAAATACCAAGTGGATAAATCCGTTCTTTTCCACCAAAATCGTATGAAGTATTTTTGCTTCCGGATTTTTAATCAATAGGAATGCTATATTTTCCGATTTATTTTTCCATACCTCTCGATCATTTTCATCTTTATATTTTAACTCAAAGGTAGTTTGAAGATCTCTTGCCATTAACTTACTGCGATATAATGTACCACCTGTTGCCGATACCAGTGGTTTACCGTTATAAACGACCACGCTATCGTTATACGCAATTACCTGTAAAAACTTGTTTTTTTGTTGTAGCCAGCTCTTCAGTTTGGCCAAGTGCTTTTGGGGCTCATAGCCATAAGTGGCCTCTAAAAATACTATTCTTTCGATATAATTGGGCAGTATTTCATAGGCATTGATATAGCCAAAGACAAAACTTCCACCACCACTATGACCACTTAGCGTAATTTGAGGCTTTAAAGCTTGATATTTTTCATAGATCTTATCCACCATATTTCTAATGAGACGATCGCTATGCTGGTATTGTCTTCGCCAAGATGGCCAACTTTTATACTTGTTTTCTGCGTAGACAATAATGTAATTGGTACCTTGATCGGTCTGACGAACAAAAGCACTTTGTGCACCTATGTGTTGGATGTTATAATGCCAATCTTCAGTGTCGTCTACTTTTTTTCCAAAGGTTTGTGCAGTTGTATTGCCATTGGGAAGTGCATAAATGACAATCTCGGTTGGTTTTTGGGGGTAAATAATGGGCTCGTCGATACTAAGCGTAACACCGCTGTCCATCTGAATCTGTACTAAAGAATGAATTTTTTGTTGAAATGCAGTTTGTGCCTGTAGGCCAAGCGAAGCAAATAAATAAAAAGCCAGTACAAGAAGCCTCATCATCCAAATTTAAGAAACTGTTTAAACTTTGTTGAGCAGAAGTGTACTTATTTTAGTCTATTGAATGGAGATGCCATTGCAGCTTGTCTTCTTATTTGGTTTTTGGCTTTCTGCCAATATTCAATACGGCACCTACGCTAAATACAGAGTTCCCGGCATTTAAAAACTTTCTGCTCTTTAAACCAAAATTGCTTCCACTGGTATATTGTAGCTGCACCTCGTCACTCAGGATCATTCGGGTAAAAAATACGGGCTCTAAAAAGATGTTATCTTCATTGGGCTGTAGCACACCATTCCTGTAAAAGTTATCGGTGTTGATAAAACTTAAACGCCAAGCGGTACCATAATTGAGACCGAAATTAATACCGAACAATTTTAGGTTGCTTATTCTTTTTGAACTGTAGTTCACCTGAAAGAACTTTTTGTTGTAATTTGCCTCGTAGTGGTCGGTGCTCAATATGACATCATCTTGATCCAACTCTCTGAACGTTCTTTTACTCTTTCCGGTACCTACACCTGCATAAATTTCCAAGATCCTGTTGTTTTCTGGCCCAAATGTTTTAAAATATCCTCCCCCTATCTCAAAAGCTTTATGGTTAATGTCTTTTTTGGTGTTTTCAAAGTTCATAAAACTTCCGTTTGCCATTACTGCAAAGTTTTCGACTAGGGCATAAGCAGTATTAAAATTGGCATTTCCCCTTAACGAAATATGGGCACCTCCTGCAAATTCGCCTTTGGTGGTCAGCATTGGGGTATTGGGTACACTTGGAATATAGATGGATGAGCAACTGCCCAAAAGTAATACAAGCGCAAAGGATAGGATCGGGTTAAATTTTAACTGCATAGATTTATTATTAACAGATTTAATAAAGGAAAATTGCCTTAGCGGGTAAAATTCATGAGGTCCATCATGCGTTTGAACGCTTCTTGTACCCTGGCTTGAATCTGAATCTGTTCGGTGGTGACGGGGTGCTTAAAACGAAGTGACGATGCATGTAATAACATGGTCTCCATTTCGAATTGTTCCTTAAAAAATCTATTCTGTTTGTTGCAGCCGTGCGGCCGGTCGCCAATAATGGGATGAAAGATGTGTGCAAAGTGTTTGCGCAATTGATGCATCCTTCCGGTTTTTGGGTTAGCTTCTACCAAACTGTAGCGTGAAGTAGGATGTTGGCCAAAAGGAATATCCATTTCGACCTGCTGTAAGGTTCTAAAAGTGGTATAAGCTTCCTGTATGGTGCCATTTTCTTTGGCCAGTGGATAATCTATTACCATTTCGGGAAGCGTAAAGCCCCTAACAATGGCCAGATAATGTTTATCTACCAAGTTTTCCTGAAACTGTTTTTGCATGGCTATTTCTACCTCTTTATCAAAGGCAAACAACAATACACCACCTGTTTTTCGATCTAAGCGATGAACGGGATTGACTTGGCGACCTATTTGATCCCTAAGCATTTGTAAGGCAAATTCCTTGGCATCGTTGGCTATTTTAGAACGATGCACCAGCAATCCGTGTGGCTTGTTAATGGCAATCAAATGCTCGTCCTGATATACAATTTCTAACACGCTGCGAAGATAGGAAATTATATCAGCGAATTTGTTTCGTGATTATCGGGTAAATAAAGTAAGACCTGCAAGGACTAGGGTGCTCATTTCTTTTTAGAGAAGTCTATTTTGTTGGCATATTTTTTCTTTATGCCTATCAAAATTACGCCATTGGCAGCTTTTGATCCATAGAGCGCTGCTGCTTTTGCATCTTTTAATATTTCTAATTTTTCTATCCATTCTGGATTGATGTCCTTTAACTGGCTATCTTTTTCCAAGATACAACTTTTATCGCCGACATAGACCACATATAAAGGTTGATTAGAGGTGTTTATCGCATGGACACCTCCTACCATTATCCTTTGTGCTTTAGATAGCTTTATCACCATATTGGCGCTGATTTCTTTTTCTATATTACTATAATTGTCCAGGTTAAAAACCAATGGGTATATGCTTTCTTCTGGAGCCATGCTTAGCATAAAATGACCACCGCTATCTGTTAAGGCGATCACATTTTTAAAGCCCTTTTGGGTAATCTTAACACCTGCTAATGGCTTGCCTGTCGTTTCGTCTATTACTTTTCCCTTTATGGTATCCAGTTTTGCTTTCTCAATTGGCTGAGACTGCTCTGTTTTTTGAACCCTTGGAAGAATGCCGTCATTGTGAACCGTAACTGGTTTTAATGCTGATGCTTTGGCAGGAGTAAAAATGCTTGCTCCCATAACAATGGGCCATAGCCAATGCCAATTAGGTTTTTGTGTAGGTGCAGTGATCTCTCGGTCGAGCTGGTTAGATAATAACCGACCGCAAACATTGTCTTTCTTTTTGGTGAAAAAATCAATCAGCTCGGCATCAGAGCGCTTGGTCAGATCTATCACATGTTTTGCGCAAGTATTACAATAGCGACCCGCTTCGGAAGGAAGCATTTCATCCCAATTTTCAGCACAAGGATTGGTAAGTAGGAGTTGTAGTTTTTTCATCTATTTATCGATGCTTAATTTCGCACCATTCCATAAATATTAATTCAATTTTTTTCATGTACAGAAATGGAAAATTTAATCCAGCTCAGATTCTGAAAGTCTCACCTTTTTTGTAAATAAACTAAATCTTATTTTAGTAGAAAAAACTACGATGATAAAAATTATAAATAGTCTATTGATACTTTTTGCCGTGTTTATGGGCTTAAAACAAGGCTACAGCATGTTTTCTGCCAAACCCGAAATGATTGAACTATTTAGCAAATGGCATTTCTCTAAAACGGCGGTTACCATTAATGGCCTAATCACCATGCTGGGTGCATTGCTTATTTTGCATCCCAAGACCTTTCTATGGGGCAACTTTATCATGGCCGCTGGCATATTGCTAATTTTGTGTTTACAATTATTGATTAAAGATTTGAAAGGTGCAGCTATCGAATTACCATTTCTGCTTCTTAATTTTGTAATTATTTACTTCCAATATCCCTTAAATAAAGTCTAATGCATCACGATATACTTCTAATATTAGCCTTACTTTTTATCGTTTTCTTATTGGTCATGCTGGCCCAAAGGATTAAGATTGCCTATCCTATTTTTTTGGTGATCGCAGGCCTTGGCATTAGTTTTATACCTGGTATACCTATTTTACATTTAGATCCCGATCTGATCTTCCTGATCTTTCTACCTCCATTGCTTTATGAAGCCGCTTGGTATACCTCTTGGAATGATTTCTGGAAGTGGAAACGACCAATTGCGTTATTGGCCTTCGGTCTGGTCTTTTTTACTTCGGTCATTATCGCCTATACTTCTACAGCATTTATTCCCGGTTTTACCCTGGCCTTAGGTTTTCTATTGGGCGGCATTGTATCTCCACCAGATGCTGTTGCTGCAGCTACCGTACTTAAGGGCATGAGTGTACCGAAGAGGATATTGACCATTTTGGAAGGGGAAAGTTTGGTCAACGATGCTTCTTCATTGATTGTATTCAAATTTGCTTTGGTGGCCGTTATGACGGGTGCATTTTCCATGCAGCAGGCCACCGGACAATTTTTTTTGGTGGCAGGTATGGGCATTGTGGTTGGCTTGGCTGGAGCGCATGTGATGTACGTGATCCATCGTTTCCTGCCTACTACACCCGCTATTGATGCCGCTTTAACGGTAATGACCCCCTATATGCTATTCTTGTCGGCTGAGCAATTTCATTTCTCCGGTGTAATGGCCGTAGTAACCGGAGGCTTGTTCATTTCTTATCGTTCGCATGAGGTTTTTCAAACCGGAAGCACCAGATTGAACATGCTTGGCGTGTGGACCACTCTGATCTTTGTCATGAATGCCTTAGTTTTTGTACTGATAGGACTGGAACTGCCCGAAATTATCCATGGTTTGGGCAATTATTCTATAAGTGATGGGATTAAATATGGTTTGATCATTAGTGGGATTACCATTCTATTGCGATTTTTATGGATTTATCCAGCGGCTTATGTGCCACGCTGGTTAAGCGCCAGTATCAGAAAGGATCCGTCGCCAGGTTGGAAAGGACCATTGGTGATTGGCTGGGCCGGAATGCGAGGCGTGGTTTCCCTGGCAACAGCACTTTCTATTCCTTTGTTAATGACTGACGGAACGGCCTTTCCACAACGTAACCTGATCATCTTTATCACTTTTGTGGTCATCTTCATTACCTTAGTAGTGCAAGGCTTAACCTTGCCTTTTGTCATCAAGTTGATCAAATTAAAAGAAATTGATGCCATTATGCGTAGTGAAGAACAGCAAGCGGGCATACAATTAAAGTTAGATGAATTGGCATTAGCAATTATTAATGAACATCATCTGAATAAAGTAAGTGAAAATGAGCTCATCGGCTTTTACAAAAGTGCTTTAGAAGACAGCATTGCCGATGGAAAAAGGCAGCTGGCATCTTTAGAATGCAATGACACAGAGATTGAAGAAATACATTTGTATCAACACGTATTATTAGAGGTTTATGCAGCACAAAGAAAGGAGCTGTTTAAGCTTCGTAAAGAAAAGTTTTATACTGACGAGGAAATTAGAAAAGCTGAACTACAGCTTGATCTTAATGAGCTAAAGATTACTGGTAGAGAACATTAAGCCAATACATATAGCACAGAAATGAAGTTTAAGTAAAGAATGAAAAAGCCGTTCTAAAGGTATTGCAATGCGCATCAACTATCACTTTGATGTCTTCTGAGTATCCGCCGCCCATGCTCACTTGCAAAGGCAGTCCGTATTTGATGCAAGTTTCAAAAACCAATTGATCTCGATGTTTGCAAGCCTGCTTACTTAAGGACAGCTTGCCAAGCTTATCGCTTTCCAGTACATCAACCCCCGATAAATAAAAAACAAAATCAGGTTGATGCGTTTCCATAAGAAAAGGTAATTTATCCTTTAAAATGGTGAGGAATTCATCATCGCTAGTCCCATCGGCCAAAGGAATATCCAAATCAGATTTTTCTTTCCTAAAGGGGAAATTCTTATCCCCGTGCATAGAGAAAGTAAATACTTTATCCTCATTTTCGAAAATTTGGGCGGTGCCGTTGCCCTGATGTACATCTAAATCAATAATTAATATACGTTTAGACAAGTTGTTATTTAACAGGTAGTAAGCTGCAATGGCCTGGTCATTCAACAGGCAGAACCCTTCCCCCCAGTTTCGGCCTGCGTGGTGTGTACCTCCAGCCACGTTAAAGGCAACGCCATTCTGTTGTGCAGCTATTGCGCCGTCAATGGTACCCTGGGCAATTCTCAATTCCCTTTCTACCAATTGGGCATCTAAAGGAAATCCAATTCTGCGTTGCTCTTTATAGGGTAGCGTCAAATCTTTTAATTGTTGCCAATAAGCCTTATCATGTGCAGCTAATATATTTATTTCTGCTGTTGGGAGAGGCTCAAACAAATTGTCCTTACCGATCGTTCCCTCGTGCAGCAATTGTTCGGGGATCAGCTCATATTTCAGCATGGGAAACCGATGACCCTTAGGCAATGGATGTGCGTATATGGGGTGATAAGCGATTTTAATCATTTCTTAAGTCAGAAGTCAGATGTCGGAAGTCCGAAGATATAGTGTTTTAAAACAATTGAACGATTTAAACAATTTTAGCAGTTAACCTTATCCTAGTATCTCCCCTACTGCTTTCCCATATTATTACTGATTTCATTCATTTTTTAAGTCAGAAGTTAGATGTCGGAAGTCCGAAGATATGGTGTTTTAAAACAATTGAACGGTTTAAACAATTTTAGCAGTTAACCTTATCCTAGTATCTGCCTTACATGCTTTTCCATATTATTACTGATTTCATTCATTTTTTAAGTCAGAAGTTAGATGTCGGAAGTCCGAAGATATAAGGTTTTAAAAAACATTAAATGATTTAAACATTTCAGCAGTTAACCTTAT
Organism: Pedobacter sp. ASV28; assembly: GCF_016428855.1. Lineage (GTDB taxonomy): Bacteria > Bacteroidota > Bacteroidia > Sphingobacteriales > Sphingobacteriaceae > Pedobacter. Next base: position 31,404 of record NZ_JAELTN010000019.1, read on the forward strand.
ATTCCCCTACCGCTTTCCCATATTATTACTGATTTCATACGTTTTTTAAGTCAGAAGTTAAATGTCGGAAGTCCGAAGATATAAGGTTTTAAAAAACATTAAATGATTTAAACATTTCAGCAGTTAACCTTATCCTAGTATCTCCCCTACTGCTTTCCCATATTATTACTGATTTCATTCATTTTTTAAGTCAGAAGTTAGATGTCCGAAGATATAGTGTTTTAAAACAATTGAACGATTTAAACAATTTCAACAGTTAACCTTATCCTAGGATCTCCCCTACATGCTTTTCCATATTATCACTGATTTCATCCGTTTTTTAAGTCAGAAGTTAAATGTCGGAAGTCCGAAGATATAAGGTTTTAAAAAACATTAAACGATTTAAACATTTCAGCAGTTAACCTTATATTCCCCTACTGCTTTCCCATATTATTACTGATTTCATTCATTTTTTAAGTCAGAAGTTAGATGTCCGAAGATATAGGGTTTTAAAAACCATTAAAAGATTTAAACAATTTCAACAGTTAACCTTATCCTAGGATCTCCCCTACATGTTTTTCAATATTATTACTGATTTCATCTACCGGAAGGTCATTGGCATCGGTACCGAAAGGGTTCTCTATTTCTTCGGCAATGAGTTCTAAACTGGCCAATACATATAAGATAAAGGGTACAATTCCAATAACAAAATAGCCTAGGCTAAATACCCATCCAAAAGGCAGGGTAATCACATAAACGAAAATGAACTTTTTGATGAAGGCACTGTAGGAATAGGGAATTGGGGTATTTTTGATACGTTCGCAGGCGCCACAAACATCGGTGAACTGTGTGGTATCGTTACTTAATATAATGAGCTGTTCTGCGGAGATCTTACCCTCACGTTGTAGTTCAAAAAGCTTATTGGTCATACTTGTGGCCACCTGGTTAGGGATATGCTTACCACCATCTATTTCTATCAAGATACTGTTCTTGCCAAAATACTGCTTCTCTCTCAAATGCTCTTTTAGGGCAAAGGCATATTTGGGAATAGCATATTTGAAGAATTCTTTGTCTGTAGCGCTAAGGTTGAGGGCATTGATCCTAATGGCGAAATTTCGGCTCACGTTCACCAAAGTCCCCAGAAGTCTTCTTCCTTCCCACCATCTGTCGTAGGAAGTATTGGTCCTGAACACCAATAGCATGGAAATCACAAAACCTAAAAGATTATGCATCATGCCTACATTCTTTATATAGGTAGTTTCAGCTAATTTTAGGTAATTCAGTTCTAAATAGGCTATTATTCCAGAGAAAATGGCTACACTGATCATTAGTTTCCATAATTTCCTAATGGTATCTGCTTTATGGATATGGAAAATAAAACTGATCCACTCTTTGGGGTTATAATTAATCATCTTTTAAATAGATTTGCTTAGGGTTAATAAAAGTTCACCTGTTCTAAATACATCTTCAAAACTATTATACATAGGCACTGGGCTCAATCTAATGACATTGGGCTCCCTCCAATCGCCCAAAACGTGGTTGGTCACCAAATGGTCGAATATCTGCTTGCCATGTGTTCTGGCAATAATGGAAACTTGGGCGCCCCTGTCGTTTTCTTCTGTAGGCGTAATGATCTTGAATTGCTCAAATCCAAGCTTTTCATTTACTTGATTTACAATATAAAACAGGTAAGAAGTTAAAGTTTTACTTTTTGTTCTTAAAACCTCCATATTTCCTGCTTTTTCAAACAACTTTAGGGAAGCATGGTACAAGGCCATAGGCATTACCTGTGTGCAGCTGACCTGCCAACCGTCGGCTCCTGTTTCGGGTACAAAACCTTTCTCCATTAAAAAACGTGTGTTTTCTTGGTAGCCCCACCAACCTGCGAAGCGGTGCAGGCTTTTGTCCAAAAAATGCTTTTCGTGTACAAAAATACCACTTATACCACCAGGTCCCGCATTTTGATATTTATAAGAACACCAACAGGCAAAATCTACCCCCCAATGGTGTAACGCTAGCGGCACGTTGCCAGCAGCATGTGCTAAATCGAAACCCACTTTAGCGCCTATACCCTGCCCAGCCTTGGTAATGGCCTCCATGTCAAACCATTGTCCGGTGAAATAATTAATTCCTCCAAATAGTACCAAGGCTATTTCATTGGCATGCGCTTCAATCTTTTCTATAATGTCGACCGTCCTTAAAGTATATTCTCCTTCTCTTGGCTTAACTTCTATGATGGCATCTTTAGGATCGAAGCCATGAAAACGTACCTGGCTTTCAATGGCATATTGGTCGGATGGAAAAGCACCCGCTTCCATAATGATCTTATAACGCTTTTGGCTAGGTTGGTAAAAGCTGACCATCAGTAAATGTAGATTGACCGTTAAGGTATTCATTGGGCAAACTTCAGCCTCTTTTGCCCCCACTATAGGAGCCATTAACCTCTTTAGCTCCTTATGGTAGAACATCCAAGGCTCATCCCCTTCAAACCAACCTTCTACCGCTAGGTTTTGCCAAAGTTGAAGCTGTTGGTCAAGTACCTTTTTTGCTGATTTAGGTTGAAGTCCTAATGAATTGCCACACAGGTAGATAAATGGAGTTCCGTTTTGTTGCGGAAAAAGATATTCATTTCGCATTTCCCTTAAGGGATCTTTGCTATCCATGGATTGGGCAAAGGCCAGATGGTTTTCAAAATTCATGCGCCAATAATAATAAAAAAGCCAAAGCTTTTATTAACAGTTTGGATTTAGCTCAACTATTTTATATTCCATGTTTTATTACACAACGACAATTCGTTATGGGCAGGATGATATTTTCCCAATTTTTCTCGGTTGCAATGAACATTATTTTTCTTTTGATGTTGTTTAGTTATGAATATAGAATTACGAAAACTTACCATTGACGATTATAATGATTTAAGGGAATCGATGCAGCAGGCCTATTTGGATAGTGGTAACGGAGTTTGGAGCAAGGCAAAAATCCAAAACCTACTCAACATTTTTCCTGAAGGTCAGCTTTGTATTTCGGTAGATGATAAAGTGGTGGCCTGCTCATTATCCATCATTGTAGATTATGATATTTTTGGAGATAACCATACCTATGAACAGATTACCGGAAAATATACCTTTTCTACACATACTGCAAAAGGCAATGTACTTTATGGCATAGAAATATTTGTTCATCCCGATTATAGGGGATTACGGTTGGCCAGAAGGTTATATGAAGCCAGAAAAGAATTATGTGAACTGTTAAGTTTGGAAAGTATTATTGCGGGTGGAAGAATACCGGGGTATCATCAATATGCGGAAACTTTAAATCCGAGGCAATACATCGATAAGGTGAAGGCAAAGGAGCTATATGATCCTACCCTGAGCTTCCAGATTTCGAACGATTTCCACGTTCGTAAAATTTTAAAAAATTACCTGCCTGGAGACCTGGAATCAAAGGAATATGCCACCTTAATAGAATGGAATAACATATATTATCAGGATAACGTATCTGCCCGATCTGCTAAAACGATTAGGTTGGGCTTGGTACAATGGCAAATGCGATTATTTGCAGATTTGGATGCTTTTTATGAACAGGTAGAATTTTTTGTAGATGCGGTTAGCGGATATAAGTCTGATTTTATCATGTTCCCCGAATTTTTCAATACCCCACTGTTGCAGCCTTATAATCATTTGCCGGAAATGGAAGCCATGCGGAAATTGGCCGAAAAAACAGAGGAAATTGTTCATAAACTACAAGAATATGCCGTGTCCTATAATGTGAATATCATTTCTGGTAGTATGCCGATTATAGAGAATGGTAAATTGTATAACGCCACTTATTTATGCCATAGAAATGGATTAACAGAAGATTATAGGAAGATACACATTACCCCCAATGAACAAAAGTATTACGGCATGAGCGGTGGGGATAAAATCGGCGTATTTGATACCGATTGTGGCAAAATTGGAATCTTGATCTGTTATGATGTAGAGTTTCCTGAGCTCAGCAGGATCTATGCCGATCAGGGAATGCAGATTTTGTTTGTTCCTTTTTTAACAGATACACAGAATGGTTATACCCGAGTAAGACATTGCGCACAGGCAAGGGCCATAGAGAATGAATGCTATGTGGCCATTGCAGGTTGTGTGGGTAATTTACCAAAGGTGAATAATATGGATATACAATTTGCACAATCTGCAGTGTTTACCCCCTCAGACTTTGCTTTTCCTACCAATGCGGTGAAGGCAGAAACCACGCCCAACACGGAAATGATGTTGGTGGTTGATGTGGACCTGCACTTGCTGGATGAATTACATCACTTCGGGACCGTCAAGATTCTTAAGGATAGACGTAGGGATTTATATGAGGTAAAATTGCTTAAATAAGGTGAGCTTAGGCGAAATCAAAAAAGTACAGTTTTGAGTTTACTCATTTTTGCCTTAATGGCTCGCTGAGCCTGACAAAGGTCTACAAGATTTAGGACATCCTATTCTTTTTGAAAAGCTATTGGTGGGGACACCAATAGCCCCTTTTTGGGTTTTGCTGTATCAGCCCATAATCACCTCCAAAATGTTGGCGTCCTTACCACGTATATAACCATATGGTAAAAGTAGGCTTGTTATGCAGCTTTTGCCACACAACACTTACTTTTGTCAGATATCCTTCCTGAAAAATATGAACCACAGAATCAATAAAATGATGACGGCTATGGGAATGATCCATTTCATGGCCTGCCCTGCTCCCTTGTTATCGGGCTCGTTTACCGTGGGCCCCGGTCCAGGGTCTGATTGATGTGCTCCATAATTGGTTTCTACAGGATGAGTAGGTTTATTAGGATCCTCGGTATGGTTTGGGCTTGAATTTTCCATGATGTTTCACATTTAGTTTTTGATGTTGCTTGTTGATTATGCTATGAAGTAACAAACAGTACGGTCAAAAGTTTTTCTGTTAAAAGCCTATCTTTGTACTTCGATGTTCAGTAATGCTGCAAAATATAGTCAAATGATCAAGGCCGAGGCGCTACGCTTGGGCTTTATGGCCTGTGGCATTAGTAAAGCCGAATTTCTGGAGGAAGAAGCTCCCCGACTGGAAAGTTGGCTGAACAATAACCATCATGGTGAAATGGGCTATATGGAAAATCATTTTGATAAGCGGCTTGATCCCAGAATCTTGGTAGAAGGTGCCAAGTCTGTCGTTTCGCTCACCCTGAATTATTACAGTGATGAAAAACAAAGTGATCCTGCAGCTCCAAAAATCTCCAAGTATGCTTATGGGATGGATTATCATACGGTGATCAAGGAGAAGTTGAAGGCGTTGATGGCTTATATCAATGCGCACATTGGTGAAGTAGGCGGCCGTTGCTTTGTAGATTCGGCTCCGGTAATGGATAAGGCCTGGGCGCAAAAATCGGGCTTGGGTTGGCGCGGAAAGAATTCCAATCTGATTAGCAAGAAAGCGGGTTCGTTCTTCTTCTTGGCAGAATTGATCATAGACTTGGAGCTTGAATATGATAGTCCCTTTGTTACCGACCATTGCGGCTCGTGTACCCGTTGTATAGATGCCTGCCCTACTGATGCTATTGTGGCGCCCTATCAGGTCGACGGAAGTAGATGCATTTCTTATTTAACAATTGAGCTGAAAAACGAAATCCCCATAGCATTTAAGCAAAAAATGGACAATTGGATGTTTGGCTGCGATATATGTCAAGATGTTTGTCCATGGAACCGTTTTGCTGTACCTCACCAGGAAGAATATTTTAAACCAGCGGCAGAGTTGCTCCAGCTCAACCAGCAGGACCTGATCGAAATGACCGATGAGGTATTTGCCAAAGTATTCAAGAACTCGGCGGTTAAACGCACAAAGTATAGTGGACTGAAAAGGAATATCGAATTTTTACATCAAATTTAGGTTAAAAGTATGCGTAGAATGGTATTTTTATGGGGTTTGGTAATGATGTTTAACTTACCGTTACAGGGCCAGATGCTTCGATTGAAAGCCCGTTCTGACCAAGCATTGAGCGGAAGTGCTTTTGCGAAATCTATAGCAGATACCAGTCTATCTTTAGCGAATAGGGAAGCATTGATCTTCAAGGAAATTAAGGAAGGAAATGTTCCTGATTTTTTAAGAAAACTAAGTGTGGTGAAATTAACGGATACAATTGAGGGCAAGGTTTACATTTTAGCATGTGAGGTATTGCCCGATTATTTGGCCATCGGTAATAATGAGGATTATTTCTATATTCCCACTACGCCTATGCTAGCCCAAAAAATCGCCAATCTTACCCATACAGTTTTACCTACCCGTAAGCTGGTCGACTTGATCTATCAACAGGCCAAGATTAAATTGATGCCGCAACCTATTCCTCCAAGTATGTCGATGACAAGTGTACCTGTCTTTATGGCCCATAATGCTATGGTTTTAGCGCAACTGGCTCCATTTAATACAGCGCATTTGAATTCGGCGTTAACGGCCGGAAATAAAAAGGATGTGATCATTTCCAATAAGATCTATGGTGAAAAAACACCAAGGGTGGTCATTTATGGATGGCATCAATTAGACGGCAAGCCTATTCAGCCGGTTTACAACAAACATACTCATACTTGGGCCGATTATAGCCATGGCATACGTTTGGTGCTAAATAAAGTTCGGCTAAATGGTCGTGTGGTCGCTATTAAGAAATTATTGAAAGACCCCATTTTGGCCGAACTTTTAAGTGATGAAGGCATGATAGCCAAACCTGCCTATCCTATAGATTGATCATAACAGTTCTTTAGGCTTTAAGGGCAAAAATTTTATCCATCAATAACCATTTCTCCCCAGGTTTTGCCATAGGCAGTGCCTGCTGGTATTTCCACATCAGCTCTTCCCATTCCTGTACTTTAGGGTTGCCAATATCGGCCATTGTTTTGTATGAAAAGGAAAAATCATCCTCCGTTTCCATGATCATGAAAAGACGGTTGCCTAACCTATAAATCTCCATGCTTTGCACGCCTGTTGACAAGATACTTTGTGTTATTTCTGGCCAAATGGCTTGATGGTAGGCTTCGTATTGGGCAATCAGTTTTTCGTCATCCTTTAAGTCGAGGGCTAAGGCATATCTTTTCATCTTGAATAAGCTTTTGCAATTTGCTGTGCCTTTCCCAATCCGTCAATACCATAGGCTACCACATCGCCAGGTTTAAGGAACCAAGGTTCTGGTCGTTGACCTTGTCCCACCCCTGCCGGTGTACCTGTGGTAATCACATCTCCGGGTAAAAGGGTCATAAACTGGCTAATATAACTCACCAAAAAGGCAACATCAAAAATCATGTTGTGGGTATTTCCATCCTGCAAGATTTTTCCGTTCACACTGAGCCAAAGCCTTAGCTGTTGTACATCTTTAATTTCATCTTTGGTAGCCATGAAAGGTCCCATTGGGGCAAAGGTATCACAGCTCTTGCCTTTTACCCATTGTCCGTTACGCTCCAACTGAAAAGCCCTTTCACTATAATCGTTGAGCAATACATAACCCGCAATGTACTCTTGTGCTTCTTCTACCGTTACGTATGCCGCTCTTTTCCCGATCACTACGGCCAATTCTACTTCCCAATCCGTTTTGGAGCTGTCTTTGGGAAGAACCAGCTCATCATTCGGTCCTACAATGGCTGAAGTAGATTTGAAAAATAAAATGGGTTCTTTGGGCAAGGGAGAATTTGTTTCTGCCGCGTGATCTTTATAGTTCAGGCCTACACAAACGAGCTTTGAGGGTCTGGCCAAAGGTGAACCCAAACGTTGCGTTTTCGAAATCTTAGGCAGATCGTCCCTTAAAATCACTTTTTCAAGTAGATTTAGTCCACCATTTTCAAAAAAGGCTTCATTGTAATCCTGTACATGGGCGGATACATCATAATATTCATCATTTAAGATAATCCCTGGCCTTTCCTTTCCATAAGGTCCAAATCTGATCAGTTTCATTTGCGGTTTGGTTTTAGTTTGTCGTATTATTTAGCCACCAATATATCCAAAGGATAACGTTGATGGGGTTTTGTTTTCAGTTCGATTGTCTTTTTACCATACTTGATCTTGGTGCTATTGCCTTTGTTCGATAAGATTTCTGCATGGATGAGTTGGCCATTCTTCCATACGATATCCAACTCAAAGCCTCCTCTCGCTACCAGGCCTTTAATTTTCCCCTCTTGCCATGTAGAAGGTAAGGCAGGCAACAGTTCTATGTAGCCATTGTGGCTTTGAAGCAATGCTTCGGCAATGCCTGCCGTAGCGCCAAAATTTCCGTCAATTTGAAATGGCGGATGGGTATCGAGCAGGTTATCCAATGTAGATTTGGCCAGTAGTGCATTTACATTTTCGCCCACTTTGTCACCATCAAATAAACGGGCATAGAAATTAATGATCCAGGCCCTGCTCCATCCGGTATGTCCACCGCCATTGGCCAACCGCCTTTCGAGTGTTTTTCTGGCGGCCTCAAACAAAGCTGGTTTTGCGGGTGTAATGGTATAGCCCGGATATAGTCCAAGTAAGTGAGAGATATGTCTATGGCCAGGCTCTGCTTCTTCATAATCTTCTATCCATTCTTGTATGGTGCCTGTTCTCTTGCTGATCTGTATGGGCGGAAGCTTTTTTGAGATCTCATTTAATTGCTGAACGAATTTGGTATCTGTATGAAGAACTTTTGCCGCTTCGCTACAGGCTTTAAATAGATCCATGACCAATTCGATGTCAATGGTTGGTGCATAGGTTAGCTGATCTTTTTTTCCATTGGCCATTATAAAAGTATTTTCAGGCGACATAGAGGGTGCAGTGACCCAATAGCCATTTTTGTCTTTGATGAGAAAGGACTGTACAAATTCTGCCGCCTCTTTCATAATGGGATAAGCTTCGTTTTTTAGATAGGCCGTATCGGCAGTAAATAAATAATGGTCCCATAAATTTAGGCATAACCATGCTGCAGATAATGGAGAAGTTGACCAATGTATGCCCGAATGGATGGCCCCTTTTCCAAATACATCGGTAGCATGATGGATGGTCCAGCCTTTGGCACCATAATATTCTTTTGCCGTATTTCTACCGGGTATACGCTGTTGATCTACAAAGTTAACATAAGGGGCAAAAGCAATGGAAGTATTGGTAAGGTCGGTAGGCCAATAATTCATCTGTATGTTAATGTTGGTATGGTAATCGGCATTCCAAGGGGCTATATAATGGTCATTCCAAATACCCTGAAGGTTGGCTGGAAGTACGCCCGGCGCCCTGGAAGAAGCCAGCATGAGGTACCTTCCAAACTGGAAATAAAGAGGGATAAGGCTTAGGTCTGCCTTTCCTTTTTTAAATAGGGCTAAGCGTTCGTTGGTTGGTAAATTGGTGTCTTCTTGTTTCCCCAAGCTAAATGACATTTTATGGAACAGTGGCTGGTATTCTTCAAGGTGACGGTTAAGCAGGGTTTTGAAATCCTTTTCACCTGCCTTTTGGATGATATCCTCGCAAGTCTGCTGCGGATTGATACGTCTATCGAAATCTAACTTTTTCAAATTATAATCTGTGGCTGCTGTTATGATGATGGTCACCTCATTGGCCTTGCTTACCATAATCCCATTATGGGCTGCTTCAGTCTTTCCTCCATTGGCCATTACCCTTACCATGGCCTTAAATTTCATATGAAGGCCACCTGGTCCTGTGTCGCTATTGGGTAGATCCATGACCTGCCCACTCATGAGTAAGGTACGTTGATCAATGGCATTTGTACTGGCATCAAACGCTCTGTTAAGTTGAAGTTTAAAAGTAAGGCTTTGGGCTTGATCGGCTTCCAAGTGGATAACGATTGCGTTATCGGGAGCTGAAACAAAGGTTTCACGTTTAAATTTAATGCCATTTGACTGAAATTCTATCTTGGCAATGCCTGTAGAAAGGTCTAAGCTTCTTTCATAATTTCGTATACTGCCCTGATCGATAAAACTTAATTTAAGGTTGCCCAAGGTTTGGTAAGAACCAAAATTGGCCGGTGTGGCCAATAAATATTGATCTGCCAAGGCATGTGCCTCGTTGTTCCTGCCCTCTAAAAGCAGTTGTTGGATCTGTTTGATGTTGGCCGATGCTTGTGGGTTATTGTTGTTGAACTTGCTGCCACTCCATAAGCTTTCTTCGTTGAGCTGGATGTTTTCTGCCAAGGGGTCTCCATAAACCATGGCGCCTAATCGGCCATTGCCGAGCGGCAGGGCGTCATTCCATTGGCTCGCTGGTTTTTTGAACCATATTTTTAAAGGTTCTTGTGCACGGAGGTTTACTGCAAAAAATAGCAGTAAAAAAAATAATCTGAATTTCATGGTGTAGGTGTTTGTTTTATGAGCTATAAATATAATTGTAAAAGTCTAAAAACCTTATACTATTGTCATCATTGGAAAGAAAAGTGCCATTCATTAAAAAAACATACCTATAATTTAAAAAGATGTTTTTAGTCGAAAAATGGACGCAAAATATTAATTTTCAATGATTTATTATCGCTTTTTTTGTTGGTGTATTTACCCGAAAAAGCTTGTCTGCTGGGCTCCTATTCAAGTAATTTTATCTTTTTTTTCAAATAATTGGGTAAATTCATTTTAATGGCTATATTTGCACCTCCTTAAACAAAAGGAATGATTCCGTAGCTCAGCTGGTAGAGCATTACACTTTTAATGTAGTGGTCCTGGGTTCGAATCCCAGCGGGATCACAGAAGATAGTATTAAAACTACGTAAAAGCTTGCAAATCAAATGATTGCAAGCTTTTTTGTTTTACCGGAAACACCAAAATATGCACCAATTCTCATATAAAAAGTGAGCGATTTGGTGAGTAGTTTTAGAAAAGTTCACAACTCACCGAATAAGTTATAACTAATTGTATTACAACTAGTTCATTAACTGTACATCTTGTAAACGTCATTCTGCAAAGCTAATTTTACATCGCTAATTAATTGTTTTTAATGGCGATGTAGCTCTTGCCCGAAAATCGGGCTCGGGTTGTTCACTCTTAATGTTCACATTATGAAAACTAATTTTAGCCTGCTCTTCTACATGAAGAAGCAAAAGAACTACACCAAGGGCGTTGCCCCTATCTACATCCGCATCACCGTTAACGGAAAGAGAGCAGAATGTACAACTGGCAGGTCATGCGAACCAGACCGCTGGAACTGCAAATCTGGAAGGTCTATCGGCACAAAAGAAGATTCCAGATCACTTAATTCATTTTTAGACCAACTGCAAAATATGGTCTATGATGCACATGGCGAACTTCTCAAATCTGGTTATGTAATTACCGCTGAATCCATCAAAAACAAGTTTATGGGCAGGGAAGAAAAATCATTAACTCTTCTACAGGCAATTACCGAGCATAACCAAAAGGTAGAAGCCCTTGTGGGAAAGGAATTTGTACAGGGAACACTCAACAGGTACAAGGTACTTAAAAAGCACTTGGAGATTTTTTTGCCATTCAAATATAATGTTAAGGACATCGACATGCGGAATGTTGATATCGCATTTCTTAATGAGTTCGATTACTATCTAAGGTCTGAGAAATCATGTGCCAACAACTACACGGTAAAAATGATCAAGAACCTCGGAAAGATCATCAACATCAGCTTTGAAAATGGACATATACAGGCAAATCCCTTCGCCTGTTACAAGGGGAGATCAAAAAAGGTAGACCGATATTTTCTCAACCAAGAGGAAATACAGATCATTGCCGATAAAAAATTCGTTTCTGAAAGGCTGGACATCATCAGGGATGTATTTCTTTTCTGCTGTTTTACTGGGCTTGCCTATGCAGATGTACAAAAATTAGAGATTTCCCACGTTAACAAAGGCATCGATGGCGAACAATGGATCATCAAGAACCGCCAAAAAACCAATATCAGATCTGCCATACCACTATTGCCCTCAGCTGTTACCATCATTAACAAATACAAAAACCATCCAGTATGTATGAACAAGGGCTTGGTATTTCCAGTTCCAAGTAACCAAAAAATGAACGAATATCTAAAGGAGATAGAGGAACGATGCGAAATTGGCAAGAAACTGACCTCGCATATCGCCCGCCATACCTTTGCCACAACGATAACGCTGTTGAACGGCGTGCCCATTGAAAGCGTATCGCAGATGCTCGGACATACCAATATCCGAACAACACAGCATTATGCCAAGATACTTGATATTAAGGTCGGTGCAGATATGGCGCTGTTGAAAAGTAAATTGGCAGTTATTTAAAATCTGGAAAAATGAGTGGTGAAACTAATGGATTATTAGTCCCTGATGAGATAGTAATGAATAAAATCTATCATATCAGGGGTATGAAAGTGATGGTTGATAAAGATCTTGCGGAACTATATGAGGTACAAACAAGCAATCTGAATAAAGCAGTCGGCAGAAATTTAAAGCGCTTTCCCGATGAAGACTTTATGTTCCAATTAACGGAGGACGAATTTAAAAACTTGATATTCCAAAATGGAATATCAAGTTGGGGCGGAACACGAAAATCGCCCCGAGTATTTACTGAACAAGGCGTGGCTATGCTTTCTGGCATACTTAAGAGTGACAGGGCTATAGCAGTGAACATTCAGATTATGCGCATATTTACACGTATCCGTCAAATGGATAACACAGAAATTCGTTTAGAGATTGAAAAGATAAAGAACAAGCTAGATAACCAGGACAAGAACATGGAAATCGTGTTCAAGTATCTTGATGAACTGCTTGAAAAACAGGAACGTCCAAATCCTCCCAGAAAACGCATTGGATATAAACCCGATGATCTTTAAACATTCACGTTAAATCTTAAGGTGCCAAATTAGCACCTTAAGATTTGTTTATTTGAAGTGTACATTAATTGCAAAAGTTGCACAATTAGAAAATCCGCACTCGTTTTAAATTGTTGGATGACACTGATTAATGACTAAATACTTTCAAAGTCCTGATACGTTTTATTGTTGTCTAAAAATACATCTACTATTTCAATATCCATTTTTCTATGAAAATTGAACAGGTAGTATTTGGTATAATCTTCTAGTCTCAGTTCAAAACATCCTGACATATTCCTTTCATAGATAATGTTAATCCCTTTTTTTCCTCACGCAGTACTTTCACATTTATTTTTTTACCAATGTACAAGAACTGGTTTATGTCCGAAATTATTTCATCTGAAATGGCGTCAATATGAATTACAGCTTTTTTCTGACGACTTTCAAGGGTTACGAAGGCAGTCTTCAAGTTTTTATGAATACCGGTAACTTCACCTCTTAATATTTCGGTTTTATTATTGATTGGTGATGCAGCTTTAACAAGACTTTCTTTAACCTTGTTCAAGGAATCAATAGATTTTAAATCCAAATTAGGACTGAATTTTTGAGGTGAATAGGCTTTTTTAAATGATGTATTAGATTTTGATTGATTTAAAATTTGCTTAAATTGATTTTTCCAATGATCATCTAAATTTGTGATAGAATAATTGCAAATTTCCTCAACTAAATCATTCTTTTTCATCAATAATGCTAAATCCGCTAAATGCCTTAATCCTGTTGCACCATTTGTTTTTTTCCCTTTGTCAATAAAATTATGTTTTTGGAATTTCTCAAATAATGGCAAACCTGTCTTTTCAATAAATGAAATTACCCTTTGCTTAATATCCTTTTGAGAATCAGAAAGTAATTCAAACGATTTTGTTAGAGCTCTTGCACCACCTTGGCCTATAATCTGGTCAACTAATTGCTTTTTCTTCCTTGTAATTAACAACCCCATAAAATCCAATTCATCTTCCATCTTTAATGGGGTATGGCTTAATTTCTTATTTAGTACCTGTTCAATCATATCGATAGATTTATGTATCATATCGTTTTCATAACAAAATAATGAATATGTTTTGATGTAAGGCAAATATCCTTTAAATGTCTGCTCATAGCTTTGATATTCCTCATACGCAGTATTCGGACTACCTAAATTTATTCTATAGTAGTTAGCAAGTTCAAATAGTGCTTGATATCTTGTTTCAATCGGGGAATCTTCCTTGTTTAATATTTGCCTAAAACCGCTTTTTATTTCTGCTTCAGACCTTTCTAAGACTTTATTCGTTCTTGCAGCATTTAATAAAGAATCGTACAAATTTTCCTTTCCTGAAATTTGTTCTATACGTTGATTAATATTTCCCTTATTAAAATCTTTTGTATCCTTTTTGTCAGTAAATGAGGTAATCATCCCTTTTAGGATATCTTTATCCCAAACCTTAAACCGTTCACCATCCAATAATTCTATAATTCTTAATTTTTCTAATTCTTGAATCGCTTTATTAAATCTATCCTCATTTTTCTCTGGCCATATTAGTGAATATTTAACCTTTGAGATTGTTGAAATTAAATCCTCGTCAAATGTCATTTTTCCCATAACCAAATACACTTCTTGAGCATCTTTATTCAGGTAATCATAAAATCTGCCATAGAAGAAGTCATTTAATTCATCAGATGGCGATTTAATGAAATGTTCTATGGTTTTGTGTATTGTTCCGAAAGAATTAAATATGAACTCAAATTGGAGTATTCTTAAAGGTCGTCCAAGCGTGATGATTTTTAGTTTTCTTTTTAGTTCAGGATCATTCAACTCCTTTTCAATCTCAGTAATTTTATTAGATGGAGTGCTGGAGGAGGCAAATATTTTCTTTAAGAAATTTACAGTTTCCTGTTCATTTAATTCGTTAAAACTAATATCTGCACCACCCACTCTAACTGTAGAACGTGTTGTAATAATTACTTTATGGTGGTGAGGGTCAAGGTTATTAATGAAGTCATTTATTTTGAGTTTGTCCTCACTGCCAAATGTTTCAAAGTCATCAATAATGATTAGCATTTTTCCATAATCAAAATCAATGATTTTATTTTCGTTGAATTCTGCGGAATCATTATCGTTCAGGACAATGTTAATTTCTTTTACTAATTCTTCGAAAGATTTTATTCTTTCGTCATCTCCAATCGTTTCAATTTTGTCTTTGTAAACATTATAGAATCTGTCCTTGTTAGTAAGGAATATTATAAAGTTAAAATGTTTTGTGTCGCTGTTTTTTAATTCTTCAATAATGTTTTGAATTGTCGCTGTTTTACCAACTCCACCGTGCCCCCAAAGGTTTGCACAAACGGAACTTTTTGAAGGTGTGCCAGTTAAAAATTCGTAAACTTTATTTTTATTTTCACCCAATTCTATATAAGTATGTTGGTTGTAATTCGGTGTAAAGATGTTTACGATTGTATTGTTTTTGCTTATTGAAACCTTTTTGCTTTTTGCTTGATAATAATTAGAAAAAAACGGCCATTCTTTAATTGGCTTATTAGTTTTGAAAATTTGATTATACCTTATAGCACCAGTGAGTTTTTGTTCAACACATTTAAACAAATAAATATCGCTATCATTTTCAATGTGAATAAATGGGGTAAGGCGAAAAAAGTCTGGATTAAGTTGTCCAGCCTTTAAGTAGTAACCATAAACTTCGCCAACTTCAAAATCGTAACTACGTAAATCGCCACTCCACAAACTAATAGTACCATTTGGCTCATATTTTTTGCCTTTTACTGAGTTTCCTTCTATTCTTAAAGGACAAACAAAATAAATATCTGAATTTGTGAAATTTGGGTTTGCGTTTAGAAACTCGGCATAAATAGTATTTAATTCTGCAATATATTCGTCTAAAAAATCATCATATGTAAAGCCGTGTCCTGTAGTGTCAATTCGAAATGCATTATATTTTCTTAAAAGTTCAATTGCATTTTTACTTACAATCGTGTTTTCATTATCTAATTTCTCAATAATGTATAAAATTGACCCGAGAGTGGGCTTGATTAAAATTTTTAATATTTCTTCCTTAATTGATGAATGGCTTAATTTTTTATCTACCAAATATGAAAGCATTAATATGAAGAGGTATTCACATCTGACACGATAGTTTTCTTTTAAATCTGACGATTCATTATTTAAAAATTCTTGGTTCTGAATTTCTGTATTAATTTTATTTAATATAAAGTTCATTTTGTTTAATTTATTTCGTTTTCAAAAAAGATATTAGTTACGCAATTACCCTAAAGGTTAAGTTCAATCTTTCGCCTATTTTAGTTGCAGTTTTTGGGACTTGGTGTTGCCAAAATTGCTGTGTACTGCCCTGCATTAATAAAAAAGTCCCGTGTTTTAGCTCAAGTTCAAATTTGTCTTTGTGGTCGTCAATTCTTCTCAATTGAAATCTTCGTGTAGCTCCAAAATTTATCGACCCAATAACTGGATTTTCACCCAGCTCCTTTTCTGAGTCTGTATGCCAACCTACATAGTCCTGGCCGTCTCGATATCGGTTCAATAGTACACTCGTAAATTTAACTTTAGCTTCCACTTCAATTTTCTCTTTTATCTGTAGAAGTTCGTCGGTCCAGGGTAATGGATTAAGCCTTATTCCTGAATAGGTATAAGGCTTATTATTGTCTCCATACCATGCCGAAAGGCGTGGTAAAGGCAATTCCTTTCCATACATTACTATTTTATCCTGTTTCCACTCTATAGTTTCCAAAAGTATTTTAAAAATTTCATCGCTTTCTGCTTTATCGTAAAATGCAGGACGGTAAAGCAATTCAGCATCTTGCAATTTAATTATCGGGCTCGAGGTTTCCATTGTTAGCCCGAATAAATCCGCTTGAATATTGTTGTTCATATGTTGTAAATTTAATTATTTATAGGTTAGTTTTGAAAATGTATTCTACTCTTGAAATTGATTTTGCAATCTTTTTCATTGCACTTGGTCGAAAAACATCGGTTACAATAGAGTTGCTCTTTGATGACAATAGATTTGACTGATTAAACATTTTGTAAAATGTTTGTAATCGGATTTCATTTATTGGACTTACGCAAACAAAATAATTCAAGCCAGCAAAATTACTCGTTACATTTTTAAATATTTGATTCAGGTTTAATGAGTTTATATCAAGCACATTTGAAAAAAGGTGAATCTTGATTTTACAACTTGACTGACAACGTTGTATAGAAAGACTGGTATCAGCCTTTTCATTTATTAAAAATGTTTGAGGTTTTTGCTTCCTTTGATAGATAGCATCAATATGCTCTAATCCTCTTTGTAACGCCATTGTGGATGGCTCGATTAAAGTGAATTTGGACAAATTAAGATTGATGTTGTTATTCTTGATGAAGTCTATTAGAACACAAGATGCGAAAGCCTGTCCGCAACCCCAGTCTATGATTTCAGCTGATTTGTTGTTAAAATCCTCTTTGCCAAACAATGAAGTAAAGGCAAGGTTAAGTTTGTGTTGATGCATATCTGCATATGAAGCCAAATAGGTATTAAGTTGTTCGGCTGTTTGCAAAATGGCTATACCGTTTCCAAGTTGGTTATAATATTTTGAATATCCATCAACTGGAAATTGTTGGATATTAAACTCACAAATTGCTTTGAAAGTTGGGTTTACTGCAATTGCAGATTTTAAATTGTTCGCGTAGTTGTTGCTCATGTTTTTATATTTTGATTTAAATATTAATTTAATGACACAAAGATGGAACCGATGTGTTCAGTCAAACTGAACTTATAAATTTCTATTTTTTATGCTTTTTAAATTACTTTTTTGATTACGCCGCAAACAAACACTACATTTGTTCAGTCTAACTGAACAAATGTGTCGATAAATAAAAAAGCATTAACACGCTATCTTGCTTATGATAGGTGTCTAAGGAATAAAGGAGCCAGATACACTTGGCAACGATTAATAGATGAAGCCAACAAATCTTTATTAGAAGAGGGTTTGGAAGGAATTGGGAAAACTCAATTTTATGCAGATATGAAGTATATGGAATTGTCGGAATGGAAAGCTCCAATTGAAAAATACAAAGATGGGAGAACGGTGTATTTCAAATATTCCGATTCGGCATATTCTATAAATAACCAACCTTTAAACGAAACAGAGGCAAAGCAATTAAAGTCTGCTCTGCAAGTATTATCAAGGTTCAAGGGTATTCCGCAATTTGAGTTTATCAATGAAATAATTCCAGCCATTGAAACTAAACTTGGTTTAGTAACACTTGAGAGAGAAGTTATGTCATTTGATAATAACTTGGATTATGAAGGTTCAAAATTCATTACGCCATTATTTAATGCTATTGTAAACAAACGGTCATTAACCGTTGAATATCAAGACTTCAAAAGTCCCTTACCATATACTATTGCCTTTCATCCTTATTATTTGAAACAATACAATAATCGTTGGTTCATCTTCGGTTATAATGAGTTTACAAAAAATGAACACTGGAATATGGCATTAGATAGGATTAAGACTATTGAGGAAACCAAAGCCAAGTACATTGAAACTGAGGTCGATTGGGAGGACTATTTTTACGATTTTATTGGCGTTACTAAAAAAGTTGATTATGAATTACAAACTGTCAAGTTGTGGTTTTCGCCAAGTCAAGCTCCATATGTCTTAACGAAACCAATACATCCAACGCAAAAAAGTAAAAACACGGAAGATGGTCTTGAAGTTACAATTAACGTAGTCCCCAATTATGAGTTAGAAAAGTTAATTTTGTCGTTTGGGGAAACTGTCAAAGTATTAAGTCCAGAGTCTTTTGAGAAAACAATTTTGGATCGGATTAATAAGACTACTCTTTTGTATTAATAGTGTGGTGGGCAAAAATAAATGTGTTTTTTTTTGGATCGCTTATATGAAGGAAAAAACACCTTTATAATTTTGCTAAGCATGGACATTTTGTAGTCCAATATCAACACAAATGTTAATGGTTGCACGGCTTTATCCTACAATGGGATATATATGCAAATCATAAAAATTTAAATGTTTAAAAGTTATATTAGAGCTCTATTCATTTTCAGAAATCCAATTTGGCACCTTGAAATTAACCTACTTATTAACGAGCAAACCACTCCAATCTTTTTGGTAAACCACCGCTCCTGAACACGATCCATTTTCAAGACAAGGCTTTGCAGAAAAAAATACCTCGCAAGCGCAGCGAGCAGGGATGATTTTTTTCTAGCAAACCCGAAGGGCTTGGCCTTGTCGAAAATGGATGGTTCAGAAATTTGTGCAACAAAAAAATTGAGTGGTAATCACCAGTCATTCCCGAACTTCTTTATTCTTTTCTGTAAACACAAAACAAAGGTTCAGCATCTCTATAAGACTGTTAGAGAAAAAAATCATATCCTTCAGTTCTTCTCCATCGGGAGATTCCGAGGCTAGATAAATCCAGCCTTCATAAAGTCTCCAAAGCTTCTCCCTTGATTCGTGCAGTGGATGGTTCACGAAAAAATAGTTCATTCCCGAAATGGGATTATCGATATCGCTTTCACGGATATCGGCAGGTTGATAATTCAGCACCTTCTTTATCTTGTCCATAATAGTGTATTATTTGTTTATAAATCTGTAGTTATCCCTAAGCTTGCCAACAAATTCCCTGCAATAATCTTCATAATGGGTCTTTACCATCAGCAGTTGAAAATTGCTCTTACTAAAAAAAGCGATCAGTTCGCATTCCGTTACCGAGCTTAAGAGAAAGTACCTTTTTGGATCGCCTGAAGCAGTAATAAAAAAAGCAGTATCAAAAAACTGCGATACCTCATGCATTTTTCCACCCACTACAAAACGCAGTTCAAGCTTGAAATAATCGCCCTTGTCCTTCCAAAGGAAACAGATTTCTGGAACTTCGTTACTGATGATACAAGGCTTCATATCCTGTTTGGATGGCTTTCCCTTAATGTTCCGCATCCCATAGGTAAAACGGTAATGTACATAGAGCCTACCTGCCAATATCGGGAGAGCCTGATGCCAAAGTCCAAGTAATCTGGCAAAGTTTTCCCTGTTTGCTGTTCTTTTTTCGTCTATTACATCCTCTTCGTCCCCATATTATGGGTATTTTACAAGAGCTATTTTTCTCATTTCGATGCAGATATTAATAAGTTTATCTTGAATGGGATCAACCTGTACATCTGTAAGATTGCCATAGCCTAATACATACTTACTGAATCCCTTTACAAAAGTCCTGTTGTTGTCCAGAATGCCTGTATAGGGAACAAGAAAGGGAAAGTGGTTGGTATGCCACCTCTCGGTACTCGTGTCTGCAAGACAGAAGCCCAGTATTTTCTGAGTATCTTTGGGCGGAATTTCGTTGAAGATTGCAACGGCTTGCTTCGTTCCCTGTATTTTATCCCCTATGGAGGGAAGAGTCTGTTCAGGCTTATAAAGTCCTTTGTAGCGGACTTTTGGAAAAACAACAAGGCTACCCTTGTACATTCTGATCATCAGATACTTGCTTTCCTCTTTTTCATCGAAGAAACCTGGCCAATAGTAATCCTCAAAATCTGTTTCTTCATAGATCGACATCATGTCGTACAGCGCAAAATAGGCATATCGGCTCAAGTAGCTGTCCGTGGTATCAACAGATACCTTTTATCATTTAAACCGATAACAAGTTTATTTTTTGGCCCGCTCAGTGTGGAAAAAGTGACCAAATAATTATAAAAGAGGTTTTCTATGGTACATATGCTAGGCATTTATGTTTTATGGGTTCAATCAATATAAAGCGATATTATACTTACTTAATATACTATTTGGATTGCAGCATTGATGCATTACTACCCATCCTCATAGAGAATAATATGCTTACATTAGGGTTATAAAGTGCTAAACAATAGTAAGCAATGGACGAACAAATTATTATTAATACCAATGCCGCAGGTAAAAATCTTTACGAAACTACAAACGAGACCTATGGATTTTATCAAGAACGCCTAGATAGTTTAAACAGATGGATTGCTGATCTAGATATATACGAGAGCTTAGATTTAAAATATCAAACCGGTCAGAATTTCCAGACATTGAAAGGCCTTTACAGTCTTGATGCCTTAGTAACCATCGCCTCAGTTGATTTATCTATTACCACTACAGAGCTCTACTTAACGAAAAATAGGCTCAAACAGATATTTTACATGAAACAAGTGTATTTAATAGTTTATGAAGCTTATGATACTTATAATAGCAAAAAGCAATTTTTAAGGTCTCTTATAAATATCTCTCAGCCAGAATTAGCTCAAGAGTTCAATGCCATTGCTCTATTAGAACGAAATTTCATTAAAGACTTTAAGTTAAATACGCTGATAAAGAACGTTAGACACAAAGTCGCGGGTCATATTAATAAGGATTTTCGACTATGGTATGATACTGTAACATCCTTAGACCCACAATATACCGCAGATATGGCTATCGCATTTCTTAAAGCGTTTATGCCTTTACAACAATTGACAATGAAGCTGTCTGGAATAGAACATGACAAATTTTTAAAATACAGTGCAGAAAGTAATAAGGCTGCTAATAAAATAATAGATAAAATCGAAAATTTGATGATTGACGTTAATTCTAGGCAACCTGAAGAGTTAAAACTGAATCTTGATATACAGGCAGCTCGTGATTTATTGAAATAGTAATTTTAAGATTGTTTTTTTGTTGCAAATGCCCTTTCAGGTTGATGAGTCAATTCGTCTTGTACTTCTTCTTTCTCTTTTTTCAGATTTTCCATAATATCCACTCTTCTTTTGAAAACGTCCTTTTCAGTAATTTCACGTTTACTAATAGCGTCAAGTAACTTGATTTTTTCGTCAATGATTTCCAGGGTAATATATTTTTCAAAAGCAAGCACGTCGTTTTCAGAGTTATCTGCAAGCGTAAACATCCGGTAGACAGGTTTTAGCAATGAATCTTTGTATGCTTTCCATTTACTAAAAGCAGAAGAATATATATCCTTGAATTTTTCTAGGGTTTTTGTGTCAACATACCTATGCATTTCGTGGGTAAACCCATGACGATATTCCGTTTTAAGGATAAGTAGTGTGCCTAAAACACGAATAAAGAGTTCTTTAAAACTATGGTTTAGATTCTGCTCTTCATCCTCAATAGGATTCGACAACTGAGTTTTTAGGAAATTCGTACATTCTTTTGCCGTAATACTTAAATCAACAAATGAATTACAATCAGGATTATGTATAAACTGGTTTCTGATCTCCATGAACTTAATCATAAATTTGTAATCCTCTGCTTTTAAATCGTCGATGTCTGATAGCAAATCAATTTTACTTTTAAAGGAAAGGCTGCTTGATTTATTGTCAAGAGTTTTAGAAGATGGTTTGATAGTCCTTAGAAGCATCTTCAAAGCACTTGACGCAGCTTCTTCACATCTAATGGAACAGATTAAGATGGTACTACGTAAATCTTTATTATAATCCTTTGCCATAGTGTTATCAAGTCATTAAAAACGCCTTCTTCATTTTGGCAATAAAGCTTTCTCTACTAAATTGCCTTAGGTTATCTTTCAAACGTTTCCTCCGATCAGCCCTATTCAGTTGTGGGTAGTGATTTTTTGTTTGACCAACTAAACGCTTAAAAGTTTCTTGCTTGTTGATAGTGGTGCCTTTGTAGTTTTTTTCAATATAATATTCAAATATTCCCTTACAATGCAAATAGATGTACTTCTTTCGGTTTCCATTTTCAACTAGCCGTTCAAGAGCCTTATCCCAACTTTGTTCAGTTAAAAGACTATCATAAAATTCACCGAAATCCTCCATGATATCACCAGCTCCAATTTTCTCTCTAGGGCCAATGTATCCCCAGTAAGGGGCAGGAATACCGATATCAATCATTTTCCAGATACTGCTACCCCAACATGTAGCTAATGTTACTATTAGTTGATTTTTAGTCTTAACGTTTATTAATCTGCAATATTCTTGTAGTTCCTTCCAGACAACAAAATCGCCATTTTTTAAACCAAGGCCATGTTCTGATCCGTGGATTTCAAAATGTAAAATTGGGAGCAGATCATCATTAAGAACATTGTCGCAAATGATATTTAGCACCTCTATTAATTCATTTTTAGATGAAGGATTATAAAAATATTTGCCATGCCCATTCTGGTCACAGCGCCTTGCTATTATGTCATCATACAATATTGTACCTGTTTGCTTTTCATCATCAGGTAGCGATTGGATAACCACTATTCCATTATATTTTAGCCTAAAGGCTGGTGCGTCCTCTTTCATAGTTAGCTATAAATATACTCAACTTCATACTATTCCCTTATAATTTTAATGCTATTATTTTCTTGCAATCTTCAATAAAGGTGTTCGATATTTGTACCAGCGGGATCACTTAAGAGGACGATCAAAATTGATTGTCCTCTTTTTGTTTTACAGCAAACTATTATCTATTAACAACTTATATCGGCAATCTAAAAATATGTGAAGCTTCGATATTTGTATATTCCAAATGAACCCACTGTAGAAGCAGAAAAAAGCAAGGTATATATATAATTCAGATAAAGGTTAGATGTTCGATTTCTCCCTGCGGATACCATCAATTCGTTAGATACTATCTTCTAATTACCTTTAGCTGCACTATTTCCCTAGCGCCTTGTACAGTGACAATATATATCCCTGCGGGGTAACTGCCCAGCGAAACCACTTTAGTAATCTCGCCGTCTCGGATTCCGATTTTCTGCAGTACCCTACCGTTTACGTCCATTATCTCTAACCAGGTAAAAGTTGCTGCGCTGAAAGATAGCGTAATGAGGTCGTCCGTGGGGTTCGGGTAAAGTCGTATTTCCGAGGTCGAAAAGCTAAAGTTTAGCATCCTGGTTCCCAAATTCTTAGATTTCCCGTCGTCGTCTAGTTGTATCAGTTTATAGTAATTAGCGCCATTGGCAGGCTGTTTATCTGTGAAAGAATAGATTTGAGATTTGACATTTGCGACATGGGAAGCCTTTACGTTTCCAATTTTAACAAAGGTTGGCTCCGCTGACCCCTCGTTCCTTTGCGTTGCGCTATCCGCTCTCCAAACCTCAAACCCTTTATTCCATTGCTCTGCAGCCGTGGCCCAATTCAATAGTGCATAATTTCTATCCGCCTTTACGGTAAAAGAAATCAAGGAAACCGGTAGTACCGACTCTTGAGTGATGTTAAGCGTGTAGCTTTTGGTCGTCACGCCATCTTGAGCGCTTACTACAACGGTAATGATATTTAAGCCGGTACTTAACGCAATATTTCCCGATGCATTTCCACTGATTGCCGGGCTGCCGTTAACGGTAATGGTCGCACCGTTTTGTGCCGCGGTTGCAATTACCCTTAAACTCGTTGCCGTTACGACAGCGGTGTAGGTCGTCGTACCTGTTACAAAAGTTGGTGACAAAGTGCCTTCTGTAATGCTTAGCGAAGCTAAATCTGCATTGGAAGAGCCAGCCCTCGATATTGTAACGGAGTAAATTTTTATGCTTGTACCATCTTGCGCCATAACCCTTACCTCGATCGTATTTGAGCCCACGTTTAATGAAAGGGCAGTACTCTCGCCGCCACTGGCTACTGGGACGTAACTTCCGCCATTTACCCTCACCTGTACCGTTGCATTGGCTTGGTTTACGGTCGGTGTTACGGTGATGCTGGTTATTGCGCTGCCCACAGTTGCCGTATAAGTTTCCGTTGCCGCTGCAAAAACAGGCGATAAAGTGCCCGCACCTAACAATAAGCTACTCAACGTTGCATCAGTAGATGCTGTGGTGGTCACATTTAACGGGTTGTCTTGCGCAGTTTCGGACAAATATTGCTGGTAACCGCCAGCATTATTATTGTATTCTACTACCATCGCACGATAGTTGGTCCCTGGTTTTAAGTTAGTAGCGGTCACCGTAGTGCCGGTTCCATCATAAATACAGTACCAGCCACTTGTTCCAATTTGAGCGCCGTTGCCAAATGTTGCACTGGCCGTATAAGCGGTATTTACCATCGGGGCGGGAGTGCCACTGCCGCCCTCCAACATAAACACGGAAACCCTGCTGCCATTGCCCCTACTCCACGACAGGCTGGTTGAATGGGTTAATGTATTGTAAAACATCACCGACGTTGGCTGTGCCGTGGGTGGCGCAATACCATTCCTGAAAACAGAAATGGTACGCTCGTCGGTATTGTCGGCATAATTGGCCACTACCACATCCTGTCTGCCATCCCCATCCAAATCGGCTACGGCCACGCCCCAAGGAGTATCGCCGGTGGCTAAATCGTCTTTTGCAGCAAAACCGATATTACCCAAAGTTGACGCGTTGCGCAATATGGAAGCCGAATTGCCACCATAATTACTGGTCACTAGGTCGGGCCTGCCATCGCCGTCCACATCGCCAACAGTTAAGGCAGTTGGACTGGGACCCGTGGCAAAATCAGCCTTGGTTGCAAAGCCCGAATCATCTATGACAGCCCCAACACTAACGTTGTTCCTAAAAACCGATATGGTATTGTCGGCCTGGTTGAGTGCGGCCAGATCAGGTTTGCCATCACCATCAAAATCGGCCACTGCCATGCTGCATATTTGTGGTGCACCCGTAGTTCCCGAAGTAATATCTATCCTCGATGCGAACATAAAAGTACCCACTACAGACTGGTTCTGAATCACACTTATCTTATCGCTGCCATAGTGTGCCACGGCAATATCTGGCTTTCCATCACCATTTAAATCTTCGGCAACAATGCTGAAAGGTGTTGTCCTTACGGGAATACCTTGTACAGGTATGGCATTAAAAGCACCATTTAGAGGGGTCACATTACGGTAGGTAAGCAGGGTATTAGTATATAATGAGCTTGTGACCACATCGTTCAATCCATCGCCATCAAAATCTGCAATGGCAATGGCCCTGGGACTGGTGTAGGGAGAAATGGTAGCGATATCCACCTTTGTATCAAAACCAATGGCACCTACCGAGGAGTTGTTGATGAATACCGAAAAGCTGTTGCTGCCTGCATTGACCACTGCTAGGTCAGGCCTGCCATCTCCATTCAGATCACCCGTGGCTATATTTACCGGACTGGTACCGGTTGCAAAATCGACCTTGGAGGCAAAACTGCCGGCAGCTATACTGCCCGTAGCAGAAGTATTACGGAACACGGATATGGTGTTTGCCCCAAAATTTGCCACCACAAGGTCGGGCTTGCCATCTCCGTCCAGGTCAACTATAACGGGGGAAATAGGGCTTTTGGAAGTAGCAAACTTCTGTTGCGGCACAAAGTTGATCAGCCCGTTAGGGTAGGTAACGGCAAACGGTGTATTTGCCATACGGCCTATGCCCGTACTTAAATCTGTAAAGCTGATGTTTTTAAAGCTGCCACTTGCCGGAGCGGTAACGGTAAGGCTGGTGGGGGTTGCCACTGTAACATTGCCCTTTACGGCACCAAAAAATACGGCACTGTTGGCTGGTTCCGGGCTAAAATTGGTACCTGTCAGGGTGACCACTGTGCCTGCAGTTCCCCTATTCGGCGATACGGAAGTAAGCATTGGGACGGGGGCATTTCTATAGACCATGACCAAGCCAGCCAATGCATTGTTGGTTACAGCCACATCGGGTTTGCCATCACCATCAAAATCGGCAAGGGCAAGGCCGCCATTGGTTGGAGCGAGGTAAAACCTGCTTTCGGCCAGATCCGGCGTTACAGAACTGGTTCTGGGAAATGAGGATGAGGTAAGCGAATTGCGTATAATGGCCAGGGCCTTTGAACCGGTGATGATCATATCGGGCTTACCATCGCCGTCCATATCATTAATAGCAAGGCTTTCGGAGATGTTATCCGTAGCGAAGTAGACATAGTTAAACTCGATAGTCGAAGAGGCAGAGATATTTCTATAAATAACTATTGAAGTGCCCAATACCACAAGATCGTTTGCGCCATCGCCATCCATATCGGCTACCGCCAATTGTTTGGGATTGGGTGTGGTAGTGATATAGGGCTGCGTGGCAAAAGAGAAAGTAGTGGTACCGGTGTTCTGTACCATATACAGCCGGGCATTGGCATCGTTGATGATGGCCAGATCGGGCTTACCATCGCCATTGAAATCGGCCGCCACCATGCTGTTTGTAGTAAAGCCCAAATTGATGGTGGCCGCAGGCGTTCCGCTAAAATTTATAGAGGTTCCAATTGTGGTGTTGGGGTAAATGGCCACGTTGTTTCCGGTAGAGCTTGTGGCGGCAATATCTGGCCTGCCATCCATATTAAAATCGGCCACCAACAAATTGGTAATGTTAGCGGTTGTTAAAATATCAAATCTGGAGAAACTGGGTGCACCTACGGATGAGTTGTTTACCAAAATGTAAATCTTTGCTGTCCCGGCTTGGCTCACTGCTACATCCAGTTTGCCATCGCCATTCAGATCGGCCACGATCAAATTGGTTGGCGTGATGCCGCCCATCGCAAAGGTAACCTGCGTGAAGGTGCTGTTTTTTGCACCATCTTGAGTGGTATTTCTAAGCACGGCTATGCCCAAACTATTCGTTACGATCAAATCAGGTTTACCATCACCGTCGATATCACCTACCTGGGTTTTACTGGCATTGGTGCCTGCGGCAAAAACATTGGCGGGCTGTAATCCTATTTCGCCGCCGGTGCGGGTTACTATAAAGGGGCTACGTGCAAAAGCCTGCGACCCACTTTCCCTGATGACGCTAACGGGCTGGTGCGTACTGCCCTTAGGCACGGCAACGGTTAAGTTGGTGGTCGTTGCGGAAGTTACTTGGGCCCTTGTTGCGCCAAAGTAAACGGTGTTACGAGTGGCGGTTGTGCTAAAGCCGCTACCGTTGATGCTCACTGTGCTGCCGACTTCTCCACTTCTTGGCATGACAGTGATCAGCGAGGTGTTGACACTTACCGCCGCCGGATTGCCCGTTGCAGCAGTTGGAAAATATTTTTCCTGCCCGGATATATCATTATACTCCAACACCATAATGCGGTAGGTTTGACCAGTAGTTAGCCCTGTCACATTGACAGACGAGCCTGCGCCATTATAGACGCAATACCAGCCACCAACACTACTGCCCTGTGCATAGGTCGCATCGGGCATATAGGTAGTGTTGTCTATCGGGCTTGGAAATGTGGAGGTATTTAAGTTACGCATAAACACCACCCTTTTGCTACCATTTCCGTTATTCCAGCTCACGGTAGTAGCGTTATTGGTAGTATTACTATAGGTCACACTGGTGGCCTGCTCTGTTGGTGCAAATGCACTGTTGCGTAAAACGGATATTGTCCTTTCATCCGTGACATCGCTATAGTTTGCTACCACAATATCGGGCTTACCGTCACCATCCAGATCATCAATTGCTGCGCCCCAGGGATTGTTACCGGTGGAAAAGTCCGTTTTGGGATCAAAACTGATGGCGTTTCCACTGCCCGTGTTCAGTAAAACGGAGATATTGTCGTTACCGAAATTAGTAGTCACCAGGTCAGGTTTGCCATCGCCGTTTAAATCGCCAACGGCTAAAGCGCTGGGCGATGTACCTACGGGAAGGGTAACAGCCACCAAAAAGATTGCCGTGCCGTTGTTACGTAAAACAGCAACATGATTAGAAGCTTGGTTCAACACCCCCAGATCCGGAAAGCCATCGGAATCAAAATCTGCAATGGTCAAGGCTTGTGGTGCAATACCGCCCGCACTAAAATCCGTCCTATCCGCAAAAGTAATGGCTGTCCCAGAAGCGTTATTCAAATACACCGAAAGGTTGTTATCGCCTCGGTTTGCCACGGCCACATCAGCCTTGCCATCGCCATTGAAATCGGCGGCAACCACACCAAACGGCGATGTGCCTGTGGCTACGGTGAGCACCTTTAATAGGGTGATGCCGCCCCCTGCCGCACTCGTGTTTTTATATACCGACAATTGCGAGGTACTGGCGCTGACCGCGGCCAGATCAGGTCTGCCATCACCATCAAAATCGGCAATGGCAAGGCTACGCATCCCGATATCGGACAATAGGGCCGTTTCCCTGACCAAACTTGATGAATTGATTGTTCCTGCGGTTGCCGTGTTCCTGAAAACAGTAAGTTCTGAAGCGCCTGCATTGGCCACCACGAGATCTGGCTTCCCATCACCGTTGAAATCGGCCACGCCCAAAAACACCGGATTACTTGCCGTGGGAAAATCTACCTTATTGGCAAAGCTGGTAGCGCCAAAGCTTACCCCAGGTGATGAAGTGTTGAAATAAACTGATATGCTGAGGGCACTAAAATTGGCCACTACAAGATCATTTTTGCCGTCGCCGTCTATATCGGCAATTACTGGCGCAATAGGGTTCCTATCGGTACCAAATTTTTGCTGCGCCTGAAAATTAACCGGGTTTACTTGCGCCGATGCTCCAACTATTGTAAAAACGCCCAGTAAAAGCAGGGCTTGCCCAGCAATTGTTTTTAGGGTTAAGAGTTTTGCCGAACGTAGCAATGTAATCATATCGTATTATGTTATTGAAAACTTAAAAGCGTAACAGCTACTGTGGGCAAAAAACGTTCTGCAAAAATTGGCAGTTGGTAGCCTGCCGGACCACCGATAGCCCTGGTCTCCTTAGTGCAATTTGAACGGACGGGGTTCTTTGTCATTGCGCAGTGCTTGGTTACACCGCAAACTTAGGGCATAAAGGGTGTTTTGACGGCAAAATGCAGGTCATCAAATAGGTCATCAATTTGGCTTTCTGGTGGGTTTTGATGGTTTGGGGAGTTTGGAAACCTAAATTTTGACGGGTTGGCGCTGGCTATTATTGTAAGGATGGTCTAAACGGTGAAGCACTTTGGAGCATCGGTGCCGTACAACCGCTAGGTGGCTAACCGTCTGCCCTACATCTTGCCAATCACCTCCTTCAAATCGACATCATTTTGAATGCCTATTTTTTTGCGCAGGCGGTAGCGGCTGTTTTTCATCGATTCGTAAGAGATGCCTAATAAAGCAGCGGCTTCTTTAACGCTGATATTGAGGCGACTGAACGCCAAGATACGCTCATCGGCATCGGTAATATCTGGAAAATGGCTGCGCAGCTTGATGAAAAAACCAGGGTGCACCTTATCGAACAAGCGTTTGTACTCTTCCCAATCTTGGCGGGTAAGTATGCGGCTGTTGGCCAGTTTGCTCAACGTCTTATCGTCAGCTTTGCCGGTTTGCAGCAATTGCTGCTGCAGGCCATCTATCAAATGATTTTTCTCTACCAAGCTAGCGGTGTGGCGTTCCAA
Organism: Pedobacter sp. ASV28; assembly: GCF_016428855.1. Classification (GTDB taxonomy): domain Bacteria; phylum Bacteroidota; class Bacteroidia; order Sphingobacteriales; family Sphingobacteriaceae; genus Pedobacter. The sequence continues at coordinate 61,436 of NZ_JAELTN010000019.1, forward strand.
CAACCGGCGGTTGGCGGCCAGTTCAACTCCAGCTTTTTGCAGGGCCATATCGGCCACTTCCTGTTTAAGCAGCAAAGCCCGGTGGCGATTTTTGTAAGCGCGATAAAATAAAAACAAAGAAAGGCACAACAGCACGGCAACAGCCATAAGCGCATTGCGCATCAGGTTGGCATTTTGCAATTGCAGGGCGGTTTCTTTCAGTTGGCGGCCTTTGCGTTCCGACTGGTACCTGACCTCCATCTCTTCAAACTTACGTAGCGTTTCGGCATTCAGCAAGCTGTCTTTGATGTGCCAATACCGGGTTTGGTATTGGTGCGCCAGTTTGTAGTTTCCGGTTTGCTGGTAAATGGTATTTGCCAGACCGTAAACCAAATTCATCATTTGATAATTGGGATCGGCCTCTTGCTTTAACAAACTTTCGGCTTCGTGTAGATGTAGCAGGGCTTTGCTGATATTGCCGCTGATGCTGTAGTACTCTCCCAAGGCAAAATTTACGCCCTGCTTGACATAAAGTGTGATGGCACTAGGATGTTGATCGGTAAGGCGGTAGGCTTGTTGCAGGTAGAAAAAATACTTCGGCTTGTCATTAAGGTTTTTGTAAGTGTAGGCCAAGTTGGCGTACAAATTGGCTTGAGTGTCGTAATCGGCAGTATTTTTAACAAAGTCGATACCTTCACTAAAAACAGCGATGGCCTTCTGTTGAAATTCTGGCCGCTTGGAATCTGTACCATAACTGTTCAGTAAGTCGCCGTAATTGATGTATGCTACGGCCAACGCCGCCCGCTTCTCTATGCTGTCTGTTTTAAGCGCCTTTAGCGCCTCTACAGCCTGTTTTGCATATTGCAGCCCTTTTTGCGTATTGGGCAGGTTTTTGGGTTGGTACAAATCGATGTATAATGCAGAAATGTTGTTGAGCAGGAATGCCCGTTGTTTCTGCAGGCGATGATCTTCGGCAATTTTTAAGGCTTGCAGGTAGCTTTTTAACGCACTTTGGTAGCTGTTTTTGTGGTAGTATGTAGCTGCCTGCTTTGTCAGGCTGTCACACCATTGTGTCGCTCTTTTGCTTTGCAAGGGAGGCTGTTGGCGTTCGCCCGCTTTTGCTGTGAGGGCAAACAGTAAACAAAACACAACAATACGGACAGGACAGGGCATCATAGAAAATTAGCTTTTCGAGTAAATGCTACTAAAATACATAAATCGTAGTTAATTCCCTGTAGAATTATAAAAGGATGAAGAACTGTGTGTACAGCTGGTTAATTTGTGGTGCCATGAAAAAATCGCACCTTTTCAATTATTCTCTTGATTATATATCTTAGTAAAAAAATCGCTCTTATGAAATCAATTTTAATTCTAAAACATTGGCAAATCTTCCTAGTCTTGGTAGTAGGTGCAATAATGTACAATTTCAATATTGAAGGTGATCAATCCTCAACTATGATTATTAGAATCATTGGTGCGGTTATCTATTCCTTATGGCCAATATTGGCCGGTAATGAGTTAAATCAATTATTGCCCAAGAAAGTCACTGTAAATTTTAACTTTTTCCTTATAAATATTCTAATTAGTCTCGGCACTTTTATATCCATATTGGTATTGTCAAATGGAGAAGGAATGACTTTCACTGGAATTTACGCTATTCCAATGCTTTATGTATTTTTTGCTATTTTATATTGTCTGGCTTTTCCTGCAAAACTTCTGAACTGCATTGAGGCTGGAAAAGAAGTAAGTGTGGGACAATATTTAGGTGACTTTTTCCTTGTGCTCTTTTTGCCTATTGGAATTTGGTTTTTACAGCCTAGAATAAATAAAGTTGTAGAAAATCAAAAATTAGCCCGTTTGGAAGCCGAAAATAGCAATGCTTAACAATTCACATAACAGGGGCTTTATATGAACTCATGGCGCCTTAAGCCAACTTGTAAATCTATGGGACTATTTGACATTTTCAAAATCAACAAAAAAAGAAATTCCGAGCCAGAGAATATTGACGAAATATTTGCTTTAGCCGCCAGCGACGTTAGCTATAGGCCTCTTTTTTATAGAACAATTTTAGACACTGATTTATATCTCCTAACGTTTCAAAACGAGGAAGGTAAAAATGAAACGGGTGTCAAAGTCAAGAATTTGGACAATGGAAAAGTACCAATCTTCACGTCAATAGAGAAAATCTTTGAGAATAATATCATTATAGAAGAAGTTAACCATATTGTCGTAAGAGGAAAATCTATTTTTGAAAACTGCCCAGACGACATTACAATTGTACTCAACCCATATTCCATCCCTACGAAAGAGTTTACACCATTAGAGATACGCAAATTAGTTAATGGAGAACTTTTCAAACCCGATCAAACAAGGCAAGCGAGAATGGAAAGCAATATCTTGATTTCTCAGCCTAAGGTAGATCCAATAAGTCTAGCGGAATCAATAAGAAAATATTGCGTTACCAGAAGGGAAATAAGAGGTGCTTATTTGGCTTTAATGGAAGATACCTCAAGCGAAGAGCTCCCACATTTGATAGTTGGTCTAGAAATTAATGGAAACATAAAAGAGATATTCGGTGAACTAACTGAAGTTATTAGACCAAATATACCAAATGGCGAACCGATTGATATGATTGACATATCCGGCAACTCAAAAATATCGAAGCAATTAAAGAAGTATCAATACAAAGTGTACTAACTATATTATAATTTAAATGAGACTTAATTTATGGATTGGGAAGCTTTTTTAACTGGTATTGGTATACTAATATTTTCATATCTGCTATACAGATTTAATAAGTGGTCTGGAACAGGTACAAAAGAAAACGCAAGGAGTGTAACAACTTTTGGTAATTATATTTCACTTTGGATTTGGGTGGTTTTCGGCTTTATTGTAGGTATAGTATTTATTGTTAGTTCCTTACCATCCCACATTTAACTGCCATAATAATGGTTTTACAAAATTTGGTGAAGATACCTTCTACGACGTTCCGTTTTTCTAGTAACTTTAACCAAGCCACCAAACTTTGTCAAGCCGTAAGCGCCAATTCTAACCCAACAGACCAAATGGAAGTCTACTACTAATTTTTTTCGTAAACACCAGGGCAAAAACAGCTATGGTTATGTGGGTGGGTGTTTTTGCAGGCCGCAAATGCGCGAGGGGAAAATCCAAGGCTACCGCCCAAGGCCCTGGTTTTGTTGCATCTGTCGCCTCCGCCTTTTCCTTTTGCAAGCTCCACTGGATTTACGTTAGGTTCGATCGACTGCACTGGTTCCAGCATCTCCTCGATAAATCCACTGATCGATTGGCCTGTTACCTTGACCATATCCGCAACTGAGTGAAAAAGCCCATCTGTTACATCCAGTGCCAGTTCATTAACATACACAAAATTATGGTGTTGATTTGTTGACATTTCAAGAATATCCACCTGTTCCCTCTGGATGTTTCATCAATTGCGAGCTCCAAACACTGTTTTTGATGCTCTAAAAGTGGTTTTTTACACATCATTTTGAGTGATTTGGCTAAGTTTTTTATATACTTTATTATCATTCTGCCTCTACAATTATCTAAAAATAGTTTAAAATGCTAAACTATATTCTCAATAGTTCCTTCCAAATTCTAAATCATTGTTGTTCCAATCATTTATTTATAACAAGTTTGTATGGCTTAACAAAAGCAGCCTTTATAACAAATGACGGATCAGCTCAATCGTAAATTATTGTGGATATTTCTCCTCCTTATGATATCACTACAGGCAGTTGGGCAACAACAATCTTTTGGGAAGAATTTTATTTTCGAGGTTATTGGCACTGAAAGGAGAACAATGGTTAAACAGCCATTTGTATCTACGGTCAGTGATACTTCACTTTACAGTATTTTTTTTAAGTTCGAGAATAATAAGAATGATGAAATCAGCCAGATGGCACCTAAAAGTCCACTTTTACTAGGCGTAAAATTAAACTCCAGTCTCCAAAAGTACTTTTCTGGATCTGTATACTCGCAAACCAAAGAATATCCGGTTTACCTGATTTCAGATTCTTCAGATGCCATTTTAATATCGATGGGAATTACCAAACATAATTACAAACTATATCAATATCGTATAGTTGAAAATGATAGCTCAGAGCTTGTAAGATGGTCGCCCATTCCTAATCTTGAACAAAAATACGGAGCGAGACAACCTTATGGTGCAATAGGTAAATTCAATTATCCAGGCAAAAAAATCATGGTTGAAGTAGCAAACAAAGATAATTACAGTTTAAGAGATGGTGTAGTATTCGATTGGCGCGTCAATTATAAACCTATACTTAAGCAAATAGTGATTTCAACTCGTCATAGCTATTTTAACTTAAAAGCTAAACATTTAAACAAGGGTTATGCAAATTGGTCTTCTCTAAATAACCTTCCACAGAATTTCAATTTCCCTGTAGATAGTGTAAAAAGGATACTTTTCCAATTTAAAAAGGAGGAAACCCTAGTTTATTCGGCTCGGTTGATCAGGAATTTTGAAGGTAAGAAAGACACGCTTTGGATAGGCTTTTTAGATGCTCAAGGAAATATTGAATTAGAAGAAACCTATTTTAAACGGGCTGGAAATTACGACTTTGTAGTACAACAACAAACAAAACAGCCCAAATGGATAGAGGCAAGTTTGGTTAGGATTTCTTTCAATGTAACAGCTGCTTCTTTGCCAAATATGAACTATTGGTTACCATATTTAATTGGCTTTATATTAATCACTATTGCTGTATTTTTTGTTTACGGCAAATACAATAAAGATAAACTGGGAAAACTTAATAGACAGCGACAACAAGCCCAACTTCAATTAAAAACGATTAGGGCGCAACTTAATCCCCATTTTATATTTAACGCGCTCAGTTCAATTCAAAATCTGATTAATAAGGATAAAATTTTAGATGCTAATATTTATCTATCGAAATTTGCTGGCCTGACAAGAAAAGTACTTATAACCAGCGAGCAGGAGATGATTTCCCTTGCAGAAGAATTGAAGATTGCCGAAGATTATCTGCAACTTGAACAACTTCGGTTTGGCTTTACCTACGAGCTTAATGTAGCTGATACATTGAATATTGAAAATATTGATGTTCCTGCTATATTGCTACAGCCTTTTATCGAAAATGCGGTAAAACATGGCATTTCTAGGTTAAAAGAAAAAGGATTTATCTCGATTAACATCCTAAGTGAAAACAGCAATCTGAAATTCATCATTAAGGATAATGGCAAAGGATTTTCGCATCCTGAAAGAATGGAGAAACCTGGCTCCTTCGGATTAAAATTATGTAGGCAAAGATTGGATCTGCTCAATCAGGTTTTTAAAACTCAACCTGCAACATTAAACATAAAATCAGACGAAGAAGGAACTGTTGTAATACTTGAAATTAAAAACTGGATATCAAATGGAGATTAGAAGCGTAATCATAGACGATGAGCAGCATAATATTGAAAATCTGCAAATTATATTAAACAAATGGTGCAAAGACATCGTTGTTGTTGCGGTGGGTACATCTGTTGAAGAAGGAATAGAAATCCTCAACACCCATCAACCCGAACTGCTCTTTCTGGATATACAGTTACATGATAAATCTGGATTTGAAATGCTGAAATTGTTAAAAACAATTGACTTCGAAGTCATCTTTGTTACTGCATTTGATCAATATGGAATTCAGGCCATTAAGTTCTCTGCGCTAGATTACCTTCTTAAGCCTATCAACATTATAGAACTGCAACAGGCTATAAAAAAGGCAAAAGAAAAAATAGTTTCAAAAAAGCGGAACCTCAACTTGGAGAATTTATTAGATTATATCAATAACAATAGAACCAAATCTCAAAAGATAGCCTTGCCTACCCTACAGCAAACATATTATGTTAAAGTAGAGGAAATTATAAGGTGTGAAGCCTCAAATAACTATACCACCTTTTATCTGAAAAATTCATCATCTATTATGGTTTCCAGAACTTTAAAGGAATTTGTAGAACTTTTGGCGCCATACAACTTTAAACGTTCACATCAATCTCACTTGGTAAACCTAGATTATGTTAAAAGCCTCCAAAAAGAAGATGGCGGCACTTTATTGCTAGAAGATGAAACGATAATTCCCATCTCCCGACAACATTTAGAGCATATAAAGGCAAGCCTGAAAGCCATGCGTTAATCAGCTCAACAACCATATCATCATCATCAATTTATAATTTTTAGAACACTTAAAAATGGGTTTCAGGGATTACCTATACCTAAAAAATTAAGTTATGAAACGAAACATAATCACCTTTTTGCTATTTTATTTTGCAATGAACAATTTACTTGCCCAAACCAGCGCTAAGCGAGTAGTTATTACGGGCAAGATGATTAATAGTACAGCAAGCACACCAAAAGTTCTTGGCGTTAATTTTTTAAATCCTTTTAACAATACCAGAAAGAGTGCCGAAATAGATAGCCAGATGCAGTTTTCTGTACAAGAAAATATGCTATTTACTCAAAACATGACCCTAGCCTACAATAGTACTTTTATCAATTTGTACGTGGTGCCAGGAGACTCTATACACTTGGTAATTGATGCGGCTTTATTAAATACGCCCAACTTCAAATGGTTAACTATTTCGGGTGATCATGCCAAAATAAGTACCCAATTAAATCTACTTCACTATTATTTAAGTCAACTCCCCTATCAAAAATACAATTATGCATTGTCTGCACCTGACATGCTAACAGACGCTAAAAAGGATTATTTACGTTACTTAACAGCAATTAATGACTATACAAAACAATATGATATAGATCCTATTGTTGTTGATTTTGCTAAAAGAGATGTTAAGTACGGGATATCCAATTGGATCTCTGGTTATGTAAACGAAGGTACAGACTCAGTTGTAAGCAGGTCTGAAAGAATAAACATATTTAAGGATCCTTTCTTTGAGTTTGGCATTGATACCAATTTTGTATCGATGATGTATCCCTATCATCTTCAAAACTATGTGTATTGGAAAACTGGAACTGACAGCTCAATAACTAAGGCAATTAAAGCAGGACACTTTAAACAAGCTTTAACATTGGGGGCTGAAATATTTTTAAAAGAACCTTCCAGCATCAGTCGGGATTATTTAATGTTTACCTTCTTTTCTTATCAATTAAAGAAAACACCAACGCTGCAAAATGAGCTGTCTCTAATGAAGAAATATTTTACTGATCCTGCTTTGTATCAATACCTTGAACTTCTTTCAGGCCGCATTGGAAATGTGGTGGTAAAGCCCACAGCATTGGCTAAAATGCAGTACCTAGATAAAGAAAACAAAGTTTCAACAATAAAAGACCCAGACTTTTTAAAGTTCCTATCAAAAAAATATGCTGGTAAGGTTATCTATTTGGATATCTATGCAACATGGTGTGTACCTTGTCTTAATGAAATTAAATTCACGCCGGCATTGCATCAAAAGTTCAGGGACAAAAATGTGGTTTTTGTAAATCTGTGTTTGCAGTCAACTGCTAAAAACTGGATAAATTTAGTAAAAGAAAAAAACATAAAAGGTGAGAACTATTTTCTTGATGATGATGAGTCTAAATTACTGATGGGCAATTTTAATATTGGTGGCTTCCCAACCTACCTATTGATTGATAGCAAGGGTTCTATCAAGACGGCAAACGCCGCCAGGCCCTCAGAGTTGGAAAAGCTCGAGAAAGAGATTGAGAAACTGTAGAAGATGGAAGATATATGATTTACCAAAGGTATTGAGAGTGTAAATAAACTGTGTCAAAGTTGAAATTACTAACTTTAGATGCAGTTCATCATGACGGAGAAGAACAGGTATATTAAGTGACTTCCAATACGATGATGGTCTTTTTCCATGGGCTAAATATTTACAAGAGGTCAATAAAACAATTTACAAATGGATTTCGGATCTAGCCTATAAATATTGTCCCAATGATGATTTTCAAGCGCAAAAGGAGATTAATATTCAATGTGAAGCTTGGAGCTCTATACCAGAAGCTTTTGGAAATGAATTTATAGAATTGCATAGAACAGAAAATGGAGGCTCGAACTTACATATGATTAGAGTATGCCATTATGCCCATCCCATTAGGATTTTATTTACATATTTTATTAATTTAGAACCAAATATGTAGTTGAAAACGTATTCTTTTTTTAGTTTTAAATATGAAAGAGAAGCTAAAAATTAAACCTTCAGATGAATTGTCTGGATATGCAAGTGGAATGCTGATGATGGCTTTCTTTACTAGTATTTGGACAGTTATTGCTTATGGCGGATTAAAGGAAAGCTTATATAAATATGCATTAATTTTGTTCCTTATTTTGGTCGTTATAATTGCAAGCTATGCCTTTAGATTTCTAAAAGAATCAAAACGTTATTCTGATGAGAATGGGAAATTTGTTGCAGAAGTTGATAAAAAAAGTGATAAAAGGTATATGTGGTTGTGCATTGGCGAAGGTTTGGGCATCTTCATTGGGATCAATATCGTGATCAATTTGGGGTACCCAGATCTGGTTATCCCTGTTATTGCATTGGTTGTGGGATTACACTTTTTTCCGTTAGGCTGGCTATTCAAACGAAAACAGGATTATTACATAGGTACTTGGTCAACTATAATAGCCATATGTGGAATAGTATTTTCCATCTATGGACTAACATCCCATTCCTTTGTGGTTACAATTATAGGCGTTGGAATGGCGATGGCTACTTCCGTCTACGGGTTCTCAATGTTGATCAGAGGCCTACAGGTGCCAATAGCCCAAGGTCTCTCCAGTAAATAGTTCAGGCTGAAGTATTATTTAATGATCAAGTTATTAATATAGAGTTTAGGCATAAGAGCAATTAATTTTATGAACTCGATTAAATACTATTTTTATTGAATGCCATTATCATATTACTCTCTTCCTGTAAACTAAATCACTACAAGACTTTCATCTTTTCATCTACATTTATTCATCCTCTTATTTGTCAATTTTGAGGCGTTAAATAAAATAATTAACAATTTAAATTAGAAGATTATGAAAAAAATATTCATTACCATTTTAGTAGTATCTACACTTTTTGCTACTAAATCATTCGCTCAGGTTTCTGCTACAGCAAACGCTATTGCTTATCACTTCTGGCAAAACAGTCTCTGAGATTGGCAGAATACTATGCCTGAGTCCAGCTACTATAAGTACTTACCGGAGCCGAATTCTTGAAAAAATGAAACTCAAAACAGTGCGGAGCTAACTACTTATGCCATTAGTCAAAAGCTGGTATAACATAGCATTTAGAGCTAAAACGTATGCTAAAAAGGGGTTGCCGAATTTTAAAACCTTTCCAGACACAGAATAAACGTGGATTTCGGACTAGGTTCACATCCCAGCGGGGTCACAGAAATCCCTAACGAAAGTTGGGGATTTTTTGCTTGATAAGCCATTGGATTTACGACCTAAAACAAAATAGTAATTCATGGATTATTGTTAAAATGAAAAATACCTATTTTTAAGTATTTTTCTGGCTGCTACTTTCACTTAATTTTATGCAGTTATTCTATTTTAGAGCATAAATATTGGTAACCCCATTGATTGATGAAACTTAAAGGAGCAGAAAAGCATTTTTGGTGGCACTTTAGGCATATTACCGATTCCAAGCAGATCCCTACCGAATTGTCTGGTTTCACCTGTATTGATGATTTTGATGTTGATGACGAGTATCTGGGCATGATTGCCGCAAAGGTTTCTATTGTTCATCACATCTATTTAAAAGAAACAAACGTTACCGATGCAGGCGTAAAATTCATTAGCGATTTTAAGCAGCTGAAGACCTTGACACTGATGAAGCATGACGGGATTACCAAAGCTTGCCTACCTTATATCAATAAATTAACCGATTTAGAGTACCTTGATGTTTGGAAAACCAAAATTCGGTTAGAAGATTTAGGTGCTTTAACTAATCTTAAAAAGTTAAAAGAACTTTACGTATCGCCTAATGATGAGGAGGATGAGTCGGATAGGGAAGCTATTTTAGAGCTTATCATCAAAGCTGAGGAAACGTTACCAAACTGCGCCATACGTACTTCTCCGCAATAAAATAAACTGAAATATGACATCCATGGAAGAGACGATTAGACCTTTACCTTATTTTACCACAAGAGAAAGACGAATACTTCGACTTATCGCTGACGGATTGAATAACACTGAGATATCTGAAGAAATATTTATAGGCATTGAATCGGTTAAAATCCACCGCCAAGATATTCTGAAGAAATCAGGTTGCAAAAGCATGCTGCAACTCATTCAACAATGCACCTTGCAGGGGGTGATTTGATATGCATCAACCATGGGAAGTATAAAGTTAAAAGTTGAAAGCGGTGTCAAATGCACTAAACAACCAAAAAATGAAACAACTTGTCTATTGATCTAAAGGTCAAATTTACGCTAGCCGTAACCAAAACACTAAATTTCCATTTTTAACGGGCTTAAGGTATTCAGTTTTTATCACGGTTTCAAATAATGAAGTGCCACACTACCCGATTTAAGCGCTGTTGCATCTGCTAGTCAAGTTGAGCTGATCTTGAAGTAGGGTGTCGTCTACCAACCGTCTCCCCTTTTTCCAGCAATTATAGAATACAAGAAAATAATATACTCATCAACCAGGTCTGTGAAATACTCGTGGGTCTCATCGCTGCCACTAAACTTGGTATGGTCGCAGCAACCATCTGTGGTCAGATTGATACCATTGATTACTTTTCTCATTGATGGATTTTAGTATGGGCCTCTAATTGTTTTTCTAAGATAAAGATTTAAGATAAAAACCTAAGAGGCAATTCTGACAAAAGATAGGGTTGTTTAAGTTAGAAACGTAGCAGTCTCATGTAAAGCGATAAATAAGTTCATTAAATTGAAAAACCATAACGGATCTACTTTTTACCTTCCCCTACTCCTTTCCTTTTTTGCAGGAAGCTTCGGTTCGTAATTTTTCATGTTAAAATACAATCATTTAAGTGCCATGATAGGATAAAAAAGTACTACAATTTTTGGTGAGAAAGGAGGACTTTAGTTAGCTAATCAATTCCTAGAGAAATGAAAAAAAAATATCTTATTAACCTACTCTTGTTAACCCTTTTTTCTCTTAAAGCAACAGCACAAACACAGTTCTGGTCAGATAATTTTGAAGATATGGGTTCGCCTTCTACGGGTAGCAGCAGGGTACTTTCAGTAGCAGAATTCAGGTGCTCTTCAACCATATTCTTTAAAAGAACCGATGGAAGCGACATTACACCCGTCAATGGTTTTACGGGTTATAGCGACAATAAGTATTTTGCGGCAATGGATATTGATAGAGGCCCAAGCTGTGGTGGCCAAAATACCATTAGCGCGGCACAGACGATCACTTGGTCGGGCATCAACATTACTGGAAAAACGGGGCTGTCATTTAAGGGCCTGTTCGGTGCCAATACGGGTGCTATTTTTCAGGGCCTGTATTTTGAGACCAATGGCAACGTGATGGACTATATGGTGGTGGAGTATCGGATAGATGGTGGAGCATGGAAAAAGATTGTGGGGATTTATCCAAATAACGCTTCCGATAGCGGTGGTCCCTTGGCTGTAGATACCAATGGCGACAGAATTGGCGATAGTCCGGTGCTGGCCAACGCCTTGGCCGAAGTAGTTGGAACGATAACCGATACCGGAAATAGCCTCGATCTACGCTTTAATATCTTTGTAAACAATGGCAATCCTGGCTCTGTGGCCTTTGATGATTTCCGTTTGTTTAATGCTACCAATACAGCTCCTACGGCAAGCAACGTAACCAACACGGGAACCTTAAAGGTAGGACAGCTACTTACGGGAAACTACACTTATGCCGATGCAGAGAGTAATGCCGAAAGTGGTTCTACTTTTAAATGGTACAGGTCAGACAATGCTTCTGGTCTGAACAAGGTGGCAATTGCTTCGGCAACTGGAAAGAACTATACATTGGTTTCGGCAGACATCAACAAGTACATCAGTTTTGAAGTGACGCCTATGGATGGAGCATTGAATGGTACAGCGGTTGAAAGTCCGCTTAGAGGACCCATTGTCCCGAATACATTGCCTGTAAGTCTTACCAGTTTTATGGTTAAGACAGAAAGCCGTTATGTGAAACTCAATTGGAATACTGCCAGCGAACAGCAAAACAGTGGTTTTATAATATATCGAAGTGGTGACGACAAGAACTTTATAAGGATTGGCGATATTAAGGGGAATGGTAATTCATCGATAGCGAAAAGCTACTCTTTTAACGATAAGCAACCCCTTAACGGCAACAACTATTATAAATTGGCACAGGTAGATTTGGATGGTAGGGAAAATGAACTTGAAACAAAATCTATAGTATTTACCTTAGGTTCAATGGCCGTTAATTCATATCCTAACCCAACAAAAGGAAAAGTTAACTTAACCTTTGAAGCAAATAGGTTCTCTTCGGCTAACTTGATTGGATATGATGGCAAAGTAATCAAAACACTTGCATTAAAAACTACCGATACGAACGTGGAAATAGATCTGTCTGGATTTTCAACAGGTATTTATTTTGTAAGTCTTAATGGCCAGTATGGAAAAGTAGTGGAAAAGTTAGTGAAGCAATAATAATCACATATGTAATACCTCAAAAGAGGTATTACATTATCTCGTTTACAGTTTGAAGTATTCTATTTCTAAAACAAGTGCCCATAATTTTATTCTTAAAGAAGCTCTTTTAAGATAGCCACACTTTTTGCCAATTCTTCTTTTGATGAGGACGCAAAACCCAACCTTACTGCGTTTTCTCTATAACCATCATATTGGTGTATTTTCCCATTCGATAAATATAATCCTTTGGCATATGCCCTTTTGGCCAGGTTTTCCAAGTCTATAGAATTTGAAAACTTTGTCCAGACACTCATCCCCCCTTCGGGCACAATGAAATCTACAGCACCTTTTAATTCAGTTTTTAACAGGTCACAAAAGTAGTTACGTCTGTCTTCGTATACCGTATGTGCTTTTCTAACAAATCTTGAAATCGTGCCATCCTTGATCAGCTCTGCCATGGCATTATCTAATATATGATCGCCTTGCCGATCGAGTAATATCCGTATGTTGGTAAGGTGATCAATCACATTTTCTGATGCTGCCAGATATCCCATTCGAAAGGCAGGAGAAAAGCTCTTACTAAAAGAACCGCAATAGATCACCATTCCGTTTTCATCTGCACTTGCCAATGGTAGCAGTGGACGGTGCTTGTAATGAAAGTCAAAATCATAATCGTCTTCAAATATGATAAAGCCATATTCATTTGCAAGTTTCAAGAGTGCTAATCTTCTGTCAATTCTTAAGGCAACCGTGGTGGGATAATGATGATGTGGAGTTACATAGACCATTCGAACCTTTATTCTCTTACAAACTTTTCGTAGTTCATCAACCACTAGGCCATGTTCATCAACAGGAATGCCAATGTGTTTTGCCTTTGCATGTATAAAATTATGCTCAACCCTTTGCCATCCTGGTACACCTGAAACGATAACATCTCCAGCTTTGATCAGTGCATTGCAAACTAGATTTATGCCCATCAAAGTGCCACGTACTGAAAGTATATTCCTTGGAGTAGTCTTTAATGCCCTCGTTTCGTTAAGATAAAAGGAAATGGCCTCTTTATAAATATCCGATCCTGCTGGATGGCTATAGCTGCCAAATTTATGGTACAGACCGGTTCTGGTCAGCTGATTTCTGTAAGCACGGTATAGCTCTTTTAGCGGAGCCAATCTGGGATCTGGAAAACCATCATCTAAATGTAGTTCTGCAGTAGAAACATGAAATGGATTGAGCTCAAATTGTTTTTCATCTATTTCAAATCCTGCTTTTTTTTGGGAAAAAGACCTGACCAAACCTTTTAGCTTTACGGGATCTAACATTGGTAGGTGAGCGGATACAAAAGTACCTCGACCTACAAAACTTTCCAACCAACCTTGTGTTTGCAGTTCTGAAAATGCCTTAGCTATGGTAAGTCGATTTACACTAATCATTTTGGCCATATCACGTGAACTTGGTAGCTTTTGGCCCGCACCTAAGCTGCCCTTTTTTATCAATGATAACATGCCATCGGCCAACTGTAGATATATGGATCTGTTTATTGATGGATCAATCTTAAGGGTTTGAAAAAGTTGTGAAAAAATTGGACTATCCATTTTATTTAAATTGGATTACAAATGTAATCCAATTGACCGTTAATTTTGAAAATATAAATGAAGAATTGCTTTTTGCTTGATCAGTTAATACATCATTAATTATGGATAAAACAAAAATAATCATACGTAAAGCCGTTGAAGAAGACAGCGAAAAAGTTTGGATCATGATGAAAGACTTAGCAGTATTTGAGAGATACATCGATTCTTTTGCCATTACACCCCAAATAGTTAAAGAAAGTGGATTTACCAAAAACCCTCCAGATTTTCATTGTTTTGTGGCCGACAGTAATCAACAAATTGTGGGCATATTGGTCTATTACTTTTTGCCATATACTGCCCAAAACAAACCTGTACTATATATGAAAGAACTTTATGTAGATGAAAGCCATAGAGGACAGAAGATAGGTGAACAATTAATGAATGCCTTAAGGGAAGAAGCGAAATTGTATAATTGTGTACAGATTAAATGGTCCGTTGCCTCTTGGAATGGAGCTGGCCAAAAATTTTATGAACGTTTAGGCGCAAGGGAAAACAGAGATTGGTTAAATTTCGAATGGAATACGTGATTTTATTTATGCCAGCACCTTTGGCAAAAATTAATGTTGAAAAATAGAAATGATAGAGATTAGAAGAGCACTTAAGGAAGACCCACACCAATTGCAGAAAATAGGCAGAAGTACTTTTTTGGAAACTTTTGTGGATAGCAACACAGAACAAAATATGAACAACTATTTAGAGGAGGCATTTTCATTGGAAAAACTTATTACCGAGCTTTCCGATGAAAGTTCGCAATTTTATTTCGCTACCCTGCAAAATAGGGTAATCGGATACCTGAAAATTAATATTGGCCATGCGCAAACAGAACTGAAAGATGCAGATGCGCTTGAAATCGAAAGAATTTATGTATCTAAAGATTTCCATGGCAAAAAAGTTGGACAGTTACTTTATGAAAAGGCCATAGATATTGCAAATAAATTGAATGTTGCCTATGTATGGTTGGGCGTTTGGGAAAAGAATTCAAGAGCAATCAGTTTTTACCAGAAAAATGGTTTTGTTGAATTCGACAAACATATATTCACACTGGGCAATGAAGAGCAAACAGACATGATGATGAAAAAAAAATTATGATGGAAAAATTAGATTTCAGTATACAGCCACAATTAGAGAATGAAACGGTCTACCTTATCCCCTTAAAAGAAGCAGATTGGTCAGATTTATATGCTGTTGCTGCCGATCCTAAGATTTGGGAACAACATCCTAACAAAGACCGATGGCAAGAACAGGTTTTTAGCGTTTTTTTTAATGGTGCTATCCAAAGTAAAGGTGCATTTAAAATTGTCCATAAATCTACTGGAAAAGTTATTGGCAGTACACGGTTTTACGGTTATGATGAACAGAAAAGCATTATATTCATTGGATACACCTTTTACGCTACCAAATACTGGGGCAAAGGAATAAACCTACAAGTTAAAAAACTAATGCTTGATTATATTTTCCATTTCGTTTCCAAGGTACATTTCCAAATTGGTGCAGAAAATACACGTTCTCAAATAGCCATTGGGCGTTTGGACGCTGAAAAAATTGGAGAGGAAGAAATCACCTATTTCGGTGAATCTCCCAAATTGAACTTTATCTATGAGATTCAAAAGAAAGTATGGTTCAATAAATCATCATCGGCTCTTTTTTAAGGGGTAGCTTACTGCGATGTAGCAATTCACTAATTTCAGCTTTATTTGCTGATTGGCAATAGTTCATGAACACATTGTATGTTGCCATTTTAAAAAAAGTGGGACGATCATTACGGCTTCATTCTCCGCAATGATTAGGACGGGTATAAATATATCCCTTAAGAGACTTTACTTCTCGTTCATACACTTCAAAAGCTAGGCTTTCGTATATCATCTTCCCTCAAAATGATTTCTAGAGCCAGTTTATTTTTTATTTTGGTTTTTAAAATATTGCTTTGCCAATTTCTTCATCTCCATAAAGATCTTTTTGAAATCGGAAGAAAAAACACGGACATTGGCAACAGTTGTCATGAAATTTGTATCATTTTTCCATCGGGGAACAAAGTGCAGATGTAAATGAGAAGATAGTCCTACCCCACTGGCGTTTCCCTGGTTTATGCCCATATTAACCCCTTGTGCTCCAAATCCCTTTTGTAGCAGCTCAATCCCATTAGAAATTAATGGGGCGATATGAAGCCAAACGGCTGGATCAAGTTCGTATACCATGCTTGTATGAGAATGAGGAACGATCATAAAATGTCCGGGCGAATAAGGATAACGGTTCATGAGTATAAAACATCTTTCATCTCGATAGATAACATAGTTCTCAGTGTCATTTTCTGGATGTAAGCTAATGTCACATAAAAAACAACCATCTGTTCCATATTCTTTCCTCAATGGGGAGTATATTATATATCGTTCAGCCATAACTCAATATATTTTTATGTTGCTCTTCGCTTTGGTTTTCTATATGCGATTGATTCAGCTCATGGCCAATTGTAGACAACAAATGAAGGAAATCAAGTAAATGACTGGCTTCGGTACTAAAGTTAACGATACAGATGCGTAACATAAATTTGCCATTTAAATTGGCACTTGAAGGAAAAAATCTACCATTGAATTGAGTGGCAGTCAATAGTTTTTTATTCAATTGATTCAGGTACAATTCGCTTTCATCTTCTGAAATGAAGTCGCTCATTTTTTGCGGTTTATATCGGAAGCAACAAATGGATAAGTTAGGGGCTATTGTCAGTTCAAAATCAGGGTGTGCCTGAACAATTTCAGCAAAATATCTTGCAAGCAGTATATCCTGACTAATTCTTTCCGAGTAGGCCTCTTTTCCATGGGCAATTAAAGAAAACCATATTTTTAGTGCAGAAAAGCCCCTACTCCATTGAGGTCCATAATCACTAAAATCAATTCCTGTTTTTGTTTCTTCTTTATCTTTATAAACATAATCGTCATCAATTACAAAAGAAGCTTCTGCTTGGCTAATGTTTCGAAATAAAACACAACTGGCCGATTGTGATATATATAACCATTTATGGGGATCGAAAGTGATGGAATCTGCCAATTCAATCCCTTTAAACAAGTCTTTTGCCAGCTTACTTAAAATAGCCATTGAACCGTAAGCGCCATCTACATGAAACCACAAATGGTATTTCTTGCAAATGTTGGCCATTTCAAATAAGGGATCAATGGAACCGAAGGAAGTGGTGCCAGCAGTACCTACAACAGCAAATGGCTGATTGCCAGCATTCTTATCCCTTTCAATGGCTTCTACAAGCTTATCCATTTTCATCTTGAAATTTTCATCAGTTTCAATTTTACGTACAGTATTAATTCCCAATCCGAGCATATTGGCAGCCCTTTCTATGGTCACATGTGAACGGTCTGAACAATACAAGATTAATGGAACGGCATTACCAAGGCTTTTCTGACTTAAGTGCATTTCGCCAATATGATGTCTTGCAACTTTTAATGCGGTAAAATTGGCGAGTGCATCTCCTGCCATGGTCAATCCCAATGCACTTTCAGTCCATCCGAAAAGTTGGGCAAACCATTGAAATAACTTTGTTTCAATCTCTACAGCCACAGGTCCAAGATTCCAACCTGTCTCTTATACACATCTCCGAGCCCACGAGACCTGCGTTACCATCTCGTATGCCGGCTTGTGCTTGTAAGAGGGGGGGGGGGGGGGGGGGGGGGGGGGGGGGGGGGGGGGGGGGGGGGGGGGGGGGGGGGGGGGGGGGGGGGGGGG